>NZ_CP054140.1:493750-820000 GCF_016446285.1 Desulfobulbus oligotrophicus
CAATTAAAAAGAAAGGGCCAAAGCTCTGTTTCTTTGAGCTTTGGCCCTTGTTTATTGGTGCTCCAGGCAGGATTCGAACCTGCGGCACCAGGATTAGGAATCCTGTGCTCTATCCTACTGAGCTACTGGAGCATGTTCTATCTGTTTGTTGATGAGCTGTGAATGACGCAAATTGTGGCTGCTGTTTTGTACAAAGAGTATCCCTCGCCTTATTCAGGCCGATTGCCCGTCTGCCAGCACCTTGCTGCCATTAAACGACTCTTCATGGTACCCGAAACTCACTGTGCAGTTGCGACCGATACGCATATCCTGAGCAATGCGCGCCTCTTTGCCGATCAGGGTGATACCGGTGTACAGATGTTTGGGATATGTCCGGTTAACCACCGTGAGGTTGTCACCATAACCAATCACCGCACCGGCTTCAACCCGAACCCGTTTATCGAGAATCGCCAAATCAACAACCGCGTTCTTTTCAATAACGCAGTCATCAAAGACCACGGAGTTGGAGACCACTGCATCCTTCCCTACCCATACTCCCGGTGAAAGCACAGAGTTGGTGACCGTGCCTTCAATCACACAGCCTGCAGAGATAAGCGATGAACTCACCTTGCTGCCGGACAGAAAGCGGGCCGGAGCCCGATCCATGGGGTGGTCGCCGTATTCCGGATTGGGCCGGATCTCCCATTCCTCCGGTGAAAATTCCGAATCTTCCCGGATAATATCCATATTGGTTTCCCAATAGGACTGGATTGTCCCCACATCGCGCCAGTAGCCGTAAAAGGGATAGGCATAGACACGGTCTTCATTGATGGCCCGCGGGATGATATCCATACCGAAATCCACCTCTTGCCGATCCCGGGCCAGGGTGCGGAGCAGGTAGGCGGTATCAAACACATAAATACCCATGGAGGCGAGGTTGGTCCGCGGTACCTTGGGTTTTTCTTCCCAGTCGATGATCCGGTTTTCATTGTCAATGATGCCGGCACCGAACTGATGAATATCCTTTTTGGGGACCACCATCATGCCGATGGTGATGTCGGCCCGTTTATGCTCGTGATAGGAGAGCATGGCATCAAAGTCCATCCGGTAGATATGATCACCGGACAAGATAACCACCTGTTCACTGGGATTGGCAAGAATAAAATCAATATTCTGACGGATGGCGTCTGCGGTGCCCTGATACCAGTCCGCGTCTTTTTCACCGGTCCGGGGCGGCAGGATCTTGATGCCCCGGGTACGGCCGGTAAAGTCCCAGGCAGCACCATCGCCAATGTGCGCCATGAGTGACAACGGCTTGTACTGGGTCAGCACGCCCACCCTTGTCAGACCGGAGTTCATCACATTGGACAGGCTGAAATCAATAATCCGGTAAATACCGCCAAACGGTACAGCAGGTTTGGCCCGACGACCGACCAGCAGGTTCAGCCGGCTACCGATCCCGCCGGCCAGGAGAAGAACAAGGGCATCACCGCTTTCTCTCATCTCAGCTCCTCCCCATCTTCGAGTTTTGTTTTCGGCCACTTCTCCGGTGCTATTCGCGGATCGACCCGGCAACCGCAGCCGATCTGCTGGTCTTCGGGAATATTGTTGTTCCAACCGATGACCGTGATCCGACTCGGCTTTTCGCAGTTTGGTGCACCGACACGGACGTTACGGTTGAACACAGTGTTCACGTCACTGACCATGCGATGTAACTTGGCTCCAGGATGGATGATGTTATCGAAAAAAATGATCGAATCGTTGACCTCTGCCCCGGCCTTGACATGGACGCCGGGGAAGATAATCGAGTTGCGCACAGTCCCTTCAATAATACTGCCGTTGTAGACCATGGAGTTGTCGAGCACCCCATGAGGCCCGATCTTCACCGGTTGACGATCGCCGATATTCCGATGACACAGGTTGGTACGAAGGCCCCAGGCCTCAAGATCGATCTTTGGTTCCGGACCGAGCAGATCCATCGAGGTCTGCCAGTACTCATCAATGGTACGGGTGTACCCCCAGTACCCGTTAAACTTGTAGCCACAGATCTTATAGTGCTGCTCCATCATCTTCGGGATGATATCGCGGCCGAACTCGTACGAGTCGGTCTGTTGGTTTTTTTCCAGTTCTTTATACAGCACCTCCGGCCGGAAACAGAACACGGTGAGCGAAGCCCAGCAGCCCTTAGGTGAGGTTGGTTTCTCTTCATAGGAGAGCACCCGGCCGCCGACCGGCCCTTCATCGGCAATTTCGGCCACACCGAAACGAGAGGCAGACTCCGGCGGCACTTCAATAAAAGCAGCGGTGAGATCAGCATCCTGTTCGTTATGGTAACGGATCATCTTGCGATAATCCATCTGATAGATATGGTCGCCGGAGAGAATCAGGATAACCGACGGATCGTGATACTGAATGAAGTCAAGGTTCTGGTAGACTGCGTCGGCAGAGCCTCGGTACCAGTATGAGTTGTCGTAATCTTTAAACGGCGGCAGGATGGAGATACCGCGATTACGGCCGATCATGTCCCAGGCGGCCCCGGTACCAATATGGTTGATCAGAGAGTACGAACGATACTGACTGAGAATGGCAACCCGCTCAATCCCGGACTGGAGCAGATTGGAGAGTGGAAAATCAATAACGCGGGCAAAACCGCCGAAGGGTACAGCGGATTTGGGACGATAGTGAGTCAGCACGCCCAATTCATCGACACGCCCGCCTGCCAGAATCATCGCCAAAGTCGAAGGTCTATACATAAGGCACCGTGCAAAAGAATATTCGTTACGTTCAACGGCCGCAGCACTTGGCACTGATCATCAAACGCCATGCATGATGAGCATTACAGCCCCATAATATGCTCTACCTGCCGTAAGGTGCAAGGAATATCTGCCGACTCCGATGCGAAACCGATAGGGGGACACTCTGTGCCGTTAAAAACTATTTAACGTGCTGAGTAATAAGACGTATAAGCGTATTTGTTGTGAACTCCTGATTTTCACGCAACCCCAGATTCTTGATGGGTGTTTCCGCCCGCGCTGCCTCCCGGTGCCCGCCGGCGGGACCAAAGCGGCCGAAAGTGGTCTTGGCAAGCTTACCGGCATTTTTTCGGTAGCCGTCACAGCGAAAAATGACCACCAGCTTCTCCACATGAACACCGGAAACAATGACCCAGTCAAACCCCTCTACCCGATTAAAAAAATCAGCGATAATCACCAGGATATCAGGTGTGCTCACCTTGCCGAGGTGCACATAGGCCCGCCGCTTGCTGACCTTGAGTTCATTGAGTGCGGTACGAAAGTACCGGAGCTCGGAGCGACGCAGTTCGGTCAGCTCGAACTTGCGCACCAGGTTCAGGTTGGCGATGTTAAACAGATAACGAAAACTGATGCCATCCGCTATCTGCATATTGTGCTTCTGAAAATTCTGGGTATCAACCTTGATCCCGTAAAACAGGGCAGTAGCCAGGGCGACTGAAGGCTTAATACCGGCTGCTCTGAGGTACTCCACCATCATGGAAGAGACAGCACCGTACTCGGGCCGAATATCGATAAAGGCCGCATCCCAGCCGGTGGTCACCGGGTGATGATCGATCACCACATCAAATGTCATCCTTTCAAAGCAGGCAAGATGATTGGGCTGGGAATCGAGCAGGATTTTTTTGCTGTAGTCCTTGGCGGACAGGGTGTGGAGCCGTTCCATGGGAACCTTCAACCGGTCCACCATGGTCAGGTTGTTGAGGCGGCGGATTTCATTGGGGTGACCGATGGTCACACTCTGCACCCGATAGCTGAGTAAACGCTTGAGTGCCATGGCAGAGGCAATGGCATCCGGATCGGCGTTAATGGCTATCAAAACCGTATCACTTCGTTCAAAGACAGACCAGAAGCCGTTGAGACGAGCTATCGCCGAATTTTTACTGGCACTGCGCGTAATATTGTTGTCGGCAATTTTTTCAAGTCGTTTCTGCATATTCGAGACCAAAGGTCAGAACCTTTGTTTTCGTTTAAGAAAAAAACACTGACCAGGCAAAACCATCGGCCGGCGAAAAAGGGGGATCCACCATCTTTTTGTCGCTGTTGCTGTACCCGGCAGGAGGATTTCCCCGTGCTGAGTAAAAGTAGACAACACCAACATTTAATCGTTCCCCATGTCAACTGTCATGCGTCACCAATAAAAACGAAAGACGAAGCTTACACACAGACACCAAGAAGCGCAAGCACGTCTTTTGAATAAAGGTCTGCATCCATGCCACAAACCTGTTCTCTATTGCTTGACTGAACACGGCCCACAGGGTACACAACAGATGTACAACTTCACGAGCAATACCTTGCCAAACCGTGGCCTGTTCACCACTCTCCCACCCCGATGGAGTACGCGGCTGTTTCATGATCTTGTTGCATCGTTACATTCTTCTGCATTTCTTTCGTAACCTCGGTCTACTTCTCACCAGTTTCATCAGCATCTACCTGCTGATTGATTTCTTTGAAAAGATTGATAATTTCGTAGAAAAAGGTAAGTCCTTCGCGTTAATCGGCCAGTATTTTCTGTTCAATATCCCCTTTATCATCGACATGATGAGTCCGGTCTGTCTGCTTCTGGCCGGAGTCGTTACCTTAGGAATGCTGAGCCACAGCAACGAGCTCATTGCTCTTAAGGCCTGCGGGATTCCGCTCAAAACCATTGTCAAACCGATCATCGGAGCTACCCTGGCCTGTGTTCTTCTCTTCCTTGCCATGGATCAATTCGTGCTCCCCCGTACGAACTCGACCACCAACTACATCTGGAACCGCGAGGTAAAGGGGAAGACACCTTTGGGTATCTACCGTAACGGCCGCTACTATTACCGTGGCCAGGACGGATTTTATTCCTTCTCGCGACCTGACCCGCAAAAAAATGTATTCAACAACTTTTCCTATATGATCTGGCAGAAAGACTATGCGACAAAAACACTGATTGCCGCCCGGACCGCACTGTGGGATGAGAACGGCTGGACCCTGTACAATGGCCAGGTGCAGGATACCGTCGGCAACGGCCGTTACTCCGCCAAGGTCTTTCAGGAACAGCGTTTCACTTTTCCTGAACAACCCGAGGATTTTTTTGTGCCTGCCTACCGCTCCATGGAGCTCTCCCTTGTGCAACTGTACAAAGAGACACAGGATGCCCATTCAAAAGAAGACCGCAACAAGGCGTGGGCAGACTTTTACGGACGCATCTCCTACACGCTGCTCGGCCTGCCGCTGCTTTTACTCGGCCTGCCCATGCTGCTGATTATCTACCGCAGATGGGGCCGGGATCTGTCACTGGCTGTCCCGGTCAGCTGCAGTATGGCCTTCCTTTGCTGGGGTGCCTATACAATTTTACAGTCATTGGCTAGGGCAAACTACATACCGCCCCTGGCTGCGGCACTCCCCATACATCTTCTGGTCGGCAGCCTCGGTGTGTTCCTGCTGTTGCGTGAGGATACCTGATATGTCCCGATTGATAGGTATAGTCGGTGTTCCACCGCTGGCTATTATTGAAAAGATAAACCGTGACGGCGACCGCATCGTTGACCTTGATGAGCCGCAAGTGCGGGCCCCCATCGACCAGACAGCGGCCTATATCCCCAGGGTGTACTGCGCGATCTTACGCACTGTTCTGCTCAACAGCCTGCATCTCCCCCTTGAGCACGTCTATATTGATGTCGGGCCGGGAAAGTGCGACTGCGCCCTCCATGTTGCAGGCATCCTCGCTGATCTGCTCCATGTGCCGGTTACCCCTACCCGCAACCAGGACACCCGTTCTTTCGGGTATCCGCTTTGTACCAGCCGTATGCCGCTGATGGAAAAGGTGAGCAGGATCACCAAGGGTGTCCAGTCTGCCGCACCGCACGCACCGATCCCGCCCTGTCAACCAAGCTGCGGATTTTGGGGGGTGCCGCCGCGGGATTTTGCCCTGCTTGATCTTTTTCCGGAGACCACCCACGTCTTTGGCTGGACCCGATGCATGGAAAACAAAACTCCGGCAGACCTCGAACTGGAGCATGTGGTTGATCCGTCCATTCCCATGGTCTTTTTCTCGCAATCATTTTGCGCGAAATCAGCCCTGGCTAAACGTCTGGCAGACAGACATCCCCGAGCCATCGCTGTGGACTGCGATGTTACCCCCTCCAGCTCCACGCGCGCGAAAATAGAGGCTTTCCTCGAACTCTCCGGGATTGTTCCGGGCCGTAAGACACGTACACCCTGATGCTGTTAGCCGATTTTGGTACCTCCTACAGTAAGATCCTGGACACCGACAAAAAAGACGGTCCCCGCATTATTCCCACCAAAGAACTGCCCTCTTCTTTTATGGCAGACCTGGCCACCGGCCATAATGCCGGTCGGAGAAGCAGGCGCAGCATCAACGAACTGACAGCGCTGGCCCGGGGCGGATATGCTCTGATCAAACGGCCGGATTTTGTCCTGCTTGACTGCGGGAGCCGTGATATCAAGTTCGTCCGCTTTCACGACGGCAAAGTGGCGGATATGGGATGGAACGCCGAGTGTGGCGCTTCCATGGGGTTTACAATCGAACTGCTGTCCACCTATTACAATCTCAACTATGCTGCAATCTCCCCTCCGACCACTGGTTTTTCCGTTACCTGCGGAGTTCTCGGCATGAGTCATATCTTCGACGCAATCATTGCCGGCGCCTCTGAGGCCGAAGCTGTGGCCGGCTTTGTGCGCGGTATTGCCCTCAATGCCTATCGCTTTGCCCATGAACCGGAAGAGATATATCTGTCCGGCGGTTTATGCGCAAACCCCCTGTTCGTTGCCTGCCTGCCCTGCACAGTGCATACTTTGGGAAGATTTGTGCTGCTCAGCGGGCTGCAGGCCACCCTTTCGCAGGCCTCTGCATAACCGCAGCAGAGACGAGGCAGGACCAACGCCCTGTACAACGGGTGCCGATATAAAAAAAGCCGGACACTCTGACGAATGTCCGGCTCCAAAAACCATCGCTGTTGGAATTATTTCTTTATACTCTTCTTCTTATCCTTCTTCTCTTTTTTCTCTTTCTTCTTGTCCTTCTTGTCCTTCTTGTCCTTCTTGTCCTTCTTGTCCTCTTCAGCCTGCAGAGGACAGTTGGAACACATCGTTCCTTTTTTCAGATATGCTTCACAGCATTTCTTCTTTTTCTTTGTACCGTCACCCATAGCTTGCCTCCGAAGCAAGACAGATGTGATCTCTTGGTAACCATGATCCATTGTGGTGACTTCATGTTCAAAAAAGATCTTCTTTTATGATGGAGCACACAGACCTTACTTCTCCTTTTCAGCCTCGGTCATCGGCGGCAGAATCTCAAGCAGTTCAACCTGGAATATAAGCATGGAACCGGGCTCAATCACCGGTGGAGCACCACGGTCACCGTATGCCAGATCCGGTGGAATATACAGCTCAAAGGTTGACCCTGTCGGCATCAGCGGCATTGCCTCCTGCCAGCCGGCAATCACCTGACCGACCTGAAACTCTGCCGGCTCATTACGTTTGTAGGAGCTGTCGAATTCATTACCGTCAATCAGGCTTCCCTTGTACTGCACTCTGACGATGTCCTCCGGAGTAGGCTTGGTACCGGTCCCCTTTTTAATCACCTTGTACTGGAGGCCGGACTTGGTTTCAATGACACCTTCCTTTGTTTTATTTGCCTTTAAAAACTCTTCTGCCGCCTTCCGGTTTTTCTGAACCATGACGGCTGTCTTCTGGATCTGCTTCTCCTGCTGCCGTTTGGCAAAGTCCTGCTGCACTGTGGCCGCCTCCTCAGGCGTCAGCAGCGGTTTTTCCCCGGTATAGCCGTGATGAATCCCCTGCTGCAGCACGTTGAGGTCGAATTTCTCCTCCAACCCCTTGAAATACTCGCCAAGATCAAGTCCCATGGCATAGCTTAACTTCTGTTCTTCGCTCTTTAACTCCACCGGCTGATCTGCAGCCATAACCGGGCCAACCACGAGGAGCAGCACGACGAGACCCGATAGATACGATTTCATACAGTTCACCTTTTTCCTGCGTTGAGAGTAAAACGACTCCACCTGTGAACAACAGGCACCATTGGGCAGACAAGAACACCGGTTTTCAACAGAACAGTCTGCAAAGCCGTCACATCCATTTTCATCATCGACATACATAAGAGCAGTCGGACCACTGCACACATAAGCATCTTTTTCCGTCAGTTGTCCAATCTTTTTCTGTGATGTCCCCTTTTTTACAGTCTTCTTTTATCAAGGACCCGTTTGGCCTTTCCTTCGGAGCGCTCTAACGTCTTCTCCTCCACCAGTTTAACATCAACATGGACCCCCACCTCAGCGGCCAGACGACTCTTTATAAAATCAATCATCCGGCGCTGTTTTTTCATCTCATCGAAGAAGATCGACTCCATCACCTCCACCAGAACCGTCATCTTGTCGGCATGATTTTCCCGTTCGATGATGATCTGATAATGGGGTTCAGTGCCTTCAATCTCAAACAGCACCTTTTCAATCTGCACCGGGAAGATGTTGACACCCTTGATAATCAGCATGTCATCGGAACGCCCCATGACACGCTCCATTCGCCGCAAAGTGCGGCCGCAGGGGCAGGGTTCGGGGATTAAACGGGTCAGATCCCTGGTCCGGTAACGGATCATGGGAAACGCCTCTTTGGTCAAGGTGGTGATCACCAGCTCCCCCACCTCACCTTCGGGCACCGGTTCCAGGGTGTCAGGATCGAGGATTTCAAAAAGAAAATGATCTTCGTTCATGTGAAGACCATTACACTCCTGACATTCACCCGAGACACCCGGCCCCATGACCTCGGACAGCCCATAGTTGTCTGTGGCGAGAATACCGAGCTTCTGGTTGATCTCCCTCCGCATGGCCTCTGACCAAGGCTCACCGCCAAACAGACCGTAACGGAGCGCCAGCCCGTTGGGATTAATGCCCATCTCCATCATGGTATCCGCCATGACCAGGGCATAGGACGGGGTACAGACCAGAGCCGTGGTTTTAAAGTCCTGCATGATCTGAATCTGGCGGTTGGTGTTTCCGGAAGAGATCGGGATAACCGAGGCACCGATGAGCTCGGAACCGTAATGCAAACCAAAGCCGCCGGTAAAAAGACCGTAACCAAAGGCGATCTGGATGACGTCATTTTTCGTGACCCCGGCGGCAGTCGCCACCCGGGCCACCAGATTCGACCAGGTGCGGATATCGTTCCCTGTATAGCCGACCACCGTGGCCTGACCGGAAGTACCCGACGAAGAATGCAGCCGGATCACATCCCGCAGCGGTACGGCAAACAGCCCGTAGGGATAGTTGTCACGCAGATCCTGCTTTTCCGTAAACGGCAGCCGGCGAAGATCATCCACAGATCGGATGTCGTCGTAATTAAACTTACATTGATCAAACCGTTTCTTATAAAAGGGGACATTGGTGCCCACGCGATACAGCGTGGACTGAAGTCGCTCCAACTGAAGCTGCTCCAGGTCCTCCCTGGTCATACACTCTCGTTCAGGTTCCCAGTACATAGGTTCAGTCCGCCGGATTGGCTTTAAGATTGTACAATCGTGTGATATTTTCTAAAAACAAACAGTTTCTTACCCGGTACCCCGGCAGCGGTTGCAAGACTTGTCAGCCGGCAGCTGCTACGTCTGCCGACCACACAACAGCCTTTTATTCTATTTTTTCCCGCCCTAAGTAGGCCCGCTGTACATCGGAGTTGGTCAGGAGATCTGCTGCCGCGCCCTGCACAATGATTTTACCGACCTCCAGCACATATCCACGGTCGGCGATCGTCAGGGCGGCCCTGGCATTCTGCTCGATCAACAGCACGGTGTTGCCCTCTGCGCGCAACTGCCCGATGATGGCGAAGATATCGCGGATGATCAGCGGAGCCAGCCCGGTCGACGGTTCATCCATCATAACCAGCTTTGGCCGGGACATCAGGGCCCGGGCCATGGCCAGCATCTGCTGCTCTCCTCCAGACAGTGTACCGGCCAGTTGGCGGCTTCGTTCTTTCAACCGGGGAAACAGTGCATACTGGCGCGCCAGCTCTTTCTGCACAGCGGCCTTTCCTTTCTCTTTCTGCAAAACATACCCGCCGAGCAACAGGTTCTCTTCCACTGACATGGATGCAAACACCTGCCGCCCTTCCGGCACCAGTGCACAGCCGGAGGCCACAATCCGGCCCACGGGTATCCGATCGCACGCCTGCCCGAGAAAACTGAGCTCACCCCTCATCGGTCTGATCAAACCAATAATGGTGTGGAGCAGGGTACTCTTCCCGGCCCCGTTGGCACCGATCATGGTGACAATCTCACCACGCTTCACGTGGAGCGAGATATTCTTCAGGACCCGTAACTTCCCGTAACCGGCATCGAGATTACGTATTCGCAGCATACAATCAGTCATGGAGGGATGCAGCAGAATCAGGCTGTCCCATCCTCTCCCAGGTAAATTTTAATGACGTCAGCATTCTTCTGGATCTTGGGCGGTGTATCTTCCGCCACCTTGCTGCCAAAACTCAGAACCACGATCTCGTCGGAGACATCCATGACCAGCGACATGTCATGTTCCACCAGCAGGACAGTAATGCCCATATCACGAATCGTTGTGATCAGACGGGCCACCTCAGCGGTCTCATAGATGTTGAGTCCGGCTGCCGGTTCATCAAGGAGAAGCAGGCTGGGTTCGGCAGCCAGGGCTCGCGCCATCTCCACGGCCCGTTGCTGTCCAAAGGCCAGGCCGGAGACCTCGACATCGGCCAGGTCGGCGATCGCAAGCATCTCAAGCAACTCCATGGATCGGTGCCGAATGGCTCGCTCTTCCTGCCAGGTCCACGGCAGGGAAAAGAGGCCGGCCCAAAAGCCGGCGCGGCTCTGCGTATGCCGACCGACCATAACACATTCCAGAGCGGTCATTCCAGGAAACAGTTTAATGTTCTGAAAGGTGCGTGCCATGCCCATCCGGGCAATCTCATAGGGTTTTTTTCCTCGTATTTCCTGCCCCTGAAAGATGATCGTTCCGGACGTGACCGGCATGTTGCCTGCAATCAGATTAAACAGGGTGGTTTTACCGGCACCGTTGGGTCCGATGACAGCTTTAATACTCCCCGGCTGTACAGCAAAACCAACATTGTTAATGGCCTGCAGGCCGCCGAACTGCTTGTACACCTTCTGCAGCACAAGCAGGGGTTCGGAGTGTGAACTGTTGCTGATCATACCTGCCTCCCGGGCAGAAAGAGCTGCACTACCCGGCCGAACACCCCGCGCAGGATACCTTCCGGTGCAAACAGCATGATCACAATCAGGATCACCCCGAACACCACATCATCAAACGCACCAAACACACCGCGCAACGAGAGAAAGGTGAGCCCCACCCCCATGAGAAGTGTTCCCCACAGACTGGTCATGCCACCCACCGCCACCAGTGCAACATACCGAACCGACTTCATAACCGAGGCCTCGTTGGGGCCGATGCCGCCGTTGAAATGGGTGAGCAGACTTCCGGCCACAGCCGCATAGATTGCACTGAGCACAAAGATCTGGACTTTGCAGCGGGCTGTATCAACGCCAAAGGCCTCGGCAGCCTCCTCAGAGCTGTGCAATGAACGCAACGCCCGTCCGGCTCTGGAATCAATCAGATTAAGCAGTAACGCCATCCCGACAAAAAGAACACCCCAGGCCAGGTAATAGTTCAGCACCCGATAAGCGGAATCACCGCTGATAACCAGCGGTCCAAACAGAGCAGTGGCCGGCAGCAGTTGAAAAGCCGGGACTTCGGAGATGCCGTCAGCCTCTCCGAAATAGGGGGACGCCAGGAACACCCGGTACACAATGGTACCAAATCCTAAAGTGGCCATGGCCAGATAATGGCCCCGGAGCTTCAGCACCGGGCCACCGATCACCAACGCTATCAGCGCCGCCACCGTCACTGCAAACAGACAGGCAGCCCAGGGCGACACGGTCACCAGATCGGCTCCGAAGATATCCTGACCGTGCACCAGCAGCCCCAGATTGTCCAGAATCCGGATGCCTCCGGTTGCAACAAACGGTGTGAGGTCGTTGGTGGTCAGTGCCGCGGACAGGTAACCGCCGATGGCAAAAAAACCGGCATGTCCGATGGAAATCTGCCCGGCATAGCCCATCATCACCCCAAGGCCGATCACCACCAACCCGTAGTAGGCGGCCATGGTGAGTTGAACCAGATAAAATTGGGTGCCGGAAAAAACAGTGAACAGGTGCAGACCTGCTGTCAGAAGAGCCAGCGCAGCCAACGAGAGAAGCTTTCGGGTTTTCATCTAAAAATCCTTCAGCCGGGCGGCCTCGCTGGAGCCGAAAATGCCATGGGGCTTCACAAAGAGAATGATCAGCAGGATGGTGATGGTGATCGCGTCCTGGAAGGCAAGCGGAACAACCGTGACGGAAAAAGCCTCGATAACACCTAAGAGCAGACCGGCTGCCACTGCTGCCATCGAGTTGCCAAGGCCGCCTAAAATCGCAACCGTGAACCCTTTAATCGCCAGAGAGGCGCCTGAATCGTACTGGGTGTAGGTAATCGGTGACATCACACAGCCGGCCAGGGCTCCGATGCCGGCACTGAGCATAAAACTCAACGTCACCATATTACGACTGTTGATGCCGCAGAGCAGCGCTGCAGTCCGGTTGGCGGCACAGGCACGCATCTCCCGGCCGATGGAGGTGGATTTGAAAAATACGTTCAACCCCACCATCATCACGGCACAGGCAGCGATGACCCAAAGTACCTGCGGGGAGATATTGACTCCCCCCAGAGAAAAGGTCGTAATTTCGTTCCCGTAAAAATACGGCAGGCTGCGAATGGACTCGCCCCAGATATGGAGAGCTGATTCACGCAGAAGAATGGAAATGCCGATGGTGATAATGACCAGCCGTAATACCGACGGATTGACAAGCCAGCGGATAAACAGCATCTCAATGGCCGCACCGATGAGCATGGTGATGAGCACAGCCGCTGCAATCGCTGCTCCCAGCGGCATGAACTGCAACAGCGAGATAGAGAGCATCCCTCCAAGCATCACAAATTCGCCCTGGGCAAAATTAATGATGCCCGTGGTGTTGTAGATGATGTTAAATCCGATGGCAACGATTGCGTACAGCGAACCGTAGGTGATACCGGCAAAGAGATATTGAAAGAAAAGCTCCAGAGTCATACGGTGCAACAAAATCAACAGTCACCCAACGGGTGCCTGTTGTCAAAGACTTTAATTACATTGCTCTTCACAGAGCCTGAGCATGCCTTTGCCAATCAGCAGTACGGTCATGCAGGCAATAACAGACCGCGACCGCACCCCATACATGAAAATGTACACTGCTGCAATGTGGAGTGGTTGAACAACTACCCGTTGAGGTCACACCCCTCGTCCCCGGGTTATCCGCAAACAGGCACACATCTGCTAACCGGCCTCAGAGCGTGCTTCGGAGCATCTTTTGGTTATCATTATCCCCGTCATTGCTGAACGTACAAGCCGCATCTGCGCAGATACGGCCACCCACGTTCTACAGTGAGCAGATCTGAGCCCCGGTCAACAGGGTAAAGCCCTTCTCCTGCAACACGTCGATAGCCTTGTCCATCTCTTCAAAACGAAAGATCAAAACCGCATCCGAGCCGCTTTTATTGACAAAGGCATACATGTACTCAACATTGATCTCAGCCTCGGTAACCACCTCAAGCACACTGGCAAGACCACCGGTCCTGTCCGGCACTTCAACGGCAACCACATTGGTTTTGCCAACGGTAAATCCCCCTTTGCGAAGAACGTCCTTGGCCAGGTCAACCTTATCGACAATGAGACGCAAGATACCAAAGTCTGCTGTATCGGCCACAGAGAGCGCCCGGATATTGATATTATTTTCAGCCAGAACACGGGTTATTTCCGCCAGACGACCCGACTTGTTCTCGAGAAAAACCGCAATCTGCTCTACACGCATACGACCTCCTGTGGTTAGATTTTGCGCCGGTCAATCACGCGCTGTGCCTTCCCCTCGGAACGTTGAATGGAGCGGGGTTCCACCAGCTTGATTTTGGCGGTGATACCAAGCATATCCTTGAGTTCCGCCCGGATCTTCCTGCTTAACTGCTCCAAAACCTTAATCTCGTCGGAAAAAATATTCTCGCTTATCTCAACCAGTACCGACATCACATCCAGACTCCCCTCTCGAGACACCTCGATCTGATAGTGGGGTTCAACACCCTCAACACCCATAAGCACATGCTCGACCTGGGAGGGAAACACGTTAACGCCGCGGATAATCAGCATGTCGTCGGTTCGACCGGTGACCTTTTCCATGCGGACCAGGGTACGGCCACAGGCGCAGGGTTCGCAAAACAACCGGGAGATGTCTTTGGTCCGGTAGCGGATCAGCGGAAAGGCCTCTTTGGTGAGCGTAGTAAAGACCAGCTCACCGGTCTCTCCGTAGGGCAACGGTTCCAGGGTATCCGGATCAACAATTTCAGGCAGAAAGTTATCCTCAAGGATATGCATACCACGTTCCGTCTGCAGACATTCCATGGCAACCCCGGGGCCGATAATTTCGGAAAGCCCGTAGATATCCACCGCCTTGATCCCAAGCTTGCGCTCCACCTCTTCCCGCATGTTCTCGCTCCAGGGCTCTGCACCATGAATACCGACCCGCAGCTGAAAATCATCCGGTGTAACACCGGCATCAGCCATGGCATCGGCCAGGTTCAGCGCATAGGATGGGGTGGAAAGCAGCACCGTTGAACCAAAATCGCGCATGATCATCACCTGTCGCCTCGAGTTACCGCCCGAAACCGGGATAACGGTGGCACCAAGAGCCTCAATACCGTAATGCGCGCCAAGACCGCCGGTGAACAGACCGTATCCATAGGCATTATGCACCATATCGCCCCGGGTCACTCCGGCCATGGTCAGACAGCGGGCCATAACCGAGGCCCAAAGGGCGATGTCCGCCTGCGTATAACCGACCACTGTTGATTTACCGGTGGTACCGGAAGAGGCGTGGACCCGGATAACCTCCTCCATGGGGGTGGCAAAAAGCCCGAAAGGATAGTTGTCACGCAGGTCATCCTTGGTGGTGAACGGCAGCTTACGCAAATCGGCCAGGGACTGAATATCCTGTGGTTGTACACCGGCCGCATCCATCTTGGCACGATACGGCGGCACCTTATCATATATCCGATATACAAGGGCCTGCAACCGACGCAGCTGTATCGATTCTAATCCGCAACGCGGTAAGGTTTCAATCTCCTGCCAATTCATTGTCTGCCCTCTTGGGAAAGTAAGGGGCCGGGTCAGGCGTATACCGCAGCCCGACCGGCAACAAACGCTTTTTTGTTAACATCACAGAACTGCTTTTTAATCGTCTTGTCAATCGCCTGCAAAAAGACATCCGGGCTGACCGCCAGAAAATTGGACATCGCACCAACCATGGCCACGTTGGCCGCCCGCAACTCACCCACTGACTGTGCCACGGCAAAGGCATCAATGGCCACCACATTGATCTGTCGTGACCTGAGCTCATCAAGAATATCTTCCGGATAACTGGCCTTACCCAAAGCCACCGCCGGCGGCAGAATCTTCTGCGTGTTGACCACCACAGCACTGTCCCTGTGCAGGTAGGGCAGGTAGCGGACTGCCTCAAGGATCTCAAAGGCAACCAGGATATCAGCCGCCCCCAGCTCAATCAACGGTGAATAGACCTTCTCACCGTAGCGCAGGTGTGCTTCAACAGAGCCGCCACGCTGGGCCATGCCGTGAACTTCGCTTTTTTTCACATCATACCCCGCCATAAGCTGGGCATGGGCTGTCAGTTCACTGGCCAGAAGTATGCCCTGCCCGCCGACACCTGAAAAGAGAATATTGCCGCTTTGTCTCATGAGTTCTCCTCCCTTCTGGTGATGGCGTCAAACTTGCACACACAGGCGCACTGGCCGCAGCCGTTACACTGCACCTCGTTGATCCGGGCAAATCCCTTCTGCTTGTCCCGATACCCCCGTGCCACCGCCTCTTCCGGGGTGAGCGGTGTCCAGCTGATCGCCGGGCATCCCATCTGTACACAGAGGGTACAGCCGGTACAGTTGGCAAGATTGGTGAAGTAGACCGGTTTTTTACGCTTTAACTCTTCAGGGAGCAGCACACAGGGCGCACGACTGATGATCACTGAAAGGTCCGGAGATTCAATCTCCTCTTTCAGAACCTTACGGGTCACCTCAACATCATGGGGATTCACCACCACAACACGCTGAACCCCCAGAGCCCGACACAGCGCCTCAAGATCCAGCGCCGGAGCCGGCTCACCAAGGATGGAGCGACCGGAAGCCGGATTGTCCTGATGGCCGGTCATGGCGGTGGTCCGGTTATCAAGGATGATCACCGTGGCATAGGTGCCGTTGTAGACCATGTTCAACAGACCGGTCATGCCTGAATGCATGAATGTCGAATCGCCAAGCACGGCAACAACCCTGCCCCTGCCCTTTTCTCCCAGGGCTTTGGCCATACCGTGCGCCATGGTGATTGAGGCCCCCATGCAGACGCAGGCGTCCATGGCCGACAAAGGCGGCAGAAAGCCCAACGTGTAGCAACCGATATCGCCGGAGACAAACACATCTTTCATTCGGGACAGACCATAAAAAAGGCCGCGATGCGGGCAGCCCGCGCACATGTTCGGTGGCCGCATCGGCAACTCCAGCGGTGCAAAGACCTCGCCGATGGTCTCCGGTGCCAGTGCCTGACGAACGATAAAGGAGTTCAATTCCCCCTGATTGGGAATCAGATCTTTTCCACGGCAGGCAATACCCATGGCCTTGAGATGTGTTTCGAGAAAAGGATCAAGTTCCTCAACCACGATCAGCTCGTCAACCGTGGCGGCAAAATCGCGGAGCATCTTCTCAGGCAGTGGCCAGACCATGCCCAGCTTGAGCACCGGCGCCTCGGGAAAAGCCTCCTTCACATAGTTGTACGCCACACCGGAAGTGACAAAACCCCGGCGGCCGGAGCCGGGCTCAATACGATTTTCCGGCATGGTCTCTGCCAGTTCCCGGGCGGCTGCCATCCGTTTTTCAACAGCAACCCGCCGTACCCGGGCATTTCCGGGGAGCATGACCAGTTTAGCCGGTACCTTCTCAATGGATGTTTCCGGAACCTCAGCCCGCTGCCCCCTCTCGACCACACCCTTCACATGCGCAATGCGGGTGGTGATCCGAATGATCACCGGGGTATCCAACTGTTCACTTAAGCTGTACGCACGTGTCACCATGTGCTTGGCCTCAGCCGGATCAGAAGGCTCCAGCATGGGCAGTTTGGCTGCGTAGGCATAGTTGCGGTTGTCCTGCTCATTTTGTGAGCTGTGCATCTGCGGATCATCGGCGTTGATAATCACCAGCCCACCGCGGACACCGGTGTAGGCAGCTGTAAAGAGCGGATCCGCTGCAACATTAAGACCAACGTGCTTCATGGTTGCCAGGGCACGGGCACCGGCAAAGGAGGCACCAAGGGCAACCTCAAGGCCGACCTTCTCGTTGGGAGCCCACTCGGTATAGACACCCTCATACTGGCCCAGGTTTCCCATAATCTCAGTGGATGGAGTCCCGGGATAGCCGGAAGCCACCCGGACACCTGCTTCCCAGGCTCCGAGGGCGATCGCCTCATTGCCGGAAAGCCATAACTTCGTCTCCTTATCAAATGTCACGTTCTCCCTCCTGTTCTCTGTACGGAAAGTGCTTCAACACTGCTGCTCAAACCCATACGTGCACACACGATCAGATACACCTTCTCCACGCCCCTTGCTTACAATTTAAATGAGCATCCTTACCTTGATTCTCCATAAGAAGGCAAGCGTTTTTCCCACGGTTTCCCGCTGACCGATCGGCACTCTTCACTGATGGGCCGACTATTCAGCCGCCTTTTTCACGGTCATGGTCCATTCAGCCCGTTCTTCAGTCAGATGACTGGTTGCCACAACCTGATCAACGGACTGCAGGAGCTGTACGACTTCCCTGTTCAAACGCCCCATGGAGATGTTTTTGGTTGCCGTGAGAATGCCACCCAGCCAGTCAAGGGCTGCACCGGCCTGCACAGCCATCTGGTGCGGCTGCACGATCAGGCTGCTGGAGTTGGCTGTCATCAGACGGTCAACCACACCTGTTCCCATGGTCTCCTTTACTGTTGCAGTCAGTTGGTTGCTTGCTGTATCTGCAGCAAGCAGATTCTGCAGGGTAGCCTTACTCGTGGCCAGGTACAGCATGTCATCGGTCAGCGCTATCGCCGGCTGAGCAGACTCCGCAGGCAGGATCGGCCAGGAGTAGACCGTATGTCCCTGTACCTGATCCTGCTGTTCAGCCACCATGCCGCTGCCGGTTATGAGCCGTCGAATACCGTTCAGCACTGTTTCGGCAATCTTCCGGTCGCGCACTTCCACAAACAAAACAGCCTTTGGCCAGGGGAAGAGCGGGGTGTGGACGATCTCGTCAAGCATCCCGCCATACTGGGGACCAAAGGCCTTGCCCAGCTCATCCAGTGATACACCCAGGATCTGTCGAACATCTGCATCCATCTCCTGGTAGGTATTCCGGTCAGAGGCCAGGGTCCCGATGAGCACCTCCGGCTGCAATGAGGAGGTCCAGTTGTACAGCAAGGTGCTGTCTTTGAAAAAGTGGACGGTGCGGTTCACGCCGGCAGCATCCACCGTACTTTTGATCATCGGATGAAGCTGATCATACCGGTAGCTGGAATAACCCCTGTTCTCCATGCCCTGCGGCGTCAGGTACCCGATCGAAAACAGAGACGTTATGCCGGCAAGCAACTCACCGCTCTCCTTGATCTCCGCATCCGGCAACCTCTGGGTCAGGCGAGTAAGCTGATCGACATTCAGGTACACCCGGCTGTACACGTCCTTTGCCGGATACGGCTGCCAAAAGGACACCGCCTGCTGATACATCGGTGCCTGCGCCAATCGCTCGACATCCTTGTCACCACTTATGCAGGCCCGGATAACCGCCGGATCATAGGCCAGAAACAGCAGCCTTCCCTCGGTGTAGCCGTACACTGCCTGGTTGTCATCCATAACGATCTTGACAAACGCGACGCCGTCAATGGTCTCTCGGCTGACTTTGGCATGGCTGATTATTTTACTGAGCATATCAATGGCTCCGGCCGCCGCTGTTCTGGCCACCACCACCAGAGATTGCCGCAGGGTTTCAGCCGGATCCCGGGTCTGGTCGATCTTGTCCGGTGATAACAGCGCCAGGGTGACATCATCGCCGAACACGGTGCGAAAGGCCGGATCCGCCGCCACCTCGACCACGCTGTCATACAGCCGATCATATTCAGCTATTGTTTCGTTGCCCCCGCCCAGCTCACGAATAATGGTGTGCATGGTGTCTTTTGCCAGAAACCGGCCCAGGGATGAAGAGGCAATATTGTCACTCACGGCAGACAGATGCGTCAGGTTGACAGCGCCAATCACATCAGACGGCAGGTAACGGGCATACTGCCCCACGGCAGACTTGCCCTTCACGGCCAAAAACCAGCCACAACCGACAATAACAGCCAAGATGAGGACAATCCCCACTCTTTTTTTCATACACGTTCTCCCTATAAAGACGTATCAGATCAGTTGATCAGACACCGGTTTGTGCAAACTCCTGCTCTATCTCCTCAACAGCCTGCTGCGTTTCCTCCCAGCGCTGATAGGCGCGATCGAGGTGGCGCTCCACCTGGCTGTACTCCCTGCTGACTGCACTCCATTGTTCCTGATCGCCGTACAGTTCAGGGTCTGCCATCAACTGTTCAAGCTCAGTTTTACGCGCCTCTAAAGACTCAACCTCCCGCTCGGCCTCTTCGTTCTTCTTCTTCCATGGCCCCAACTTCTGGTTCAGCTGCTGCCGTTCCCGGGCCCGTTGCCTACGCAGCGACTTTTTATCCACTCCTGCATCCGTCTCGCCCTGATCTTTCCGAACCATTCCCGTCCTGTCTGCGGCCGGCTCGATCTGAACAACCTCCTGCATCTCCATTTTCCGGCGCCATGCAAGATAGTCGTCAATATTCCCCTCGTGAAGGGTGGCAGTGCCGTTTCTGATCTCCAGCACCTTGTTGACAAAGGAGTTCACAAAGTAACGGTTATGCGAGACAACAATAATCGTGCCCTCGTACTGAGCCATCGCCTCCTGCAGGATCTCCTGGCTGCTCATGTCAAGGTGGTTGGTCGGCTCGTCCAGCAACAGCAGGTTGGCCGGCCGGACCAGCATTCTCGCCAAGGCCACCCGGGACTTCTCGCCACCAGAAAGCACCTGCACCTGTTTTTCCACATCATCACCACTGAAAAGAAACGCTCCGAGCAGGGAACGGACCTGGGTCATGCTCATGTCGACAGCCGTGTGGTACACAGTGTCAAAGACGGTCAACTCACCGGGCAACTCCTGGGCCTGATGTTGCCCGAAGTAGGAGAGGATAACGTTATGGCCCAATTTAACCGTTCCCTCTTCAGCTATCACCAGACCGGCCAGGATCTTGAGCAGGGTGGTCTTCCCTGCTCCGTTGACACCGACCACCGCCAGTTTGTCGCCACGGTGCAGAGAAAAACTGATACCGTCAAAGACCGTTGCACTGTGATAACTTTTCCGTACCCCGTCCAGCAGCAGCACATCGCGCCCGGACGGTGCCGCCGGTGGGAAAGAAAAATGAATGGTATGATCGGTTGCCGACAGTTCGATACGTTCCAGCTTCTCCAGCTGTTTGACCCGGCTCTGCACCTGCCGGGCTTTGGTGGACTTGGCGCGAAACCGGGTGATGAATCGCTCTGTCTGACGGATCATTGCCTGCTGATTATCATAGGCCGAGCGCTCCAGCTCGAGGCGTTGCTCCTTTTCCACGATATAGTGCGAGTAGTTGCCCCGGAAAACACTCAACCTGCCCAGGCTCAACTCCCAGGTTGCTGAGGTTACCCGATCAAGGAAGGACCGGTCATGCGAGATGATGACCATGGCTCCCTGATAGTTGATAAGAAACTCTTCCAGCCAGGTCAGGGAATCCAGATCAAGATGGTTGGTCGGCTCATCCAGCAACAGCAGGGCCGGTCGCTTCAACAGCAGTCTGGCCAGGAGCAGACGCATGATCCAGCCACCGGAAAAGCTGTTCACCGGCCGGTCAAGATCAGCAGCTGTAAACCCCAACCCGAACAAAACCTGCTCGATCTGCGGACGGATGAGAAACACATCACTCCCCTCAAGCATATGCTGCAGTTCACCCTGTCGCCGCAGCAGATCATCAATCCCCGGGTCTTCAGCATTGACGAGAGCCAGCTCTTCACTTATCCGATCCAACTCTTCCTGCTGCGCCAAAACCTCATCAAAGGCTGATTCAGCCGCGGTAAACAGGCTGACACCACCCAGCTCCACGGTCGTCTCCTGAGGTAAATAGGCCACTGTAAACCAGGAGGCCCGGTTGACAATACCAGGATCAACATCCTGCTCACCGCACATAATTGTAAGCAGGGTTGATTTACCGGCACCGTTGACTCCAACCAGTCCCACCCGATCACCGGAGTGGATCTGCACTGAAACGTCACGGAAGATATGTTTGTTACCGTACTGCAGGTTGAGATCAGTGATACTGAGCATGAAAAAAATCTACTATGCTGAAACTTGATAAGATGGGGATGCACCGGCCGCCGACAGCGGCCGGACTCTCTGCGACATGCCTGCGACAGATCAGAACTCTCTGCTGATGCTGTCTGTTCGACAAATAACTGTGTGTCACTGTTTCTTTCAATGCTGCTCCGCGCCTTCAACAACCCGCACCGTCTGCCGCGGCTGCTGCGGGTCAAGGCGCAAAGTAAATCGTGTCGACAACCCCAGCTCCTGTAACCGCCGCAGGTTAAGTGAACGCGGACCGTGAAATATGGACTGGTCGCGGTTGTTGATAACCAGCTCCACCGGGGATGCGGATGCTGTGCGGGCCAGCAGTCGACGGGTCTGTTGCAGCATGAGACGTGCCTTGACCAGTTCACCGAAAGCCGGATGCCAGGGTCCGGCTATGAGCGATCGTTCCAGGTCTGCGGAACTTTGCAGGCCCATCCGTACCACCCCGATCCCCTGATCGTCAAATCGTTTTTTCATACGGCTGACAGCCGCCACCGCCTGATTGAGGCTGAGCGGACGATATGTTCCCTGCTGGTACTGCCGGGCAAGACCACTGTCCCTTAAGACCAGAGTCGGATAAATACGGACAAAATCGGGCCGCACGTCAACGGTTCTGTTGACTGTGCACCGCAGTGACCGAGTATTTTCACCCGGCAATCCGGGCATCAGCTGCCACCCCAGCCTGAATCCCTGCTCTTTCACCAGTCGGCCGGCCCGTACACTGTCGGCACAGGTATGTCCCCGACCGGCAAGCTGCAGTACCAGGTCATCGCACGACTGCACACCGAGCTCTACGGTGGTTACTCCATAGCGGCGCAAAATCGCCAATCCCTCATCATCGATATAATCGGGTCGGGTGGAGAGACGGATGCTCTGCACCACACCCCGGCGAAGAAACGGTTGCACCACGGCCAGCAGCTCCACCTGTCTTGCGGCTGTCAACCCGGTAAAACTGCCCCCGTAAAAGGCAACCTGCACCTGATTTCTGTGTTTAGGTTGAGCCAGGGCAAGCCAGCTGTGAATGGTGCCAACAACTGCAGCACCGGTCACCTGTTCCCGATTCCGGCTGCTGATGGTGTACTGATTACAGAACAGACAGCGATGGGGACACCCTTCATGGGGGATGAAGATGGGAATGATCAGCGGCATGGGAATCGATTGTCTGTCATATCAGGCAGACCGGAGCATGTCGGCGGCCTGCACTGCACCGATGCGGGTACAAACGGTTTCACGGCTGCGAAAACCGCTGTCTGAGCTGCTTGAGGGCTGTCCGGGCTGCCTGCTGTTCCGCCTCTTTTTTACTGGACGCTGTACCGGTCCCCAGTTCCTCGTCCTGAAACCGGACAGCAACAGAGAAAAGCCGAGCATGGGCAGGCCCCTCCTCACCAACAAGTACATACTCCGGCCCTGTGCTGTACCGCTCCTGGAGCAGTTCCTGCAACTCGCTCTTGGCATCGATGCTCACCAACCGCTCCTGAGAGTCATTAAGATACGGCTCAAAGAAACGGCGGACAAAGACCTGAGCAGCATCATACCCGCCATCAAGAAAGATGGCTCCGACCAGGGCCTCATAGGTGCCTGACAGAATCGAAGGCTTGTCCCGGCCACTGGAAGCACTTTCTCCCTTGCCTAAAAGCAGGTAGCTTCCCAGATCGATCTCCCTGGCACGTTCGGTCAGGCCGCCTTCGTTGACCAGGGCCGAGCGGATACGGGTAAGCTTCCCTTCCCGCAGCTCCGGAAAACGAACGAACAGGATGAATCCCACGATAAGATCAAGAACCGCATCTCCCAGAAACTCGAGCGTTTCGTTGTGGCGGCTGTCATCAAGCCGTTCAAAGGCAAAAGAGCTGTGAACAAGGGAAAGTTGGAGCAGCTGCAGGTCGCGGAATCGATAACCGATCCGATCCTGCAGCTGTTCCAGCTCTACCTCGTTGTCCTGAACAAGGGCTGTCAGCGTGGTTCCCATAAAGACGATTTCTCCTTGTCAAAAATAAAATCCATGGTATATATGCAAAACTTTAAGGCGACGTAGCCAAGTGGTAAGGCAGTGGTCTGCAAAACCATTATTCAGCGGTTCAAATCCGCTCGTCGCCTCCAGAAAATACAGGCGGTCACAGAATACTCTGTGACCGCTTTTTTTTGTGCATCAATCACCCCCCTCATCCCTGAACACTGCCCGTACAGCCGACATCAAGGACACGAAAAGAACGATGAGCAGAGGGTCTACAGTTTCCCATCGTCCATCCCCTACTCTCACGCATCGGCAGCCACCAGCCTGTACGCCTGTTCCATGCTGTAGATGGACCCCTTGCGCCCAAGAACACTCGAATACAGAATAAACCGGTCAACGGCAAACGGAGGCAGGGCGAACAGGGAGTGTTCAATGAAAAATTTACCCACCCGAGCAGGCGGGGTCTGATGAAGCCGGGCCAGAGTAAGATGCGGAGAATACTTTCGATTTTCAAGAGAAAGTCCCAACTGAAACAGACGGGTTGTGATCTTGCGCTGCAGCATCATTAAAGGCTCGCACTTTTCAACACCCACCCAGACAATGCGTGGTTGCCCCCGTGGCGGGAAAGCACCGACTCCCCGTAGTTGCAGGGAAAAAGGAGCAGCAACTATTTCGCTCAAGGCTTCTTTTATATCGAGAAAGGTGGAACCGTCCGTCTCACCGATAAAACAAAGTGTCAGGTGCAGCTGTTCCAGTGGCACCCAGCGGGCACCAGGCAGACCACAGCAGAGGGGTTTGAGCTGATCGCAGATCTCCTCCGGCAGATCAATACCCACAAAAAGCCGTTTATTCATTGTTCTTCTTGATTTTTATCCTTCAGACCGGGACAACCGGCTGCAAAATTGAACCCTTACTCTCTCCAGTCCATACCAATATCGCAGGCACGGGCACTATGGGTCAGGGCGCCGACTGAAATGATGTCCACGCCGGTTTCAGCAATACCCGTTACTGTCTGCAGGTTGACACCTCCGGACGCCTCGACTGTGGCGCGACCGTTGATCAGCGCCACTGCCTGCCGCATGGTTGCCAAATCCATGTTATCCAGCATGATGACACCTACCCTGCAGGCCAGGCACTCTTCAACCTGGGCCAGGGTGTCGGTCTCCACCTCAATGTTGATCGTATGCGGCACCCGCGCCCGAACACGCTGCACAGCCTCGGTGATTGAACCGCAGGCAGCGATGTGATTATCCTTGATCAGCACACCGTCGCTCAGGGAGTACCGGTGGTTACGGCCGCCGGCGGCACGTACTGCATACTTCTCGAGAAGACGCAGCCCCGGCGTGGTCTTCCGGGTATCCACAATAACGGCTCTGGTGTGCCTGACCGCATCGGTGAATGCTGTGGTCAGGGTGGCGATGCCGCAGAGGCGCTGCACCAGGTTGAGTGCCACCCGTTCGGCCCGCAGAAGGGTCCGCGTCGCACCACTGATGCGCAGCAGCTCAACGCCCTTCTCGACCCGGCTGCCGTCGCTTACAGCGTTCGTGCATGCAACCTCCGGGTCGAGCAGACGGAAAACCCGTGCAGCCACGGTCTCCATCCCGACGACGGTCATGGGGTGACGGGTGATAAAACAGGCTGTGCTCCGGTCTTCCGGCTGGAAGATCGCCTGGGTGGTGATATCGCCGTGTTCCAGATCCTCGGCAAGACAGTTACGCAAGAGTGTATCGAGAAGAAAGGTATCCATATCAGTTCAGTTTTGAGAGCCGTTCCATAGACTCCATGGTTTTCGCCAACCGGGTGCGGATCTCTGTTTCCTTCTCCCGTTCTTTGGCAACCACGGTTTCCGGGGCATGGTTGATGAACTTGGCATTGCTGAGCTTACCAATAACCCGATCCAGTTCTTTCTGCAGTTTATCCTGCTCCCTGGTCAGTTTTTCCAGCTCTCCGGCCACGTCGATCATCCCTTTCAGCGGTACGACGAGTTCAACATCCTGCACCAGTCCGTGACCGGCATCGTCGGGAACTGTTCCCGAAGCCACGATCTTAAGGGAAGCCGCCCGAACCATCCCCTGCATGCCCTCTGTATACTGCTCAAGGATCGCTCGTCTTCCGGTATCCGGGCAGATAAGCAAGGCTTCGATTTTCGCACTGGGATGCACCTCTGCCTCGGTGCGGATAGTACGCAGACCGGAGATGACCCCCATCAGCAGGTTCATTGTTGTCTCTGCTTCGGTGTCTGCCCAGGCTGCCCTGGTTTCCGGAAAAGACGCATGCATGATCGAGCCACGGCGGCCGGGCAGCTGGCTCCAGATCTCCTCGGTGACAAAGGGGATAACAGGGTGCAGCAGTTTAAGCACCTGCTCCATCACGGTCAGCAGCACGGCCTGGGCCTGATTGCGCCGTGACATCTCTTCGCTGAACAGATCGGCCTTAATCCACTCCAGGTACCAGTCACAGAACTCATGCCACACAAACTGATACGAGATGGAGGCAACGTCGTTGAAGTTATAGTTGTCAAGTGCCGCTCGCACCTCGGCAATGGTTGTATTCAGTCGACTTAAGATCCACCGGTGAGCCAGGGACAGTCCCTCTGTTTTTCGGACCGCTACAGTGATGGCTGGGTCAACCTCTTTAAGATGCATCTGGGCAAAGCGGGCCGCGTTCCACAGCTTGTTGATGAAACGCCGATAACCGTCGATCCGTTCCTCATCCATCCTGATCTCGCGACCCTGGGCGGCAAAGGCCGTAAGCGTGAAACGAAAGGCATCGGTTCCGTACTGCTCGATCATGACCAGAGGATCAATGACATTCCCGGTGGATTTCGACATCTTCTTGCCATACTTATCCCGCACCAGAGCATGCAGGTACACATCATGAAACGGTACCTCACCCATGACATGCAACCCCATCATCATCATCCGCGCCACCCAGAAGAAGAGGATGTCAAAACTGGTGATCAACACCGAGGTCGGGTAAAAAACGGCCAGCTCCCTGGTCTGCTCCGGCCACCCCAGGGTGGAAAAAGGCCACAGAGCCGAGCTGAACCAGGTGTCGAGCACATCGGTTTCCTGCTGCAGACGGGTACTGCCGCAGTCCGGACACACGTCCGGCGCATTAACCTCGACAATCAGCCTGCGACACGCCTCACAGGTCCATGCCGGAATACGGTGCCCCCACCAGATCTGCCGTGAGATACACCAGTCGCGGATATTCTCCATCCAGGCATAAAAGGTGCGATACCAGGTGTTGGGATAGAGTTTGATCCGCCCCTCTTCCACTGCAGCCACAGCCTTTGCCGCCAGAGGTTTCACCGAGACAAACCACTGTTTCGAGGTGGTGGGCTCAACCACGGTGGCACAACGGTAGCACTTGCCCACCGCATGCTGATACTCTTCGATCTTGTCGATCAGCCCCTGCGCATCCAGATCTGCCACCACCTTCCTGCGGCAGTCAAAACGATCAAGCCCCGCATAAACGCCGGCAGCCTCATTCATCACCCCCTGATCATCTATGACCTTCAAACGGGGAAGATCATGCCGCAGGCCGATCTCGTAGTCGTCACGGTCATGGGCCGGGGTGACCTTGAGCGCCCCGGTGCCGAATTCCCGCTGAACATGGTGATCAAACACAACCGGTACCGTCCGGCCGGTGAGCGGCAGCCTGATACCAATGGCTTTCAGGTGCTGATAGCGTTCATCCTCAGGATGAACCGCCACCGCTGTATCCCCAAGCATGGTTTCCGGCCTGGTTGTTGCCACCACCACATATCCGGAGCCGTCTGCATAGGGATAACGGATGTGATACAGTTTGCCGTCGGTGGGATCATGCTCGACCTCATCATCAGCAAGTGCTGTATGACAGCGCGGGCACCAGTTGACAATGTAGTCGCCCTTATAGATCAGCCCCTCTTTAAACAGACGGACAAAGACCTCGCGCACAGCCCGTGACAGTCCGTCGTCCATGGTAAATCGTTCTCGATCCCAGTCACAGGAGGCTCCCAACCGTTTCAGCTGGTTGATGATCGTTCCGCCCTTCTCTTCCTTCCAGGCCCAGACCCGTTCAATAAACTTCTCCCGGCCAAGATCATGACGGCTGAGTTTCTCGCCGGCCAGCTGGCGTTCAACCACGTTTTGCGTGGCAATACCGGCGTGGTCGGTCCCGGGTACCCACAGGGTGTTGTCCCCTTTCATCCGGTGGTAACGGACCAGCACGTCCTGGAGTGTGTTGTTCAGGGCATGCCCGATATGCAGCACACCGGTCACATTGGGCGGCGGGATGACAATGGAGAAACTCGGCTTCCCCTCACCCATCTGCGCAGAGAAGGATTTATCAGACAGCCATCGTTCATACCAGCGCCGTTCAATCTCGGTAAATTCGTAGGCTTTGGGTAAATCGTACTTTTCGTTTTGTTGAATGGGCATCACTTGCAGTCGCTTAGATTAAAAGATGAAACCCCGGCGCCTTGAGGCGAGGGAATGAAAAAAAGACTTCTAGAGCACACTCCAGGGTCTGGGAATAAAGATCCGAGAGTAGAGAGCCAGGGCATACCGATCTGTCATACCGGCGATAAAGTCACAGACCTGACGATGTCGCATCTGCATCGCATCGGCTGACGAAGATAACCCGTGTGGCGGGCAGCAGGAGTCAATCCTGCCGTTGGGGAACTCGTGTTTGAGAAAAAATCCGTACAGATCCCGGATGATCCGTTGGGCTTTTTCAAATTCGTTGTGAACACGGTAGTTTCGGTACACATTGTCGTAGAGAAACGTTCGCAGCTCGTTGATGGTCTCGTTCATCCGCTCACCTAAGTGCAGTCGGCCGTCGTTCATCCGCAGGGTGGTGTTCACCAGATCGCTGACCATGGCATTGATGCGCTCTGAAGAACGATCGCCGATGATCTTTCGTAAATGGCCGGGCAGATCATCACTGTGAATCATGCCGCCACGCAGGGCATCGTCCATATCGTGATTAACATAGGCCATGATATCGGCGACGCGCACCAGCTGTCCTTCTAAAGTGGCCGGCAGTTCTGTCATGTCATCGGGTAAAATTTCGCCATACCCCTTGGAATGCTTGAGAATACCGTTGCGTACCTCCCAGGACAGGTTGAGACCGCGACCATCGTTTTCCAGAAAATCAACAATCCGCAGACTCTGGCGGAAATGTTTAAATCCTTTGGGATGGAGCAGATTAAGGCTGTATTCACCGGCATGGCCAAACGGAGTATGGCCGAGATCGTGACCAAGGGCAATGGCCTCGGTCAGGTACTCGTTCAGCCGCAGACAGACGGCCATAGTCCGGGCAATCTGCGAGACCTCCAGCACATGCGTAAGACGGGTACGGTAGTGATCACCGGCCGGAGCAAGAAAAACCTGCGTTTTATGCTTTAATCTCCGGAAGGTTTTAGAGTGAATAAGCCTGTCCCGATCACGCTGAAAGGTGGTTCGGAGGCTGCAGGGTTCCTCCGGCCTCATCCGTCCCCTTGACCGGGTGCTCAGACAGGCAAACGGGGACAGGGTCTGTCGTTCCACTTTCTCCTGCTGCTGACGGACAGTCTTATGCACCCCGCTCACCACATTGCCCCTTAATGGTGCTGCCAAAGAAGATACGCCTTGATAAAGGGATCCAGCCGCCCATCAAGAACTGCATCGACATTGCCATCTTCGGTATTTGTCCGATGATCCTTGATCAACCGATACGGCTGGAGCACATAGGAACGTATCTGGCTGCCCCAGGCGATATCCTTTTTGTCACCCTGGAGATTTTCCTGGGCACGCTGTTTTTCCTCTCTCCCCCGCTCATATAATCGCGCCGTCAGCATCTTCATAGCCGTTGCCTTGTTGCTGTGCTGGCTCCGTTCACTCTGACACTGCACCACAATTCCCGTGGGGAAATGGGTGATCCGGATGGCGGAATCGGTTTTATTGACATGCTGGCCGCCCGAACCACTGGCACGGTAGGTATCGATCCGGATGTCCTTGTCATTGATCTCAATGTCAACGTCATCATCCAGCTCAGGCATGACCATGACCGAAGCAAAAGAGGTGTGTCGCCGACCGCTGGAATCAAAAGGTGAGATACGGACCAATCGATGGATACCGATCTCAGAGCGGAGATAGCCGTACGCATTCTTGCCCTTCACCATAATGGTTACGCTCTTGATACCGGCCTCCTCGCCGGCCTGGTAGTCAAGGATATCCGACTTAAACCCCTTGTCCTCCACCCACCGCAAGTACATGCGCAGCAGGATACTGACCCAGTCCTGAGCCTCGGTCCCGCCGGCGCCTGCATGGATGGTCAGCATGGCATTGTTCCCGTCATGTTCGCCGGAGAACATACACTCCAATTCGACCAGATCAATACGCTGCCGCAGCTCATCAAGACTGGCCACCACCTCCCTGTAGGTTGCCTCGTCACGCTCTTCAAGCGCCATCTCCAGCAGCATGCCGGTTTCATCAAGGTCGGTATAGTTTTTATCCCAGACTTCAATCAGATCCTGGAGCTCTCCCAACTGCCGCTGAACCCGTTTGGCCTCAGACTGATTGTCCCAGAAACCAGGACTGACGGTCTGGAGCTCCAGCAGTTCAACCTGTTCACGCTTGCCATCTAAGTCAAAGATGCTCCTTAAGCAAAAGCATCTTGCCTTTCAGGTTGTCGATCAGTTGTTTTGATTCCGCTGATTCGGTTACATCACCCATGGATCACCTCATTGAATAAACACACAAACGTACTTTTTATCGCGCTTGCAGGCAGTTGACAAACATGGCCGGTCATAACTGACCGCCCGCCTCTTTTTTTAAATGGAAGGTATATTAAACAGAAACGGTTCAAGTCTCAAGAAAGAAACTCCGCACACCGATGTGCATGCCCCGGTATTGGCACCGGGTGCTAACTGCGGGCTCTGTATCGGTTCAGCAGCAGAAAAAACGGCATCAGAACAGCACAGATCAGCCCGAAATATGAACCATTCCAGGTGAACACGGTCTGCAGATTCATTACCGGTACATCTGCCGCCTGTGCAGCCTCTGTGAAGATCTCGGTCTGCACCATGATATGCCCGACAGGATCAATGAAACCGCTGATACCGGTATTCGCAGCCCGAACCAGAGAACGCTTGTTCTCCACAGCGCGAAAGACGGCCATGGCCATGGATTGATACGGTGCACTCGACCGCCCATACCAGGCATCATTGGTCAGATTGACCAGCATGTTTGCCCCCTTTTTGACGGTCGTTGCAGCGATGTCGGGAAAGATCGACTCATAACAGATGAGCACTCCCAGCCACAACGGGCCAAGCGGCAGAGGGCCGGTGACGGTGCCGGCTGAAAAATCGCCGATATTGACGACAAGGGGTTGCAGAAAGGGCAGATACCGGCGCAAGGGGACATATTCGCCGAAAGGAACAAGGTGTTGCTTGTTATACTCGCCACCGACTTTCCCCTCCGGACCGATCAGGATGGACCCGTTGTAATAGCGGATCTCTTCCTCTCCTTCTTTTTTAACAGTGACCGAGTACAACGGTGCCCCGGTGAACAGCCAGGTGTTAGTGTCTGTGGTAAACCCGATCACCTTGCCGATCAGCGTGTCCTGTTGTGGATAAAACGGCAGAGCGGTTTCCGGCCAGATGATCAGTTGTGCCGCTTCTCCGTCCAGCACCTGTCGTGACAGTCGCAGGTAGGTATCAACTGTTTCCGCCTTTATGGCCGGTGACCATTTGATCGCCTGATCAATATTGCCCTGCACCACGGCCACCCGTGCCTGCAAAGAGTGATTGATCGTCGTTGCAACGGCATGATAGCGCACCAGCGAATAGCCGATCACAGCAACAAACAGGACTCCGGCCGTAAGCAACAGCCGGCGCTCGGATCGCTGCCGGTAACGACTGCGGTATTGCCGCCAATCCAGGCCAGCGACCAGTAAACAGTTGCCAAGCACAAGAAAAAACGTGAGCAGATGATGCCCGCCAAGGTCTGCCGCCTGGATCAGCCAGGGCTGACTGAACAGACCATACCCGAGATCCATCCACGGGAAACCGGTAAAAAGAACGGAACGCAGATAATCAAGCCCCACCCAGAACAGTGGCGCGATCCAAACAAACGCGACCGCAGATCGTTCTTGATCCTTTGCACGCCCGGCCAGCAGGCTGAGCAGTCCGCAAAACACCGCGCAATAGCCGGCCATGTATGAGGCCAGCAGTACAAGCGCCGGCAGGCTCACCCAAAGCGGTAAATCGCCGTACTGCCCCAGGACAATTAAAATCCAGTACAGCAAGGCCAGATGGTACACCACACCAAAGAGAAACCCGGCGGCAACACTGCGCAGGGGACGGTCGTTAAGGCACAGCCGCAGAAGAGGAACCAGAGCAACAAACAGCAGAGGCCACCACCCGATCTTTCCGGGCATGGCCAAGGCTGACAGAGCGGCGGAGACAAGAGCCGCCCACAGGAGGTTGGGCTGAACCTCAGTCCTGGGTCTGGATGTCTGCGTTGCGAACAATCCGTACACTCTTGATGCGTCGCGGGTCAACCCCCAACACTTTAAAGGTGAGACCGCTTTCCTGGACAACGGTACCGGACGGCGGCACTTTGCCCAGCCGATGGATAATAAAACCACCCACTGATTCGTAGGGTCCCTCCGGCAGGGTCAAGTGAAAATGATTTTCAACCTCTTCAATGTCAATCTTGGCATCGACAATCACTGCCCGCTCATCGACAACACGCAACTCATTTTCTTCGTCGTCATGTTCATCAATAATTTCACCAACGATCTCTTCAAGCACATCCTCAAGGGTCACCAACCCCCGGACACTGTCGAACTCGTCGACAACAATGGCCAGATGAATTTTTTTCGATTGAAATTCGCGTAACAGTTCGGGGATCGGCTTTGATTCGGGAATATAGGTGGCAGGATTTAAAAATTCTCTCAGATCGATTTGAGTATCGCCCCCACGCGCACAGATACCGAGGAGGTCCTTGGCATGGAGAATGCCGATTATATGATCGGAAGTACCCTGATAAATTGGAATACGAGTATATCCTTCCTCACTAATCAGCCGTATCAACTCCGGAATCGAGGTGTTGAGTTCGGCGCAAACCATCTCCGCCGATGGGGTCATGATTTCAGAGGCGACCGTTTCCCGTAGTTCAAAGATAGAGTTGATCAGCTGTTCTTCATGCAGGGTGATCAATCCCTGCTCTTCGCCACCCTCAAGCAACCCCTGAATCTCATGCTCGAGCTCTTTGGTGGTGTCAGGAGCACCACGAAAACCAAGGGCAGACTTTATTTTCTCAAAAAACGACTTACCAGGAGGTTCCTCGTCCGAGGATGTCGAAGGGGCAGACGCTGGTTCTGCAGTGACCATAAAGTTTTTTTATCTCCGTTTTTATAAAAATAATCTGATCTTTTGAAATTAGAGTAACTCAGCACAAAGTCAAGGATATTTTCCATGCCAACAACAGGTACTTCCTCTTGCCCTGTCCTATCATACAATGCTCATGGGCGAAGACCTCTTTTCCATCACTCTTCTTTCTTGACGACAAGGTAACGGTGTGCTAAAAAAGCTGTCGCAATTGATACGCATTTTCTCTCGATTGCCTTTGCAGTTTGTTGTTTAATTGGGGCCGTTAGCTCAGCTGGTAGAGCAGTTGACTCTTAATCAATTGGCCTGGGGTTCGAATCCCTAACGGCCCACCACACAATCAAGCACCTGGCGAACACTCGTCAGGTGCTTTTTTTGTTGGCCACTGCCTGTAAAACAATCACGAGCACCAAATAAAAAAAGCCACCTAGCAGAAACCGGCTAAGTGGCTGTATGGACTGGCACGCCAGAAGGGATTCGAACCCCTGACCCACGGCTTAGAAGGCCGTTGCTCTATCCAACTGAGCTACTGGCGCAATAATGTGGTGCCAATGTACCGGGGAATAGTCATGGGTGCAAGTATATTACAGACAGCAGACAGGCACTTTTTTCTTTCAAGGTGCCCCTTCATCAAGCTGTTCCCAGATCGGACCGGCGGCAGTATCATGAACCGTCACGCCCTTTCGCAGCAACTCCTCGCGGACAGAGTCTGCTGCTGTCCAGTCCTTGATCTGTCGAGCTCTCTCCCGTTGCCGAATCAAGCGATCAATTTCCGGTGTAAGAGGGCACTGCTCCAGACGCAGGACACCCAACACGGTATTGATCGTCCGCAACACGTCCAGAATATCATTCTTCTGCTCGCGGTCCAACTGGCTGGCCTGGACAATGGGGTTGGTGACCTTGATGAAGTTAAATAAGGCACCCAGTGCTCCGGAAATGTTAAGATCATCGTTCATTGCCTCGATAAAGCACCGTTCGAGCTCCGACACTGAACTGGCAACTTCCGGGTGGGGCAACCCTGCGGGCAGACACATGAGCTTGCGGGTATACTCATCAATGCGCCGGAGGGCTGTGCGTGCAGCGTCAAGCCGCTTGTAGGAAAACAGCATCGGCTTGCGGTAATGTACTCCCAGAAGCATGAACCTGATCTCGCGGCCGGAGTATCCCCGTCCCAACACCTCTCGCAGGGTGACAATATTGCCGGCCTCACTTGCCATTTTACGGCCATCCTTGCGTAACTGCCCGGAGTGCATCCAATAGTTAGCCAGGGGCTTGCCGGTAAGGGCCTCTGCAATAGCGATCTCATTCTCGTGATGCGGGAAAACCAGATCCTGACTGGCGGTATGGATGTCCAGGGTTTCACCAAGATACCTGGTCGACATGGCGGAACATTCAATATGCCAACTCGGTCGGACATTGCCCCAGTCGGTTTCATAGAAAATACCCTCTTTCAACTCTGCCAGGGTGGAGCGTTTCAACAGTGTAAAATCACGTGGATTATCTTTTTCGTAGTTATCAAGATCCACGGTCTGGCCAAGCTTGATCTTACTGAGGTCAATGCCGGAAAGCCGCCCATAGGATTTGAACTTGGAGATATCAAAGTAAATCGAGCCCAGCTTTTCATAGGCAAACCCCTTGTGAGTGAGGTCATGAGCAATCTCGATCATATCTTCGACATGTTCGGAGGCAAGGGGGTATCCCGCCGCCTTTTCAATACTCAACACCTCCATTGCCTCCATGAACTCTCTGATGTAGCGGCCGGTAAACTCTTTTAAGCCGGCACCGGCCTCAATGGCACCATTGATGGTGTTATCGTCGAGGTCAGTGAAGTTCATGTACAAATCAACAGCATAACCGCAAGATCGCAGATAACGGTTGATCAGGTCAGCTACAATCAACCGGCGGGCATGACCGATATTGGGTGACTCAAAAGCTGTGGGGCCACAGGCATACAGCGTCACCTTGCCGGGATTGATCGGACGAAAAACCTCCTTTTTACGGGTCATGGTGTTGAAGATCTTCAACTGTGACTCATCTGCAGGTGTTTTTTCCTGCTGCACAAAAAGAGCGGTGCTCAGGTATCGTTCTCCACCATCGGGCAAAAGGGCCACAATATACCCCTCGTCGATCTCCCTTGCCCGCTGCAGAGCAACAAACATGGCCGCACCACTGCTCATGCCGGCAAAGATACCCTCCTCTGCCGCCAGTCGACGCACCGTTTGAAAAGCATCTTCGTCGGCAATGTTGACAATTGCGTGGGGCAAAGTTTTATCGAAGATACCAGGCTTGTACGACTCCTTCATGTTCTTGAGCCCTTGGATTTTATGACCGGCATAGGGCTCCACCGCTATCACCCGAACCTCTGGATGATGATCTCTAAACCATCTCGACAGCCCCATGGCTGTTCCCGAAGTACCCAAAGTAACAATGATATCGGTTACTCGTCCTTCGGTTTGCTCCCAGATTTCCGGCGCTGTGCCCTTATAGTGGGCCTGCCAGTTAGCCGGGTTGTTAAACTGATCGGCAAGGAAGTAACGATCAGGATGCTCACGGGCCAGTGCATAGGCTTTTTCAATGGCACCATCGGTTGCCCTTTTGGCCGGAGTAAGAATGATCTCAGCTCCATAGGCCTGCATAATCAGGCGCCGTTCAATGGAGGCTGATTCCGGCATGATCAACTGACAACGGTATTGCTTTGCCGCACACACCATGGCCATGCCGATGCCGGTATTACCGCTGGTCGCCTCCAAAAGAATCTTATCATGGGTCAGCTCACCGCTCTTCTCAGCTGCCTCAACCATGGAAAGTGCCACCCGGTCTTTTATCGAACCGCCAGGATTTCGGGATTCAAGCTTGCCAACCAGCTGAACTCTCCCATCGCTGGGATTAAGTTTATTCAGTTCAACCAGAGGTGTATTGCCTATCAGCTCAACAAGTTTCATGTTGTCGGAATATATTGTCTGAAATTCTTAATATGTAAGCATGTCGATTTAAACAGCTTATTCCCAGGAAAAGCACACAAAAGGGCCAGGGAAAACCCTGCAGGTTGTCTACTGAGCATTGATGGCAAAAGTCAGCCATAACCGCTGCAACGCCTCCCGGCATTCCTGATTGGCAACACCTGCAGTCAGCCGGCGGACCTCGTGCTCAAAATCGCTGTCAATGACCCGGGCCTGAGCTCGAGCGTGAAAAAAAGACTGCTCTGTCGACACAGCCGGTTGTTCCGGCTGCAGCTGCCAGCGGATGTCAGTTATCTTCATCTCTGTCAGATGCTGATTGATCCGGGTAAGCAGATCGGTTTTTATGAAATGGAAGTGATGCATCCAGGAAGAATCCTGTACATAAATCCACAAGGTATCACGACGCAAAAAAGCCGGTGCGGTCAACCGGGCTGTCTCCACCCCGACAACAGTGGGCCACTCCTGCGCCAGGCGAACAACCTGCCATGGATGGGTCCACTGTTTTCCGGCATAAACCTGGGGTAAGATAGTCCGCAGGAGCACCGGCTCTCCCTTTTCATAACGGGTTCTTGCTTTTTCCATCAACACCACTTCGATAACACAACCAGGTTTTATTAACCTGCCACAGCAACCAGCAAAGCACCTTTCTCCAGGTGCTGTATATTTCTTTTGCACTTCAGGAGAACCTACTCTATTTACCGGTAACCTGCATGAAAAAATCCGATGCACATGACAGCTCAAGCAGGAACTCAACAAAACCTGATCCCTGTAAATTCGGCCGATTCCTCCCTACCGGCAGCAGCGACCACCAGCTGACCACTGCCCGGCTCCGCATCAACGTCAACATCACCTGACAAGCTGAGATTGTGTGACTGAGCGGTTGACCAGCTGCCAATATTGCCTTAACTGTGCTTAATATCGCTGTAAACACCACAATGTTCAAGACAGGGATTGCAGCGGACTCAAACCCACCTTTATCCGAACAGGAACATCAGCTGCGAAAAGGACAGCTGATGTTCCTGTTAATCAGTTACGATCTTCCGTACCCTGTCATGATATGGTATGCAACAGTACAGTCGGTCATAAAAATGCATCTGGTAAACAGTTTCGTGGAGAACAACCGGTGAAAGCACTACAAACCAAAAACTTTATCTATATAGTCGGTGAACAGCAGGAAGGGGTTGTCCAGGAAGCACCGGAGATCTTTACTTTCACCGAACAGTCCATGCAACAGATCGAGACAGCCGAACTGGCTCTGGTCATAGCCAACGTCTTTGCCAAAAACCAGCTTTTCCCCGGACCGGATGGAGCACTCACCTCTGTGATCCATGAATTTGTCGCTCGTTCAGAAAAATTCAAGCGCCGACGTTCTAAATATAAACAGGGACGCTGCACACTGGTAACAGCCCTGAAGCGACTCGACGGGCAGATATCGGTCAAGGTGTCAGCCGTTTTTCCGGTGCAGACAAACGCTCTCACCTCTCAGGATCCGGAAGGTTTTCGATCCCTGCTGATCGATTCCCTCCCCGGTTTTCAGGATGCATTTACTGAGGAAGCCTATGCCCCTGACTCCAAGATTATTGATATTATTAAACAGACGACCCTGCACCATATCCAGGCATCCCTGCAATAAGCGACCTGTTCAACCACTGCAGTGGAGCCGGTAACTCTATACACAACAACACCCATACGTTAAACACAGGCAGGTTGAAGCACATTATCCTGTACGCCAATCTCAACCACACCTACACCTGAACAAAACGGGGACCATTATGGACAACAAACAAAAATTCAATGCGATTTTCGCCATCTTTGCTGTTGTCAGCATCCTGGTTATCCATGAACTCTGGGTCGAACAGCAGAGCATTGCTCCAGTTCCCTACAGTGAACTGGAAAATCTGTTGCAGCAAAACAAAATAGCTGAACTCACCATTCGCGAAAAATTTATCGTCGGTGAGTTGAAAGAAGCCGAAAACGGCAAAAAAACCATTGTCGCCAACCGGGTTGAACCTGAACTCGCTGAGCATCTATCGCAGTACAAGGTCCCGTACACCCAGGTGTATGAAAGCAAGTTTCTCGCCACCCTGCTTTCCTGGATCGTTCCGGCTCTGGTGTTTTTTGGCATCTGGATGTTCGTCTTACGAAGGTTCGCTGAAAAACAGGGTATGGGCGGCAGCTTTATGAACATCGGCAAGTCAAAGGCCAAGGTCTATGTTGAACAACAGACCGGCGTGACCTTTGACGATGTGGCCGGGGTGGATGAAAGCAAGGCTGAACTGCAGGAAATTGTTGATTTTCTGAAGAACCCTGATGAGTACGGCAAGCTGGGGGCCCGCATGCCTAAAGGTGTGCTGCTGGTTGGCCCTCCGGGTACCGGTAAAACTCTCCTGGCCAGAGCGGTCGCCGGTCAGGCTGCAGTTCCCTTTTTTTCCATCAGTGGATCAGAGTTTGTGGAGATGTTTGTTGGCGTCGGTGCCGCCCGTGTCCGTGATCTTTTTGAACAGGCGAGAAAATCAGCACCGGCAATTATTTTCATCGACGAGCTGGATGCTCTGGGTCGCGTGAGAACCGCTGCCGGCATAGGCGGTAATGATGAGCGTGAACAGACGCTCAACCAACTGCTGGTCGAGCTGGATGGCTTTGATCCTTCCAGCGGCCTGGTGTTACTGGCAGCCACGAACCGTCCCGAGGTGCTTGATCCGGCGCTGTTGCGTGCCGGTCGGTTCGACCGGCAGGTCCTGGTTGATCGTCCCGACAAACTGGGACGCATTGCCATCCTGCAGGTCCACATGAAAAAAATTCGACTGGGTGATGATGTTGATCCAAGTCAGGTGGCAGATCTGACCACCGGTTTTTCCGGAGCCGATCTTGCCAACCTGGTTAACGAGGCTGCGCTCCTGGCAACACGCAGACAGGCAGAGGAGGTCAGTATGCATGACTTTACCCAGGCCATTGAGCGCATCATCGCCGGTCTGGAGAAAAAGAACCGTCTGCTCAATCCAAAAGAACGGAAGATCGTCGCCTACCATGAGGTCGGCCATGCGCTCACTGCCCTGGCCCTGCCCGGAACAGACCCGGTTTTTAAAATTTCCATTATCCCCCGGGGCATTGGCTCATTGGGATACACTCTGCAGCGGCCGACCGAAGACCGCTTTCTCATGACCAAAGAAGAACTGGAGAATAAGATCGCTGTACTTCTCGGCGGCAGAGCCGCCGAGAAGTTGATCTTCGACCATCTGTCCACCGGTGCCTCGGATGACATCGCCAGGGCCACGGATATTGCCCGCAATATGGTGACCCGTTACGGCATGGATCCGGATATCGGTTTTGTTGTTTATGAAGAAAATCAGCCCTCTTTCCTCGCTCAACAGGGACATGGCCATGGTGTCAACGGCTGTCAGATCAGTGACAGTACAGCCCAGCGAATCGACGACTCGGTACGTAAAATCATCGACGACACCTTTGTCCGCACGTATGAAATCATGGAGAAAAACAGGGATATCCTGGAACGATGCGCCAAAACGCTTCTGGAAAAAGAAACGCTCCTGGAGCAGGAACTCGTCGAATTGACTGCTGACCTCAAGAGATAAGCACTCTTTTAAAGAGTACAGACTGACCTTTACAGTTCAGCAGAAGGAAGAAAGGGCTGCAGATCACGCTCATAACGACGGAGCACTTTAAATCCCTCGGCCTCAAGAGCAGTGACCGCCTTATCGCCCTCCTGCCTGTCAACCCGGATCACCAGATGCGACACATTTGGATACTGCGGTACAGGCCAACAAAAAAAACTTTGAATATTGATGCCCTGCTCCTTCAGAATGGTTGTCACCGCAGCCAGACGACCGGGACGATCGTCAACCAGAACACCAAGCCGTACACTCTCATCACTCATTCCAATGGCTTGCAGCAGGACAGCCATAACATCTGTACGGGTGACTATACCCACGAGCTTGCTTCCCTGCATCACCGGCAGCGAACTGATCTTGTGGGTCTGCATGATATAGGCAGCTCGCTCAATGGTGGTATCCGGAGCAACCGTTATGACGGTTTTTACCATAATCATACCCACCTCCACCTTCTGCAGGAGGTAGTTCAACTCATGAATACTGAGTGAAGTTGCCGGTGATGCCCAGTTGAGTTTCACGTCCCGGTCAGAGACAACTCCGACCAGAAGTCCCTGCCTGTCGACAATCAACAGGTGCTCGATGCGATGTTCTGTTATCAGGTCACGGGCTTCAACCAGCGAGGCCTCAGGCAACACAGTGACCAGGTTGGTACGCATAATCTGTCCGATATACATGGTGTCTCCTTGTTGGCAAGTCCACTCATTGAACAAACAAAAGACGGGTTTAGATCAAAAAAAATCCGTCACAAATCAACTCTCCGGCACCGGCTGCATGGGAAAAAATATCTTCGTCTGCTGTAGTGACAGAATCAGTGCAGATCAGTACCGGATCAGTGCAGATCAGTACCGGCTGAGATAGTGATTCAACTCCCAATCAGTCACAGCGGTCCGAAAACTGTCCCATTCCTTTTCTTTCCCTTCAATATATTTTTCAAGAATATGCGGGCCGAGTGCTTCTTCAGCAATAGGACTGGCTTTCAGTTCCTGGATAGCCTCGTGAAGGCTGGCCGGAAGACTGTGGATACCGGCGTCGATCTTCTCCTGAACCGTCAGTTCAAAAATATCGGCATTAATGGGAGCAGGCACCGGTAGATCGTTTTTGATCCCGTCCAGGCCTGCATTCAGCATCATGGCAAAGGTCAGATAGGGGTTGCAGGTTGGATCCGGACTGCGGACCTCGGTACGGGTCCCCATGCCGCGGGACGCCGGGATACGGACAAGTACAGAACGGTTCGATGCGGACCAGGCCACATAGACCGGTGCCTCGTAACCGGCCACCAGCCGTTTATAGGAGTTAACCAGGGGATTACTGATACCACAAAACCCTCGGGCATTCTTCAGTATACCGGCAATGTACTTGTAGGCAACCTCGCTCAACTGCAACGGATCCTGCTCATCAAAAAACGCATTGCCGCCATCAAGGTCGAACAGGGATTGATTGGTGTGCATGCCCGAACCGTTAACACCAAAAACCGGCTTGGGCATAAAGGTGGCGTGCAGATTAAAATCTCTGGCTATCGAACGAACAACCCATTTGAAGGTCACCGTGTTATCGGCGGCGGTCAGCGCATCGGCGTACTTGAAGTTGATCTCATGCTGCCCTTCCGCTCCTTCGTGATGGGAGGCCTCCACTTCAAATCCCATTGCCTCCAGAGTCTGGATGATTTTACGGCGGCAGTCGATGCCGGTATCATCCGGCTCGACATCGAAGTAACCGGTGACATCATCGGTAATCGTGGTTGCCAGCCCCTTCTCGTCACGCCGAAAAAGAAAGAACTCACACTCTGTGCCGACATTCATCGTGTATCCCAGGGCTTTGGCATCAGCGAGCACCCTCTTCAGGTTGTTTCGCGGGCACCCTACAAACGGAGTACCATCGGGTTTGTACACGTCACAGATGATGCGTGCGGCATTATACCCATCTTTTGACCGCCAGGGGAGGACGACAAAAGTATTATAGTCCGGCTTAAGATGCATGTCGGATTCGTTGATACGCACAAATCCCTCTATGGAAGAGCCGTCAAACATGATCCGACCGTCAAGCGCTTTTTCGATCTGACTGCGCGGGATGGCGATATTTTTCATAGCACCAAAAATATCAACAAATTGCAGACGGAAAAAATTAACATTTTTTTCTGCTATGATCTTCATTATTTCATCGCGGGTCATGCCTTCTCTCCTTGTCTATGCAACCCCTGATGAGCAACGGCACAGAGCAACAGATGCTGAAAACATTCGAAGCTGTTGTGTGCAGTACGGCCATTGACCAGTTTTGCGTCACCTGCAGGGTGAAAAATTGAGTCCCTTATAAAGTGCTGACAATAAATACATCAGGATAGTCGATAACGCGTTATCTTTTTACCATCTGCAGGATAAAATATACTATAAATTGCTGTGTATCCCTGTCTCAGCTCGCTTCAGTCCGGCAAATAGGATAAGATAGTAGATTAAGTGAACTTGTTTCTGAAGAAATATTACGCAGTACATGCACTGAGCCCCGATCTGAAAGGTATCCGACAGGCGTGGCCCATCAACAACAGGATGTGCAGGTACCCCTGACCACTGCTTACTGTGCAACAAATACTTTACCACCCGTACGCTGCAAGGAGCGCACATGACTACGGAACGTCGAAAATATATCCGCCCGGAATCATTACATCTCCTCGACTATCTCATCATTGACGCACAGGGTCGTCTCGGTGAATACGCCATGGCACGGACGTTGAACGTAAGCAAGGGCGGCATGCTGATCGAAACCCACATTCCACTCGCCAAAGGCCAGCAGGTGATGATCACTCTGGGGTTGCACGAGCAGCTGGTTGACGTGATGGGAACAGTTATCTACACCACCGATAAGACCGGTTTACATTACAGTGGCGTCGAGTTTCTCCACGTTTCCGACCATGATAAACAGGTACTTGACAGCTACATAACCGCCTTTCAACAACAGTATCCCGCTGATACAACACCATACCCCATGGAAAAAGACTAAAAAAGTCCGACAGGTTGTCTGTACGACTACTTGCTGACCCGTCCATATTCATCGTCAAAGCGAACGATGTCATCCTCACCGAGATAACTGCCGATCTGAACTTCAATCAACTCCAGAGGAATAACCCCGGGATTTTCCAACCGATGGACTGTGCAGCTCGGGATATACGTTGACTCATCCTCTTTCAGCAAAATCGTCTGCTCACCTCTCTGCACCTTTGCCGTCCCTGTCACCACCACCCAGTGCTCATGCCGGTGATGATGCATCTGCAGGGAAAGGCTCGCGCCGGGGTTTACTGTAATTCGTTTGATCTGAAAGCGTTCTTGTATCTCAAGCGTGGTGTAGCTTCCCCATGGCCGAAACACCGTCCGGTGCACATGATATTCACCCCGCTTGTTGTACTTTAACTTGTCAACAATCTTTTTCACATCCTGGGATCGATCCAGGGGAGCCACAAGAACGGCATCTGCGGTTTCCACCACCATGGTGCTGTCCAGGCCCACGGCGGCCACCAGAGTGTGTTCAGAGCGAATAAGTGAATCCTGCACATCTTCAAGCAGCACATCTCCATGCACAACGTTCCCCAGCTCGTCCTTTACACTCACCTCCCAGAGGGCACGCCATGAACCGATATCACTCCAACCCAGATCAGCCTGGACCACTGCTGCCAGCTTCGTCTTCTCCATCAATGCATAATCAATAGAGTCAGAAGGGCAGGCAGCCATGGCCGTGTCTCCAAAACGGAAAAACAGACCGTCTCCCTGACCCGCGGCAATGGATTCCGTCATGGCAGCGACAATATCAGGGGCATGAATCTGCATTTCACTTAAAAGCGTATCTGCGGTAAAGGCAAACATGCCGCTGTTCCACAGGTAACCGCCGCTGGCGTAATACTGCTCAGCAGTGGCAAGATCGGGTTTTTCTACAAAACTGGCCACCGCATACCCCTCTCCTTTTGCAATGTACCCGTATCCTGTTTCCGGATGATCCGGCACAATACCAAAAGTCACAATCCGGCCCTGCCGGGCCAGCTCTGCTGCCTCACGCACTGCGACTTCAAATTCCTTTGGTTTAAGAATCAGGTGATCTGCCGGCAACACCAGCAGGACATCACCACCGCGTCCCTGGCTGCTCACATAGGCTGCTGCCCCGCAAATGGCAGGAGCAGTATTTTTACCGTGAGGTTCCAGAAGAATACGAACATCCAATGGAATACCCAGATCTTCCAGCTGGCTCTTTGCTAAAAACCGGTGATCTTCACCGACAACGATCAGCGGCGGCAATGTATTTTCAAGTTGCACCACCCGATGGATAGTGGTCTGCAAAAGTGACCGTTCCCCTGTTAGGCTGATAACCTGCTTAGGGTAGAGTTCCCGGGAGAGCGGCCACAGCCGGGAACCGGTTCCACCGGCCAAAATAATGGGTTGAATTGCCACGATTAAACCTCAGAGGAGTTGATTGTTCGCGGTTGAATCCGTCCTTCTCATGAACGGATTATATGCAGTACATCTGCAGTTATTTGACGCAGTAGTTCCTCATCGCCTTTCGTCTCCACATTCAGCCGCAAAAGCGGCTCTGTATTTGAGCGACGAACATTAAAACGAAAGGCCGGGTATTCAATGGACAAACCGTCTGTCCTGTCCACCACACCGTTCGGATAGTGTTTTTCGATGGCGGCAATGACCTGATCAGGATCCCGTACAGCTGAATTGATCTCACCGCTCACCGGATAGGCAGCCATACGGGCATCACATAAGGCTGACAGGGGTGTAGCACGGGTACTCATCAGTTCACAGACCAACAACCAGGGAAGCATTCCTGAATCACAGTAACCAAAATCGCGGAAATAATGGTGCGCCGACATCTCGCCGCCGTAAACAGCATTGTGAAGTCGCATGTTTTCTTTGATAAAGGCATGACCAGTGCGGGTCATCACCGGGTTTCCTCCGCAATGCTGAACAATCTCTCTGGTGTTCCATACCAGTCGGGGATCATGCAGGATAGTGGAACCAGGATGATGCTGGAGCAGCATCTCCGCCAAAAGACCGACTATATAATACCCCTCAATAAAGCGACCGTTTTCATCGTAGAGGAAACAGCGATCAAAGTCACCGTCCCAGGCAATACCAAGATCAGCCCGATGTTCACGTACAGCCTGAGCAGTGACTTCACGTTTTTCCGGGAGCAGTGGATTCGGCACTCCATTGGGGAAATTTCCATCCGGTTCGTGTTGAAGACGGATAAAGGTAAAGGGCAGGTGAGGGGCCAGTAAATCGATAATCGGTCCGGCACAGCCGTTCCCTCCATTGACCACCACCTTCATCGGTCGCATTGCCCGGCAGTCAACAGAGGTCAACAGATGGCGAAGATAGGCGTCTTTATTCGTTGTCTGAATGTAACTTCCCGCTTTGTCCGCCCTGTGCGCGGCCACCATTTCCTGCCGGTGAGGATCGGTTGCCATCCTGGCAATCTCCAGCAAACCAGAATCAACAGAAACAGGACGGGCGTCACGCTGGACAAATTTCATCCCGTTATACTCTGCAGGATTATGGCTGGCGGTGATCATAATACCACCAGCCACCCCCTCTTCAGCTCGACTGAAGACAGCGTGGTAAACCTCTTCGGTACCGCACAGGCCTAAATCAACAACATCCACACCCTGCTCCAGCAGTCCGGCCACAATGGTCCCGGCAAGTAATGGACTGCTCAGGCGCATATCCCGACCAACAACCACCTTGCGAATCTGATAGTAATCGACAAAGGCACGGGCTATTCGTTGTGCAATCTGTTCATCAAAAGTATCAGGAATTTTACCACGAACATCATAGGCGGTAAAACAGGCGGGCAAGGATTTCATAGCGACTGTGTCCTAAAAAAGATGTACTGAAAACAGATCATGGATGTTTCGCCTTTGCCGGCTCAACGTTCTTCTCTGCCGGCTTGCCGGTAAGCAGGTCACCTGTAATTGCCGGTCTTTTGGGGGTTAAATCAGTACGAAGACGAGGGTCGTCAATAAAAACATGCAACAGTGTCATTCCCTGGCGCAGAAAAGATGTTGCATACGATGAGCGCACCAGATCATTATTCGCTGACAGACCGGATGCCAGAAACATATATGCCAGAGAACAGATCAAAGCGGCCTGGCACCCACCAAGTACCATACCGGCCAATCGATTCAACCAACCCACTAAGATCACCTGGATAAAACGATGCAACACTTTACCCATCATTGTAAAACAAAAAACAGCGATAACAAAAAGAATGGCAAAGCCACAGAAGAAGATTACCTTGGGATGACCGATAACCGAATCGGTTCGTGACAAAAGCGTACCGATATACTGTCCGGCAACAATATAGCTCCCGGCCAGAGCACATAGACTCACCAGTTGTCGCATCAGTCCAACCCAAAGGCCACGTAGCATAAAAATGCAGAAGATCGTTAAAACTGCAAGATCGAGACAGGTCAGTTCATTGATGGTCGGCATACAGTATATGTTGGCGGAACCTGATACCAGGCTCTTCTTCATCGGATAAAAAATATGAGCGAGAACAGATTATATACAGCTCTGGATCGCGCGCTCAATCAGGAAACACTACGGACCACACGGCCATAAACGCGAGTCGATTATACAGGATTCATGGGTGAAGACAACTACTTATCCATCGTCAACCCGGCATTACCTTGAGGTGCTCCTTGCCGACATACGGACAATAAGCACAAGATGGCAGATGTTCGCCCCTTTTTCCTGTTACCTGGCATTGCTCAATCTGCATCTGCTCCGACCACTACTGGAACGGGACAGAACAGAGAATCTACTCACCTGTCTGCTGAGTCCGGCTGAATTGAATATCTTTCATGGCTTCAGCTATGATAAACGCCAGCTGGAATGGCTGGGTGGGCGCATTGCAGCCAAATACGCTTTACAGGCCATGAGCTGTTCCACAACCCCTGCCCCGCACATGTACTCCATCCTTCCAGACAGACACGGCAGGCCGCACATAGCCCAGAAACCGACGGGATGCCCAGCTGTTACCGTCTCCATTGCTCACAGTTCAGGCTATGCAGCAGCTCTTGCCTGTAGCAAAGGATCGTGCGGGGTCGACATCCAACAGAAAACACCCACCTTGTACAGAGTACAAAAACGATTTGCCCAAAAGGAAGAGCTACAGGCCTTTGATCCATCTCCACTACCACCACTAACCCGCCTCGGCCTGCTATGGTCAGCCAAGGAAGCCGTCAAAAAATGTTTCCTGCCGGATCACCCTTCATTTCTCAGCGCTATCAGGTTTACGTCGGCGTACTCTGAACAAAACAATAAGATCTGGATCGGACAGTGCAGCCTCAGCCATACAGCCCATGATCATGCCACTGTGCGGATGGGGGAAATGGATCAACACCTGATCGCCTGTACCTGGGGAGAGAATAATGCCTGAACTACCGGAAGTTGAAGTTGTCCGTCGCGGTTTACTGTCATTCCTTCCCGGCAGAATTGTGACCGCGGTTGCTGTGGGCAAACATCATCTACGCCGCCCCATCCCCACCCACCTGCTCACCAGACATATTCAGGGACAGACTTTTCTCACGATTGACCGTCGAGCCAAATATCTCTTACTGCGGATGACAGGCGGGGCAACTCTGGTCATTCATCTGGGGATGACCGGCAAACTGTCTGTAGTACCGAAGTCAACAACTCTTCACAAACACGACCACCTCCGACTGTCTCTCAACAGCGACAGAGAGCTTCGGCTCAATGACAGCCGACGATTCGGCACTGTTATGGTGTGGCCGGCAGCAGAAGCCGTTGCCAGTGAAGGTCTATTTTTCGCTCAAACAGGTATTGAACCCTTTGACCCCGGTTTCACAAGTGACCACCTGTACACTCTTGCCTGCAGGCGCAAGCTGCCGGTTAAATCCTTACTCATGAACAGCCGGCTTATTGCCGGTATTGGCAATATCTACGCTAATGAAATCCTGTTTGCTGCCCGGATTCACCCTGCAACTCCAGCTCAATTTTTAAATCGGCAAGACTGGCAACGCATCATTGTTGCGACTCAGCGGATTTTACAGGAAGCCATTGAAGCCGGTGGCTCGACCATCGGCGACTTTCTCAATGCCAGCGGCCATCCCGGGTATTTTCAATTTCATTTCGCAGTATACCGCCAGGAGGGTTCCGCCTGCTCTGTTTGTGCGCAACCCACCGTTAAAATGACCCTGGCAGGAAGAGCAACCTATTTCTGCCCGGCCTGTCAACCACTTCAACACAAAATGTCGCAAAAAAGAGACTAGCCATCTCTTGGCATAGCGAAGTTTACTCAACGTGCCAATCAGAACCGTCTTCATATTGCGACACCAAACACGCTCAGTCTTTATAAAGAGACGGTACAATATGATGCCGATTCAGTAATTTATAAAAATCTGTCCTGTTACGCTGTGCTAAACGTGCAGCCTGAGAGACATTACCCTGGGTTGTTTGCAGCAGCTGAATGAGATACTGCTGCTCGAACTGTCTCTTGGCTTCGGAGAGAGGCAGGATTTTCTTCTGATGCTGTTTAATGGCGTCGTACAGCAGATCCTTGCTTATCAGCGATGAGGTGGCTAAAGCAACTGCATTTTCCACTACATTAAAGAGCTGCCTGATATTTCCCGGCCATTCGGCCTCAACAAGAATCTGCATGGCTTCAGGTGTAAATCGCTTTTCCTGACCATCCCTTTTTTCAGTCAGAAGAGCCGCAAAATGTTCGGCCAGCAGCGGAATATCCTCTTTCCGCCTGTGGAGAGGTGGCAGCTCCAAACTGACGACATTGAGCCGGTAAAACAGATCTTCACGAAAGGTGTTTTCCCGAATAGCCTCTTCCAGATTTTTGTGGGTTGCCGAAATAATGCGAACATTGACCGGTACCGGCTGTGAACTGCCCACGGGTCGAATCTGCCGATCCTGCAGAACCCGCAAAAGTTTCACCTGGATATGCAGCGGCATGTCGCCGATTTCATCAAGAAACAGCGTCCCGTTATCGGCCGATTGAAACAGACCGGCATAGCTCTTTACGGCGCCGGTAAATGAGCCTTTAACATGACCGAACAACTCTGATTCAAGCAAAGTTTCCGGAATGGCAGTGCAGTTGACCGGTATAAAAGGACCGTCTTTATATTGACTGGCCTTGTGAATAGCAATGGCCAGCAGCTCTTTGCCTGTACCGCTCTCACCACGGATGAGTACTGTGGCGTCAGTCTCAGCGACAAGCTTTGCCCGGGAGAGCAACTCCTCCATGATCGCACTCTGGCTGACAATCCCCTGCCGCCATTCATCGCGCTCTCCGACAATCTCGCCTCCACCACCAGTGACCTCAATAGCCTTGGCAACCTCCTTTAACAGTGCAGATCCTTCAATCGGTTTGGTTAAGAAGGAAAAGACACCCTGCCTCGTTGCCTCAACCGCTTCCGGAATTGAACCGTGGGCTGTAATAATAATAACAGGAACTGATTTGTTTAAATTGCGGATAGCTTCAAACAAGGCCAGACCATCGATCCCCGGCATACGAAGATCTGTAAGCACCACATCGGGTTTAAATGCCGAAAATGTAGCCAATGCCTCTTCTCCACTGGCAGCAACAGCAACATCGTAATTTTTGCTCTGGAGACGTAATTTCCATAAACGCAACAGATCTATTTCGTCGTCCACCAATAAAATCTTGTGCGAGTGCGCCATCTCACCGTTCCCTGTTTTTAATAATACTTTCTATGTTCTTCAACTGCTCGAGTTGTCGTTCCAGCTCTTTAATTCGTGCCTGATCCTGACTGCCGCTTCTCTCCAGACTTTCGATCCGGTCCATCAGGTCTTTTTTCTCGGCTGCCAGTCCCTCTGTTTTATCGGTCTGCTTACTGTTTTGGCGCCAACGAATAATCTGCTCCCGATCTATCCTGTCCATTAAAAGAAAAATACCCTGAAGGCTTGGAGCTTTCCCCTCATATTTTTTGATGTATCTGGAAAGCATATCTTTCCCGTTTTTGAGCTGTTTATACGAAGCATGCGGATGTAGGCTCAAACAAACCGTACGAAGAACATCCGCACTTTCACCATCAGCAGCACCGGCAGAAGCAGCCTGGTACTCGGCGGTAAATCCACGGCGAGTTATCTTCTCGTTGGCGGCCAGACAGGTAAGAACAGTGTCCGCCTCTGAAGACTGGACAACAAGTTGTTTCCTGGGAAGCTGTCCCTTTTTACTCTCAATCATTTCCGCACAACCACTGACCAACAGTATGGTCAGCAGGACAATGAACAAACTCATCTTTTTCATGTAATTCCTTTTCATACACATGGCAGACTGACCTCAAACCGGGCTCCCTGCAGACTGGGCAACAATCGCAGGGTACCACCGCAGCTCTCAATATACTCTTTACTCACAGCAAGTCCAAGACCTGAGCCTTTTACCGCCGAACGGCTTTTCTGTGTTCCCTGGTAAAACGGTAAAAAAACCTGTGCACGATCCTCCGCGCTGATCCCCGGCCCTGTATCCTCAATCACAAGTTGAAGATACCCTCCTTTCTCCGACATTGTAATGCTGATAGAACCATAATCAGGAGTAAACTTAACGGCATTGCCCAATAAATTATCAATGGCTGTCTTCAACTGTTTCGGGGTGGCAGTTACCAGAAGAGAACGCAAATCCATTGTCAGTTGAATATTTCGTGCCAACATGGCGTTGCGATGATCTTCAGTTACCTCTTCCACCAGCCTGTCTATCTGGATTTGCTCAAGGTCCATGGGCAACTCTCGAACTTGCGCCATGTTAAAATCCAATATATCCTGAATAAGTTTCTGCAGTTTCCTGCAATTATTATCAAGAATACCAACAACCTCAACCTGATTGTCATTCAGCGGCCCGATCAACCTATCTTTTAATAACCCTGCCCCCTCCTTGATAGAGGACAACGGTGTCTTTAATTCATGGGAGATATGGGCCAGCATCTTCGCCTTCTCCCGGTCCAAGACCTGGAGCCGTTTGCGCAGCCAATCGAGTTTTGCGCCAAGATTCTCCAAATCACGGGGTCCGGAGATCTGGATCGGTGTGGAAAAATCTCCCTCGCCCAGGCGCTCAATAACACGATCGAACTGCCTCACCGGGTTGTTGATGAGAGAGATAAACAGGACCACAAGAAGCACACTAAAACCGATCAATCCGGAAACCTGCCAGGCCAACGTGGTTTTGTTCACCCGAACCCGGTCCTTGAGCGCCTCCACCTCTTGTGCCATCAGATGATTGCTTATAAGTTCCAACTTGCTGACAAGCTCACCAATGCCCACGTACTCATCAAATATCGCCTCCAGCCGAAGTTTTTTCGCCCCCTGACCTTCAGCGTCTTCATGTTCAGTTGAAACAACCAGCAGCTCACCGATTGTCATATGCTCATTGAGCACTGTCTCCTGATCGGCAGCGACAGTGTCCAGAGGACCACCGCTTTCAAGCAGAGCCGTGACCACTCGCTGTTCCTTTACCCGCAATTCTTCGATCAATGGCGCAAGCTCATTATCTGTATTCAGTCCTGCAAACTGTCGAAGCAAATCAACCACTTCATGGTGTCGCACCTCGACATCTTCCAGGTGCTCTCTTTCTTCTAAAACCGCAAACAGCCGTGCTGATCGTTCCTGCCGAAGCAGCAGATCGCTCACCTTTCTGCAGCTATCGATGCGGGCCACAGACCGATATACTGCCACCGCGCTCTGCTGGACCATACCGTTAAGAATATGGATAGAGCTGATCAGTGCGACAATCAGCGGCAAAGCCGCAAAAATAAAACCCGTTAACAGTAATGATAAAAATGAACGCGGATGATAAAGCCGATTCACAGATCCTCACTTACCAGGGCTGGGGCCGAGGTAGACATTATCCAAGTAAATTACCTGAGCACAGGGCTGCTGGATCACAAACAAACCGAATCCCTCGATATGTTGCATGTCCATTGTTCGCCCTTTAGGTGCCGCCGCGACCTTGTCAAGTGGAATAACAAGATCGTTCCAACCGGATTCGATATCAAACCCCTGATTATAGCGGTCACTATATTCCAGTCCGTGTTTTTTATGGTGCACATCATGGATACGGGCATTCAGCATGAGTGGTGTTTTTTTAGGATTGTACACGCTGAAATGCAGGGTTTGAAACCCACGCCAGTCATGGGGGAAATAAAAAAGCGCTACTCCCGAGTATTGGTTTGTCGACAACTGGACCCGAGCCGCCCGGTGACCGTGGCGAACGATATCGGATCCGGTCTGCAACTGATCACTATGATTCCACCTGTATCGTTCAAAGGGTGTCTCAAAATCAGCAAGAACGGGAAACTGTTGTCGTGCCAGATACTCGTCAATCAATGCTCTGGTCAGTGGCCATACAGCAATCAGAATCGCACTGACCACCCCAAACCGCACACATATCCTTAGCCAATAACGTGCCAGAATTCCCGTTCGAGCAATAAAAGAATAAACGAGTAAGCACCCCAGCTGGTTACGTACGACATCTCCCATATCCGGAGATCGGCTGCTTCCAAGCGTCTGTAAAACCTCTACAGTTATTCCAAGAAAGAGAACGATGAAAAAAATAAAAAAGAACTCAGCAGGCGGAGAAAATTCTTTTCCCCTGGTCCGTAAACATTGATGCAGCCAGTATGTGAACACCATAAAATAAAAGATATGCCCTGTATCCCATGCAGCTTGAAACGAACGGGAAGAATAGTATCCTGGCCCACCCCAAAAGAAGAAAGGGGCACCTATCAGCAATAAGAGCAGCAAAAAATAACGAAAATGTGGGGAGAAGACTACCCTTGTGTGCAAGTGCTCACCTTACGACCAAACACAGAGAAGCTGCAGGATCATCATACCGCACCGGTACAGCCATTTAATTGCCTGCATAAAAAAATACAAGACCGCACAATCGACAAGTCCGGCACGTATCCTGTCGGTGGTTCTCCATGCTCTGCAGGCATGACTATTTTAAATAGACTCAGCCTGATTCATCGGCTTCCCTGCAGACATCTCTGTACAAAATGACAACACATCCTCGTTAGATACGACCGAGGAAGGAAATTATAAAGCACGAACTTTGATCTGAAATTAAGGGCATCGCTGCAATTGTGGTCTGTCAAAACTTCCTGAAAAACAGACATAAAAACCATGGCACAGTGCGCAGACAGTTACACAAAGGCTGTACAAGGTGTGCCGGTATCACTCCGAATGTATACGTGTAAGCCGGACAACCATGTTTCAACCATCGGAAAACAATCCTTTCCCTGAAACTGGTCCCACTCCTGAATGTTGTGAAAAAATCTCAAAAAACATTCCGAAAGAGCTCACCTGGTCGTAAAAAATGCAATGTCACACGGAATCATCTGCAACAATCAGTAAATACTTCAACCTGTTCCCGAGCCGGAGAACTTCGGAATTGCCAATTGGCAATGGTGCGCAATCTTTCGAAATATCAGCACCTGTCAAGCCCAGCAATCCTCACAGCAGAAATAAAACTGAAATATTGCATTTTCTAATTTGACATGAACTCATATTTTTTCCTATTATATAATTATGAGCTAGCTGGAGGTTGTCATAATTCAAGCAAACGTATGGAGGGCCTATGAAACGATTTTATCTAACACTGGTATTCTTGCTTTGTTTGGTCACCGCCGCCTTTGCCAAGGTCAACATCAACAGCGCCACTACCGAAGAATTGGCAACACTTAAAGGTATTGGTAAAGTAAAAGCCGAAGCTATTGTTGCCTATCGTTCCACCAACGGTGATTTCAAAACAGTCGAAGACCTCACCAAGGTTAAGGGCATCGGCAACAAAATTTTCGAAAACATCAAAGACGACATCTCTGTCGACGAGTAATTACTCCGTTTAAAATCCTCTGACTCTCAGCATCTGAGAGTCAGAAAATATCATAAGGATTCTACCTGATTGACAAAAGGTACATTGTCCGTTAGTAATGATGCGTAGTTAAAAATCGGGTGGTCTCTTGCATTGATTCTTCCAACAGAGGAATCTGCTCCTGCTGCGACTCCACCACTCTGCCCGGAAGCAGTGCAAGCTACATTTCAAACCCAGAAGAACAGACAATCCTTATAATGAACAGCAGTATCACCTCCACAACCTTTGCAATCAAAAACTAGTTGACAACTACTGCATTCTTTTGCTAGTTGTATCAGCTCTAAAAAAATATGTGCCGAGATAGCTCAGTCGGTAGAGCAACGGACTGAAAATCCGTGTGTCCCTGGTTCAAATCCTGGTCTCGGCACCACATACGTAAAGAGGTTAATCGGACTGCTTCCGGTTAACCTCTTTTTTTCTGAAGTCCTGAAGATTGATCCCGTGTCTGTTAATTTTATCGTACAGACTTTTCCGGGATATTCCCATTATTGCACAGGCAGCATTGACCTGTCCCTTAACATGCACGAGAACCTGTTCCACATACAGTTGCTCCTGTCTGCCCATGTACTCCTTCAGAGGGGAAGCCATAACAGATTGAGGTATACCTGTGACCGTTTGCTCGCAGCTGACTGCTTCAGGTTTACCGAACACACAGCATCGGCGCACAAAATTGCGTAATTCACGGACATTACCGGGCCATTCCCGCTCCATCAACTGGCGGACCAAAGCCGGTGTGTATGGCTCCACTGCCCCCTCTTGTTCGTCTCGATACTCATTCCAGAAATAATCAACCAATAGGGGAATATCATCCCTTCGTTCCCGCAGAGGTGGCAGGTGAACAGGCAACACGTTGAGACGAAAGTATAGATCCTGTCGAAACGCCTCTCGATCCACCTCGGCCTGCAGATCACGGTTTGTAGCGGTTACAATTCGTGCTCTTAAAGAAATGGCACTGTTCCCGCCCAGCCGCGTGAAGGTACGATCTTCAAGAACACGTAAGAGCTTGGCCTGTAAGTGAAAAGGCATGGAACAGATCTCATCAAGAAAAAGTGTTCCATCACCGGCGTATTCAAATTTTCCAATCTTACGATGGGTGGCACCGGTAAAAGCCCCCTTCTCATGGCCGAACAGCTCGGACTCGATCATCTCTACGGGCAGCGCCCCCATATTCACGGCAACGTAAGGGCTGCCTTCATTAGACCCTATGGTGTGGATAGCACGAGCAACCAGCTCTTTTCCGGTTCCGGTTTCACCTGCAATCAGCACAGGATCAGTTTCCCGGCCAATGGTCTCAATGAGATCGTAGAGATTAAGCATGGACGGATGACTGCCGATGAGACCATAAAATCGGGAACGACTGGCCCGGCTGGCATGCAGCTGCTGCTCGAGCCGGCGGTTGTCCAGCACCAGTTGTCTTCGCTCGATAGCCCTTGTCAAAGTGGTCAGAATGATGTCTTCATCCACCGGTTTTTGCAGAAAATCATAAGCTCCCTTTTTCACCGCCTCCACAGCCATTGTGATATCACCATGGCCGGTCATGAGAATAACCGGAAGATCCACATCCAGCTCAAGAATTCGCTCCAGCAGCACCATCCCACTCATCTCCGGCATACGAATATCTGCCAGAACTGCAACGAAACTGTGCTCACCAACACTTACCAACGCCTCAACAGGGTTCGCAAAGGTGTGCACAGTATAGCCATGCAGCATAAGGGTCTGTTTGATCGCTGCCAAAAGATAATGGTCATCATCAACAACCAAAACGCGAAGCCTTGGCGCAGCAGATTCCACGAAGCTCATACCGCTCTCTCCCCACACTGTTCTGCCGGGCAGCCATGCTGATATTGCGGGAAATAGATGGAAAAACATGCACCCATACCTTCTGCACTTTCCACTTCAATATATCCGGAGTAACTGCGAACAATCCGATCAACGATGGACAGCCCCAACCCTGTACCGGTGCCGACAACCCGGGTGGTAAAAAACGGGTCAAAGATCTTTTTCTGCAACTCTTCCGGGATCCCTTCACCATTATCTGCCACGGTAATCAAAATATAGGGTTCTTTTTGCATGGTTTGAAGGTTGAGACATTGAACAAGATTACTCGTAATGGTCAACTTCGGCTTTTCAACACGCCCCATGCCCTGTATGGCATTTTGGACCAAATTCAGAAAAACCTGCTCAAGCCGGACTTCAACACCTAAAACTTCACATGCCTGCGGAGTCAACCGTAAATCAAGAGTTATTTCACTTAAACGCAACTGTGATTCGAGGAACTGCAGGATCTTGCGAATAATGCCATTCAGATCCAGCGGCGACTTTTCTTCTTCCACCTTCCGCCCAAAGCTGCGCATGGTGGCAATAATAGAGGAGGCCTTGTTGACTCTATCGATGATAACATGGAGATTTTCTCGTAGCATCTCAGTATGGTCACCTGATGTTTCCAGTGCCTTGAGACAGTTACGGGCAAAAAGCAATATCGCATTTAAAGGTTGGGTCAACTCATGGCCCACTCCAGCCGCCATCTCACCAAGACTGGCAAGTCGGCTGGAGTGGATCAACTGCTTTTGCCCCTCCTGCATCTGTGCCATTAAACCGTAAAATTCGCTGCAGTCCGAGCAGATCAGCATGTGCAAGGTAAGCCCGTTGGGGTTGACATAGGTTGAACCACGCATTTTCACTGGAAAAAAGCCACCCTTGCCATCCTTCAAATATGCCTCAAGTTCGATAAACCCACCATCTACAAAAGCCTGACGAATTGTGTCAGCCATCTCTGTGGAGACCAGATCATTGAGCAGGAGTTGGTGACCGGCGTCAAAGGTCACCCCAGTGCGTTCGAGAAATTCGCGGTTGGTCTGAATAATTCTGAACTCATCATCCATCAGAAGAAACAGCTCGGAAATACTGGCAAGTATCCGTTCAGTAAACGATCTGCTCGCCTCCATCTCCTCATGCTTCCTGAGAACGCGAACAACAAGATCCTGCCGCTGTTTTTCCAATATCTTAATGGTTTGATCATGCATTACTTCACTCCCTTGTGCCGTACATTCGGAAGGACTGTGCAATGTCCTGTCAAACAGCATATTCCGAAAGCAGTTTATTTGGGTTGAGTCAGACCTTTACACAACGGACTGCCGGAGGTGTGAAAATGTTTTTTTCCTCCTTTCTGTTTTCTCCGGATTCTTTCACTTTATTTCTGTACACCTGTCCTTATATTCCGACTCCTGCTTTATATCTGTCACCACAACTCTCCATTCATCGGTTCCAATGCCTTATTCCGATTAGCATCCCAGGCATTCCCCTTACAGCACTTCATGCATGACAGTTTGTCCAGAACAGATCATCGCGCACAAAAAATTCACGCAAATTCGACCATGAAAACGCAGCCACTTATCAATGCCCGACATAAAACAGTGCCTATACCGGCTTCAATTCGTCGATAATCGTGCAAGCAAGTAGCGAGATGACGGACCACGTCCTGCTTTTTCAAGCAAGCCCCTGGTCACCAGGTCACGCAAATCATATTGCGCGGTACGAATTGAAATGAGTTCGCCAACCGCTTCCTGATACTCACTCCGAGTAATTTCTCCTTGCCGAAGGATTATCGGCCAGACCTTGCGCTGACGGGCATTTAATACGATCTCAGGTGTTTCCCCGGATACCCACTTACCAGCTCGGGGCGCTTCAGCTGTGGTTGCTCGGACCGGATCTGAGCATCCGGTCGATGAAGAACAAGAGCCGCCGTCCATATCCTGGATACGAGGTGCCCTGTCAGACTCCGCCACCTCAGGTAACTGATCAGCGAACAACACCTGTTCAGCCAGCAGGATATCATCCTCCATAAAGGCAAGAGAACGGGTAATACAGTTACGCAACTCACGGATATTTCCCGGCCATGGATAATTACAGAGTTTTTCAAGAGCTCCACGACTTATTCTGGCTGGTTCCTGTCCGGTTAAAATAGAATTTTCATCAAGAAAATGCTTGATGAGGATTGGAATATCTTCCTTGCGCTGACGAAGTGCCGGGGTATTGATGGTAATGACGGCCAATCGATAGTACAGATCTTCACGGAATTTTCCGGCAGCGGCACATTGCAGCAGATCGATATTGGTTGCCGCAATAATTCGAGCGTCGAACGCCACATCCTTGTCTGAACCCAGCGGTCGTATTCGTCGTACCGAAAGCGCACGCAAGAGGGCCTGCTGTACCCGAGGCGAGGCATTCCCGATCTCGTCAAGATGAAGTGTGCCGCCTGAAGCCGCTACAAAGGCTCCTTTACGATCAGAATGAGCCTCGGTAAATGCTCCTTTTACATGCCCAAACAGAGCATCCATCAACAAATTCTCATCAAGTGCACCACAGTTGATTGAAATAAAAGGCCCATCAGCTCTATGCCCCATTGAGTGAATAGCCTCGGCAGTCAGCTCTTTCCCCGTGCCCGTTTCTCCTACAATCAAAACATCTGCCAACACCCGGGCGGCTTTCCGGATTTGCTGCCGTAACCGGTTTATTGCCGGACCACTGCCGACAATACCATAAAGAGACATTGTTGATGATCTGGGGTCAATAGAAGATTTTTGCAAAATTCCAGCTTCAAAATCAACCGGTTGCCTCATCCGATCCTCTTCTCGTATCCCCTCTTGCAAAAGTTTATCACTACGCACAATTTTCAATTGTGTAAGAAGGATGTTGATGGGGCGTTGCAGTTGATGAAGTTCGTCAAACAACGGTGCAACCGTCAGGGGAGTTACATCATCACCACTGGTACGTTGCTCAATTTCCTCCTGCAAAAGTCGCACGGAGCGAGTAATACGATACCCGATGAAATACATGGCCATGAAAGTCAAGAAAACTCCAACCCCTAAACAAAAAGCGAGCAGGCTTGCAATTTTGTGAGTGGCAGCCATAAAGACAAAACTTGTATCCACACACCCTATCCCACCAACAACTCGGCGAAGTTCTGCATTTTCAGAAAAAACGATGGGAACATAACTGAGGTATAAATCGCGATCACGACCGTTTGGAGACAAAAAGGTACCGGAAACCAGGGTTTGGCCGGCAACACCGGCCTGCACATTGGCAATCATCTCCCAAAAAAGATTATGCGCTGCTGCTGGACGAAAGGCAGTGGAAAACCCGGGCCTGCCGATATCACCCTGCAGGCCGACGCGCAATGTATCGACCGACAACTCATTATGTGCCCCCTCTAAAGATTCGGATTGAAAGAGCAGCCAGCCGGAAGCATCAAAAAAAAAGCCCCTTTTATGTTCATTCTCCTGAGGGAAAAGAAAGAGCGGCGACAATCTTGAAGCGTGTAACGAAATGATATCTCGAATTTTTCGTAGATCAAGGGAGAGCGTCAGCCGACCTTTAAAAATCTTGTCAGCATCATAGACAGAGGTGGTCAACCGGATAACATGCATGGTCAGCCCACTCATCTCTCCCTGAACATGAACGGAAGGATAGACCGCCTCCATGGGATCACTTATCTGGACGTGGCCTTCCGGTTTGTCAACAAATTGAGTGCGCCCGGAGAAAATATCGAATTTTGCGCCTAATATCTGTTCTACGGCCACAGATTCTATGGTCTGCCCGGTATTAACAAGTACAAATCGTTCTGCCACAGCCTGGCCCTGAAAAGCTATTTCCTTATACCGACTCCGTTCCTCTGCTGTTTTTGCCTGCAGATGCTGCATTATCGACTCCGGGCTCAGTGGCATGCGAGCCAGGTACTGCAGCTCGTTTTGAGCGGCGACTAACAGTTGATTGATCTCATAGGCCTGTGCCAGCGCACGGGTACGTGCATTGCGCGAATATGCCTGATCCAGACTGGTCGACACAACGAAATAGACGCTGACAATCGTCCCGGTAAGAACCGTCCCAACCAGAAAAATCCCTATAAAAATCAGAATTTTAGTAACACCCCAGGTGAGAAATGTCCCTCTCTTTCTAATGACCGGTCTGAATAATGGCGGATACAAAAAGCGCATACAGGCACCTCCTGCTCACGAATAACTCGCACTTTAAGAAATCATCAACGTTGCAAAAATAGACTTTATCGCGAAATAGCGCAACTGTCTTTTTCCAACTACTTGATATAATATTTAATTTTTTTTTGCACAAAAACTGGCATTTCCTTTGATACTACAGCAACAACCTGTTTCTCTGTTCCGGACCAACTCCCATGGACAAGAAACAACCCGCATGATCTGAGCGCTTCGACACCCCTCCGTTGCGCTCAGATCAGCTCATGAAATCACGCTGACACGCTTAACCGAGGTACTGAAACCAAGCTTTCATCAACACGAAGGAGGAGACAATGAAAAAACGTATGCAATGGTTCTGGCGAACAGTTCCTGCCCTCATTTTGTTCGCCCCCGGTCTTTCTTTGGCGGCAGGCGGTGGCGGTGCCCCGATGGTTATTGTCGCAGACACCCGCAAACTTGACGGTATTCTGGCCTGGTGGGGCAATATGTACAATGAAAGCCATCTGCAGTTTGCCATTTTGACCATCATCATCATCCCGGTCACCGGTGTTCTCTTTGGCATTGTAGCGGACATCGTTATGGGGTGGATTGGCATTGACCTGAAAACCCGTGAATTAGCCGAAGATTAAATCGAAATACAGGAGACTCTCATGGACTGGCTTTATATCCTCATGCCCATCGCAGGCGTCAAAATTTTCTGGCCTGGCCTCATTATTCTCGGCGTCGGCGTTGGTATCATCGGTGGCTTTTTTGGACTAGGCGGCGCCTGGATGGTCACTCCAGGTCTGAACATGCTCGGTTTCCCCATGGCCTTTGCCATTGGTACCGATATTGCGCACATGGCAGGTAAATCGCTCATTTCCACTATGCGACACGGCAAGTTCGGTAACGTCGACTATAAGCTCGGCCTTATCATGCTCGTAGGCACGATTATCGGTTTTGAGGTCGGTGCCCAAATGGTCATGTGGCTGGAACGGATCGGATCTGTTGAAAAAGTTGTTCGCTGGATCTACATAGCCCTTTTAGCATTGATTGCCTGGATGGTCTTCCACGATGTGTTCAAACGCAAAGCCAAGGCACGGGCTGCTGCGGCCAAGGGTGAAACACTTGACGCCACTGCAACGGGTATCGAGTGGCACAAAACTCTGCACAAAATTAAAATTCCCCCGATGGTTCATCTCAAAGCGGCCGGCATATACTGTTCTGCCTGGCTCCCCATCATCGTCAGCTTTCTTACCGGCTGGCTGGCCGGCATCCTCGGTATCGGCGGTGGCTTAATCCGTATGCCCGCGCTGATCTATCTCATAGGCTGCCCCACCCATGTAGCCGTTGGTACAGACCTGTTTGAAGTTGCAATCTCCGGTCTCTACGGTGCGCTCACATACACCTATAAAGGCCGTACCGAACTGGTCGCTGCCATGATCATGCTCGTTGGTGCCGCAATGGGTGCGCAGGTCGGTGCTGTTGCCACCAAGTACATCAAAGGCTACGGCATCCGTATAGCCTTCGGCCTGGCAGTCATTGGTTGTGCGATCTCTATTCTGATGAAGCTGGTCCAACCCTGGCTGCCTCAGTTTAAAAAAATGCTCGACATTGGTGCGACCGCTCTGATCCTTGGTCTGGTTTCCCTGATGTCCCTCTACATCTTTATTCGCATGGTCCAGGGTGTTAGAGAAGAGTTGCGTCGTAAGCAGCAATCCGCCTAACTAGAAGAACGCACAAGGAGAACGACCCATGAACTGTAAACATATTCTGATTTCACTTGCTGCAGCCACCCTTGCCTTTTCACTGGCAGGATGCAACAAGGACGACTATCCCAAGATTGAACAAGGTCGAGTTATTGCCTTTAATAAAGAGGCCAAGGAAGTCACCCTGCTACACGACAGCGCCATGGATCCGAGGAATCCGGTGTATGATGTGTTACCGCCCGCTCTTTTCAAACTGCCTGTCGATCCGGCTGAAACCGGGGCACTGCCCGTCGCCGGACAGCGGTTGAAGCTGGATGTTAATAAAAAAATTGTGGTGATTTTTGACACCGCCACCCAGAAGATAGTCGAACTGCCGATCACAGTTGTCGATCTGCAGCAGCCCGTCGATAAGGACCATCCGCTGGTGTATGACAAACAAACCAACAAAGCAAAAAAATTCCCGGTGGTTGATCGTGATAAAAAAACCGTCACCATCTATTCTGACCGTCAGAAGATGCTGTGCACCTTCTCCGTGCCTGATCAGTATCTCGATTATCCCGAAAGCACCTGGGATGCCGGTGATGAGGTACGGCTGACCTACCGAACTCCCGGGCAGTCGCTGCGCTTCATGAATATTACGAAAACCGACATTTACAAACGATAACTCAATCAACCACAGACGGGTGAGCCAATGGTCTCACCCGTCCAATACAGAGAGGTTGATCATGTCAGAATATACATTCTTTCTCTTCCATAAACTGCTGGTGACCGCTGTGAATCTTCTGGTCCTTGGTGCACTGTTCATCGCCATGTACCGTGCTTCTCTTTACCCGGACGAGTTTACCCCTATCTTCTTTTCAACCCTATTTACTCTCTTTGGTCCCATTTTTTTATTGGGATACATCGGTAAACGCTATCTCAACAAACGTCGCCCTGTTTTGGCATGATAAGCGGTGTACATTTTGCCATCTGGCAGCGATATATCGGCATTCTGGCCATGATTCTGATGACAGGAGCACTGCTTTCTCTGGCTGATGCACTGATTGGCGGTCTTGGGGGGCCGCGGGGACTGATAGAACTTGTCCCGGGAAGCCGCTTTCAGATCAGCGGTCCGATGCCGCCGCGGACTGACACCCTCAAAGATGTTCTTATAACCGGTCAACCAAAGGATGGTTCAGTCCGCCTCCTGCCGGAAAACATTTTTACCGGCTATTGGCTTGGCGGGAGCATGTGGCGTGGAGTGATTGAAGTCGCTGATTTTGCGCGTGAAGATAGTGTTGTTATTGCTGTAAGAGACCGTTTTGGTGAAAAACAGAATCCTGCCCTGGTCTTTAAAGTACAAATCTGGCCGGATGAAGCTACCCGTAATGCGCATTCCCCATCTTTCATCACCAGAAAAACCGGCCTCAGTCCCTACATTTTTGCTGTCACCCTTGCGTTGATGGGCATGATGGCTGCGGGTGGCAACTTCTTTTTCGGACATCTTTGGAGTCGACACCTGGCAGCTCATCACTGTGGAGAAATTTTCAGACTGCGGCAAACTCAAAATGGTGTGGAAATCACCTGTGAACTCCCCCATATGGATTCTCTTTCACCCGGAACAAAAGGTGCCGTGTATCGGCCCGCAGGTGAATACGTTTGCCCAGCTACAATAATCAGTTCTGAACCGGAAGGAGTCCTGATGCTTGCCGACCTGCCTGAACATGTACGCCTGGGGGATATCGTCTGTGTTCTTCCTGAAACTGACAACGATCTGTTCAACTGAACCAACGCTTTCTTTGTGAAAAGGTCATTGACAACTTTGACTATACTTTGTAGCGATTACACAAAGATAGCAGGCCCATAGTGTACGGTGAAACAGAAAGCCCCATGTCATTAAACCGGATAGAAGACGGGAAACCACAAACCCCCGCCCCATTCTTCCAACCTGTTTCGGCCGCTTTCTTTTCAGAGCACCAAAGTGCCTGCAGCCCTAACCGCTAGGACATAAACATGGAAAGGAACTATCGCAAACTCTGGTGGCAACACTGTCTGGCCATCATCGGTTTCTCCGTTATCCCGCTCGTTTTCATCAATCTCTCCCTGTACAAACTCTTTGACAATATTTTTATCGGCAAAATGACCGAGTCGTTGCGGAGTACGGTGGAGAACCGTCGCGATGCCATTGACCTTTTTTTCAACGAACGCGTTGCCCAGCTCTATACTGTAGCCAATACCAACACCTTTAAGCAGCTGACCGATGAAACCTATCTCAGCAAGGTGTTTGAGATCATGCATGCCAAGTCCACATCCTACATGGATATTGGTATCATCGACAATGAGGGGCGTCATCTCGCCTATGTCGGTCCCTATTATGATCTCCTCAAACAGGTCAACTACAGAAATGAACCCTGGTTTATTGCCGTCAAGGCCAACGGTATTTATATCAGCGACATCTTCATGGGCTACCGGAAGGTTCCCCACTTTATTATTGCCGTTATGGTCAGAGAAAAGGGGGTTCCGTGGATCCTCCGCGTGACGATCAACCTTAAAAACATCGACGATATCGTTCACAAAGCCTGGTTTGGAAAATTAAGTGACGCCTTCATTATTAACAGCCAGAATGCACTGCAAACCAAGCCCCGGTTTGGTGGTGAATTCCTCAATCCTCCGATTGCCCCGGAATTCGATACCGGTACGATGAAATCCCAGGGGTATCCTGATTACTCTTCGGTGATCAACACCAAAGTGGAACGGATCAAAAGCGGGGTCTTTGATGCCTTTTTCGCAGCAGCCAAGATCCACAATACCCGATGGGTCCTGGTGATCAAAGAAGACCCCAATGAACTCCTCGGCGATCTGCAAAAAGGAAAGTACTGGGTCATCCTGCTCAGCATACTTGGCTTTGCCGTCATCACCTCAGGCGCCGCCCTGTTCACGAACGGGCTGATCAACCGGATCAGGGACACTGACCGCGAAAACGCAGCCCACTCCGATATGCTTCTCCAGGCCAACAAGATGATCGCCCTCAGTAAAATGGCCGCAGGCATTGCCCATGAGGTCAACAACCCCCTGGCTTCAATTGCAGAGAAGGCTGGATGGCTGAAAGACCTGCTGGCTGAGGAAGACCTGGCCGGTAACCCGAATTACGCTGAATTTAACGACTCTGTTGACAAGATTGAACACCATGTTGAACGGGCGAGAAAGATCATCCACAACCTGCTCGGCTTTGCCCGGCGAATGGAACCGGCCAAGGAAAAAATAAATGTCAACAACCTGTTGGATGAAACCACCGGATTTCTCGAAAATGAAGCCCGCTATGTCAACATCCAAATTGTTAAACAGTATGCGGATAATGTCCCGGTTATAACCAACGACCTCTCCCAGATTCAACAGGTGGTGCTCAATCTGCTCAACAACGCCATCGATGCCATTGGACGCGACGGCATTATCACGGTCTCCACCTGCTATCACGAAAAAACAGATGCAGTGGAGATCGGTATCGGCGATACTGGCAAAGGTATTGCTGCAGGCGAGCTGGACAAAGTTTTTGACCCATTCTTCACTACAAAAGAGGTGGGCAAGGGAACCGGCCTGGGCCTCTCAATCTCCTACAGCATCGTTGAAAAATTAGGCGGTAAACTCAAGGTCAAGAGTAAGGTAGGCGAAGGGACGGTCTTCACCCTCCTGTTGCCGAAACAGTAAAGGTATATGATGGAAACCATGCGGGTATTTATTGTTGATGACGAAGATGACTTCCGGGAAACCATAGTTAAACGGTTGAACGCAAGAAAAATCCGGGCAGAAGGTGCATCAAGCGGGATCCGGGCCCTCGAGGTGCTCAAAGAGAAGGATTTTGATGTTATTGTTCTTGACGTGAAAATGCCGGATATGGATGGCATCGAAACCTTGAGGCACATTAAAAAAATGAAACCGGATATCGAAGTCATCATGCTGACCGGGCACGCCTCGGTCGAGTTCGGTCTCAAAGGCATGCAGTTAGGCGCATTTGACTACGTTATGAAGCCTGCTCCTCTTAATGAACTGCTTGATACCATTGGTCAGGCATACAATAAAAAACGAGGTATCATCCACTGATACGGATACAGACTCTGCTTCCTGCCTGGCCTGTCCTCATTTCGTTTCTGTCCGGGGCCGAGCTGGGTGATGATCCGGCTGGCAGGAGCAGACCATAAAAACGGGCGATATATATGAGAGTTTGGGATACCAGCCACCTGCTGGATGACATACCCCAAAAAAAGGATGACGTCTCCGATGCCGAGCACGTTTTTGACCCGATCGACAGTCAGGTCAATGTGCAGCGCATCAGACAGCATTTTAAACAGCTCCGAACACGGTTGGTGCTTGGGTTGATTCTGGGGTTTCTTCTGCCCAATGCCCTGCTGTCGGCCTATTTCCATTTTCAGTTCACCCATACCCTGATGGAAAGCGCTAAACTCAATTTAGCCGCAGTCGCAGAAAGCCAGAAAAATACCATTGACCTCTATCTGCAGGAACGGGTGGTTAATATCTACAACCTCTTTCATAACAGGGATTTTTCCCTCAGGCCAAACCAGGAACAGATGGACAACTATTTGGCCACTCTGCTGCAGTTCAATGACGGTTTTGTTGACGTCGGTTTTTTCGATCCACGGGGCATTCAAATCGGTTACGCCGGCCCCCACCCTAAACTGCTGGGCCGTAACTACAGTAAAGAACAGTGGTACCGGAATCTGATCAAAGAACAGAAAAGCTATCTGATCAGCGATATTTACATGGGTTTCCGTAAGATTCCCCATTTCACCATTGCCACAAAACAGCAGTTCAACGGCCGTCCCTTTGTTATGCGAGCCACCCTTGATCCTGACAAATTCTACATTTTCCTTCGCGCGATCAGTCATGGAAAGGATGTCGAAACAACGCTGATTAATCGTAAAGGGCAATATCAGGTTGTTGACCCTGGCCGCAGTCAGGCCATCGGGAGCGGTGATTTTATCCCCCCTGCCTCCGAATCTTCGGGAGTAAAAGATATTGAACGCGACGATCAGAACATGTTGGTGGCCTATGCCTGGCTCACGGAAACCCCATGGGCACTGAAAGCTGTGCAGCCGGTAGCTGTTGCCCAGGCCGGTATGATGAAAACCCGGTTAGTGCTGACCATCAGCCTGGTTATAATCAGCGTGCTGATCTCCATTATGGTGTACCTTACCATCAAAAAATTAGTGAGCCGGGCGCAACGCATGGCTGAAAAAGGACATCAGTTGCAGGAGATGCTTGCCCATGCCTCCAAACTGGCCTCCATCGGTGAGCTCGCCGCCGGTGTTGCTCATGAAATCAACAATCCGCTTGCGATTATCATGGCAACCAGCGGGGTCATCCGCGACATGCTCAACCCGGAATTTGAACTCGATCACAGTCCGGAAGCCATTTACCAGGAGCTTTTCGTCATTGATGCTGCTGCCAACAGGGCAAAAGGGATTACCAGAAAATTACAGGATATGGGAAAGAGTCGTGTGCCCAGTGTGGTGGAATGCGATGTTAACAGCTTGATCGACGAGGTGGTCGGCAACCTCAAAAAAGTCGAGTTTAAACCTAAGCACATCGACATAATCTACCAGCTCGCACCGGATCTGCCTCCGATCCTTGCCGAACCGGAACCACTGCGTCAGGTGTTTTCCAACATCCTCATCAATGCCGGTGATGCCATTGACGACAGGGGCACCATCACAATAACCTCCGGATATAAAGAGGCAATGGTCAGCATAACCATTGCTGATACCGGCAGAGGCATACCCCAGGAAAACATACAGCGTATTTTCAGCCCCTTTTTCACGACCAAGGGCGGCGGACGAGGGACCGGCCTGGGCTTGAGCATTGCCGCCAGTATCGTCAAATACCTTGGTGGAACGATCAAAGTGAACAGTATCCCCGGAACAGGCAGCGCCTTTACAATCCTGCTCCCTGCCAACAGTCAGGTCAAGCAATCCATTAAAACCCCTTTATAGAAGAACACGTACAAGTACCCTATGAACAAGAAGGAACGCGCATTCAAAGTATTGTTAGTTGATGACGAAGATGTCTTTAGAGAGGCAACAGCCCGGCAGTTGTCGGTACGCGGGTTTATCGTTCAGACTGCTGGTGACGGTGAAACCGCTGTTAAAATGGTAACCGACGATCCTCCGGAAGTGGTCGTGCTTGACCAGCAGATGCCCGGTATGCATGGTTCGGACACTTTCATTGCAATCAAAAAGATCAATCCACTGATCGAAGTCATCATGCTTACCGGTAATACCAGCGTAGACAATGCCATAGAACTGATGCGTATGGGCACTTTCGATTATCTGATGAAGCCGATCAATATCGATGAACTGCTTTATAAAATCGAGGACGCCTATACCCGAAAAAAACTTAACGAAAAGCAGCAGCGAGAAGTTGATCAGCAGCATTAAGTACCATTGAATATACAGCACCGATCGATTCGTTGTTGCCGATGAAGGCGTTTCATGCTGAAAAAACTGGCTACATTTTCTAAAAAATTTCTCTTTCTTAACCAGGAAGAACATGATCCGGTTTTGGAAGAGGAAGAGGTGGAAGCTCTGCGGCTGACCTTCAAATCACGTTACCACAACTTCAAATTGCTCCTGGCCGCCAACACCCGTGTTCTGGAAGCCATGGCTGATATTGAACGGGCTTTGCAGGGTAACGAATCCTTCAGTATGTCCTTTGTTCAAACACGCTGCACCACGATTTCGGTCAATGTGTTTCGTATGATCAACAGTATGGAGGTTATTTCCCCCGGAAAATACTCTGCCCTCAAAGACAGTTTTGCTGCCATTCAAAAACAGATCGACGGCCTTCTTGACGCTCGTAAACAGATCACTGACAATCGACTGGTTATCCCCATCACAGCCCTGAGCAGCGAAATGACGGAACTGGTCGGCGCCAAAATGGCCAAACTGGGCGACGTTAAAAACAGGCTCCACATGCATGTTCCCGATGGATTTGCAATCACCGCAGCCGCACATGAGATGTTCATGCAGGCAGGCGGCCTCCAAAAGGAAATCGCTCGACTCTTCCAGGTGGCCGGTTCTGATGAGGATCGCAACCTTGATCTGGTCAGTTCCCAGATTCGCCAGCTGATCATGGCTTCTGAGGTGCCTGATCCCATCTATAGAGCGGTGGTGGAAGCGTATTCCGCCATGAAGGCTGCCAACAACAATCAGGAAATCCGCATGGCAGTGCGAAGCAGTGCTTTTGGAGAGGATGCGGAAAACACCTCCTTTGCCGGGCAGTATCGAAGCGAGCTCAACGTCAGTTTTTCACGATTTTTCTACTATTACAAGCAGGTACTTGCCTCAAAGTACAGTGTTCAGGCAATTACCTACAAACTCAACCGTGGTTTTCGAGACGAAGACATTGCCATGTGCGTTGGGTGTCTGGCCATGGTCGATGCCGTGGTCGGCGGAGTTATCTATACTCAAAGTCCCCTTGACAATAAAGATGACGCCATCTACATCAACGCCACCTGGGGCCTGCCTAAAGCTGTGGTGGACGGCAATGACCTGTGCGATATCTTTGTCGTGTCACGCGATGACAACCTGACCATCCTGCGGCGAGAGGTCCACAACAAGAGCCATCAGATTGTCTGCCTGGATGGCGAGGGATATGCCCGCACCGCCACAACCGAAGAACTGGCTGACGCCCCGTCGCTCACCGACGAACAGATCCGTGATCTCGCTGACCATGCAATCCGTATCGAGCAGTACTATTACGATACACCCCAAGATATCGAGTGGGCCATTGATAGCCAGGGTAAAATCTATATTCTTCAGTCCCGCCCCCTGCAACAGTTAGAGGCTGTCCTCCCCGGACCTGAATTAGACCTTAAACGTTTCGAATCTTCCCTGCTTGTAAACGGCGGCATCAATGCCAGCCCCGGGGTTGCCAGCGGTAACGTCTTCAAAGTAGCCAAAAAGGTTGATATCCTGCAGTTCCCTGAAGGGGCGGTACTGGTCGTTGAGCAGGCCTTACCCACCTGGGCGCCGCTGGTGGCCCGGGCGGCCGCTGTGGTCTCCGAGCAGGGCGGATTCGCCGGCCACCTGGCCAACGTTGCCCGCGAATTCGGCATTCCGGCCATATTTGGTGCCGCCGGTGCCATGGCTCAACTGCACAACGGTGATGCGGTTACTGTTGCGGCCGATCTCTGCCGTGTGTATCTCGGTAATATCGGACCTCTGCTGGAATGGACACGACCGGTGCCCAAACTGATGTTGGGCAGCCCGGTGTTCGAATCACTTGAAGCAGTGAGCAAGCATATTATCCTCCTGAATCTCCTTGACCCGGATTCACGGGACTTTCAGCCACAAAACTGCCGGACCTTCCATGACATCACCCGTTTCATTCATGAAAAATCTGTAGTCGAGATGTTCAACTTCGGCAAAGATCACAGCTTTTCCGAACGATCCAGCAAACAGCTGTACTATCGAGTACCAATGAACTGGTGGCTTCTCAACCTTGATGACGGCTTTACCCACGAGATCCACGGCAAGTACGTCAAACTGGAAGATATAGCCTCGATCCCGATGCTGGCCTTCTGGGAAGGGTTTGCCGCCATTCCCTGGGACGGCCCCCCGGCCATGGACGGCAAGGGCATGACCTCAATCATATTTCGTTCCACCATGAACACCGCCCTGGTGGCTGGTGTTAAATCAAAATATGCGGATCGTAACTACTTTATGGTCTCAAAAAATTTTTGTACCCTCAGCTCCCGGTTAGGGTATCACTTCTCCACCATGGAAGCCATGGTCAGTGAAAGATCAAGCGAAAACTACCTGGGCTTCAAATTCAAAGGGGGAGCGGCAGATTTTGAACGCTGCCTGGGACGAATCCACTTTATACGCGAAATTCTGGAGCGTTACAGCTTTCGTGTGACGGTGATCGGGGATCACCTTGACGCCCGCACCGAGGGTCGCAACATGCAATATATGCTCAGCCGTCTCAAGATTCTGGGCTACCTGACCCTACACACCCGACAGCTCGACATGATTATGGGGAATACTTCCCTGGTTGGTTACTACATGAAAAAACTCACCACCGACATTGATTCATTACTCAACGCAGCAGATAACGACCATATCGGCGACCAGTCACTCATGTCATCGTAAAAGATGGCCGGAAATCAACAGAAAAGGGGAAACGGATGTCAACCATGATTCGCATGCTACTTGTTCCAGCAATGTGTTTTCTGGCAGTAACAGCCAATGCTGACGATAAGGCTGCCATTGAAAAACATGTCAATGAAATGGTGAGAGCCATTAACCAGGGTAAAGAGGCGGCAAATTACCCGGCTGATGCCTACACACCCTATGTCTTTATCATGGAGCCAAGCGGCAAGTTGATTGTGCATCCCTTTCTTGTCGGCGAGTATCTTCAAGAGAAAGCTGCCCCGGTTCATTCAGCCCTGCAACGGGCAACGACCAAGGGGGTCTGGGTTGAATATTTCTGGAAAGGCACACAAAAACAAACCTATGTGCGTAAAACCAACAACAATCTTATTGTGGGCAGCGGCCAGTGACCCCTGCAGATCCGGACAGCCGACAGCAAACAACAGCACATGCAACCGAACAGAAAGGTGCGGATAACACGACATAGCTCTTCTTTCACCAGCTACGGGCATTACAGACAAGACAAACTGGAGCCCTGAGTCGAGGAGGAATAATTTCATGACCACCATTCTCGGGAATCTGCGACAATTTTTAACCGACATCCGTATCCGTTACAGTAAGGAGAGCCCTGTCGACAACCTCTCGGAGATGAACGCGTTATTTCGTTTCCGTTACAGTCTCTTTAAAGAATTATTAGCTGCAAATTCAGAGTTGCTCACCGTGCTTTCCGACCTGGATGAAAAACTCAAAGGCGAGCACGTCTTTGGCCTGTTCTATATCAATAATCAGGTGAACAAATCGCTCAAATATGCCTTTCAGATGGTGAAGAGCCTGAACGTCATGTCAGGCGGCAAACATCGCGGCCTCTACGACAGCCTGGAAGAGATCAACAACCAGATCAAGGCAATCATTGCAGAGCGTAAAGCAGAACAGGCTCCGCAGGCAGTGATGCCGCATGACCGGATCTTTCTCAAAGACGCTGACTGGGCCGGCGGTAAAAACGCCAACCTTGGAGAAATTAAAAACTGCCTCAACATCCCTGTTCCTGAAGGATTTGCCATAACCACCAAAGGATTCCACGACTTTTTCGACTACAATGACCTCAAAGAAGAGATCATCAAACAAAAAAACCTTCTTTATATCAACGAAATAGATCTGCTCAACAATGTCAGTGCCGAAACTCTGGAGTTAGTACGATCCAAACCAATGCCACCGGCGCTCGAAGAGGAGATCACTGCGGGATGTACGGCTCTCTGGGGGGATGACCAGGAGGTTCTGGTTGCCATGCGGAGCAGTGCTGTCGGTGAAGACGGAGATATCTCCTATGCCGGTCAGTTCCTGACCATCCTTGGTGTGACCCGTTCAAAAATTTGTGAGGCATACAAATCGATCATTGCCAGTCTTTATTCCGCTCGTTCCATCTCCTATCGCAGCTCCAAAGGAGTATACGATGAAGATCTTGCCATGGCGGTGGCATGTCTAAAAATGGTGGACTCCCAGGCAAGCGGTGTACTCTACACCCGGCATCCCTACGATATTACGAATGAGAACATTCTGATCAATGCAGTCTGGGGCCTTGGTCCTTACGCGGTTGATGGTGTCATCTCTCCGGACACGTACACAGTGACCAAAGATGATGACCTGTCGATCACAGAAAAAAATGTCTCCACGAAACCTGTGCAACTGGTCCTTAACAAACAGGGAGGTGTGGAGGAGCGGCCAGTTCCGGCAGAGCTGCAGAGTGTTGCCTGCCTGGACGATGAACACATCCGGATTCTCGCTGGTTATGGTGCAGCCCTGGAGAGCCATTACAAGTGTGCCCAGGATGTTGAGTGGGCATTGGATGCTGAAGGGACGCTCCTGATCCTGCAGTCAAGGCCACTTAAAATACAGAGCCCGAAAAATTTCTGCCTGCTGAAGGCAGCTCCGCTTAAAGGCTATCGCCTCATCGTTGATACCAGCGAAATAGCTGCTCAGGGAGTAGGAGCCGGCCCTGTCCGCCAGGTGGAATCGGTGGCGGACCTGACCGATTTTCCGCAAGGAGCGGTCTTGGTGGCAAAACATTCCTCTCCGGAGTATGTGCTGGTGATGCGCACCTGTGCCGCGATTATCGTCGAGGCAGGTAGTGTCAGCGGTCACATGGCCTCATTGGCCCGCGAATTTAACGTGCCGACCATTATTTGCAACCAGTCTGTGATCGACCTGCTTCCCTCCGAAACAACGGTCACCGTCGATGCCTACACAGGCCGGGTTTATGAGGGTACTGTCCAGGAACTGCTGGCGGCTGTTAAAAAGGATGAAGCCCACATGAAAGGCACACCTGTGTACGAACAGCTGCAACGGGTTGCAAAATATGTCATCCCACTGAACCTAGTCAACCCCGATGCTCCGGAATTCACCCCTGCCGGTTGCACGACCCTGCACGACCTGGCTCGGTACTGCCACGAATTTTCGTACAAAGAGATGTTTCAGATCAGTGATCTGGCCTCCAAGTTCCATGGATGGTCAATGAAACTTGATGCCCTGCTGCCAATGGATATTCACCTGATTGATCTTGGCAGCGGTCTGAAGGAAGGAGCAACCATCAGCTGGAACGGTGTCAGAGTTGACGATATCGTCTCTGCACCGTTTCTGGCACTGGTTCAGGGCATGCTCAACAAAGATCTGCAGGCCGTGGAACCTCGGCCTATCAACCTTTCCGGTCTTTTTTCAGTGATGCGGGAACAGACCCTGACGCCAGGTCACCATGGCGAACGGTTTGGTGACCGCAGTTATGCGATCATCGCTGACAAGTATCTCAATTTCAGCTCCCGTGTCGGGTACCATTACAGTGTCATAGATGCCTACTGTGGTGATACCGTCAACAAGAACTATATTACATTTTCTTTCAAAGGCGGGGCTGCGGATGATGTCCGCAAGAACAGAAGAGTCCGTGCCATCTCACTGATCCTCGAACAGGAAGGATTCAGAGTGAATGTCAAAGGCGACAAGGTTGATGCACGACTGCAGAAGTATCCGAATTCGTACATCGAGAGCCGTATAGACCTACTCGGCCGCCTGCTTATCTTCACCCGTCAACTCGATATGCTCATGACTTCGGAAAAAAGTGTCGAATGGGCTGCAGAAAATTTTGTGGCAGGTAACTACCGCCTAACGGCTCCGCCGGTAGAGGCCTAATTATACTGCAGCAGAGGTGGTATCAATGAAGCATAACTGGATAAAAAGGACTCCATGCAGAACATCATCCTGTTCATAATTGTTGTCGGTTCCATTGTCATAGGCCTTGCTATTGGTATTCGGCTGCGAAATAAACGAAAATAACCGCTGCTGCTGCAGTCCGATTGTCAAGCAAACTCAACAGCAGCGCTAATTTTTAGTATGATCAAGAAGCCGGCCTCCTGAGCAGGTTGTCAAGTTGCATAAAACTTAAACCACAACAAACCTATGCATATAAAAGAAAAAAATTACGTGCGGCTCAAAAGACTCCTGTCTGCCGGATTTTTTGTCAGCGGCATCCTGCCGATCATCATCATAGCCTTTGGCTCAATATACAATTTTTACCAGCTGTCCCGATACGATATCGAGCTTGCAGCCCGTCAGGTAACAGAGAATCGAAGTGATGCCATCAATACCTTTCTTCGCAGTCAGGTGAGTTTTCTCTCTACGCTGATCAATCTGTATGATCTTGACTACCTGAAGAACCAGAAAAATTTTGAAAACCTTTTCCTGACCATCAATCAAGAAGACAAGGAAGATCTTGTTGATCTCCATTTAATTGATACCAACGGCAAACAGCTGGCCTATGTCGGTCCCTACCTGAGCAAGGTTCAGGGGAAAGAGTACAAGGATGCTCCCTGGTTTAATGAAGTCCTTGTTCGCGGAACCTATGTCAGCGATGTCTTCAGCGGATTTCGAAACTATCCCCACTTTGTCATTGCGATCACCAACCCACTGAAGACCTTTGTTCTGCGCGCCACGGTCAACTCCGGTATCTTCAACTCACTGCTCCACAGCGCCCAGATCGGAGCAGGTGGCGATGCCTTCATTCTTAATTCAAACGGTGAATATCAGACACCAAGTTTACAGAAATCGTCCAAACTCAACATCATCGAGCGCCAGCTCCTGAAACACCACAGTGGTACCGAACTGGTTGCAGACAACGAATATCTGTATGCCAGCAAATGGCTCAACGGCGACATGTGGCTACTGGTAGTTAAAACAAAAATTACTGATTCGCTTGACGGCTACTACATGCATCGCAACCGGATTATCTTCATTGTTATTGCGACTGCAGTCGTCTTTCTTGTTATCGGCAGCGGCATCAGTCGTTTCATTGTTGAGCGCATCCGACGTGCTGACCGGGAGCAGACAGCCCTTGACCAGCAGATGGCTCACATCGAAAAAATGGCAAACATTGGACGTCTTGCGGCCGGTATTGCCCACGAGATCAACAATCCGCTCCAGCTTATTCAGATGCAGGCAGGATGGATCGATGAGCTGCTTCAGGAAGAGAAAAAAGAGAATATCGAAAATTACGATGAATATATGGGGGCAGTGGCCAAAATCCGGAAGCATGTCAACCGGGCCGGGACAATCACCCATCGGCTGCTTGGTTTTTCCCGAAAAATAAGCGCGGAATATGATGTTCAGATCAATGAGTTAATCAAAGAAACAGTATCTTTTCTTGAGAACGAAGCACGCAGTAATAACATTGCTCTCAACCTGCGGCTACAGGAGGACCTTCCTACCATCAGAACCGAAGGCTCACAGGTGCAACAGATTCTTCTGAACCTGATTGAAAACTCTTTAGACGCGGTTGGTGAAAACGGTCAGATCGATATTGTTACCGAAACCAGAGGCAATGAGGTGTTCATCCTGATCATTGACAACGGACCAGGCTTGAAACCTGAGGTGCTGGATCGAATCTGGGAACCTTTTTTCACAACCAAAGAACCTGGTAAAGGAACCGGGCTCGGGCTTTCTATCTGCAGTGATATCGCTCACAAGTTAGGTGGAACGATTGTCGCTGAAAATCGGGCTCAGGGCGGAGCACGTTTCACCCTGACACTGCCAAGAAGAAATTAACGCAGCAGCCGGCCCCGCACTTTTACAGGCGTTTCTTTGCTTATGATCAGCAGCTGGAAAAGTGAGCCCGTACAGACCATTGCCCCTGTGGCGTCCTCATCACCAGGCTTTACTCCCTAAGATCGAACGGATTTTGGCTTCGGTCTCCTTCTCAACCAGCATGATCTTCCGTGCATGTGCTTTTTTAATTTTCTCTGTCAACTCCTGGATGTCAGCCGGCTTTTCAAGAAAATCGGCTGCCCCCAACCTCATAGCCTGAACACTCTTTTCCACTGTACCGTGGCCCGTCAGAAGAATAACCTGAAGATCCGGATCAATTGCCTGCAGCCTTTTCAGAGCCTCCATGCCGTCCATCTCCGGCATTTGCAAATCAAGGATAATGGCATCAAAACCACCTTCTGCGGCGAGATGCAGACCATTTTCAGCTGATGTGGCAGTGGTAACATCAATATCTCGATTTTTCATCCGCTCAGACATAACCTCGAGAAAATCTTGTTCATCATCGATTAGCAGTACTTTCTCTGACATGGTCTTCTCCTTTAAGTGGTTAAACAGTGGCACTGTTATCAAGACAACCAGTTCCCGGCATATACTTATAAGCATGAAACAAGGGCAAGCCTTGTTCAAAAACAAAAAGCATGAACCTTCCTGATGTTGCAGGCTGTCCAGCCTCAACGGAACAGGAAGAATCCATGCTTCTGGTTGACTCGTTATTTCGATTATAAAAAATTTACCGCAATAAGTATGATAGCACTGTTACCCTTTCAAGCGATCACCAAAAACAACGGCCATACCTGTACCTGATTATTATCGACGGGCATGCCTTGGCCGGACTTGAGGAGGAGGTACATTGTATACAGTCTGCGCAAAGTTATCAACCAGCGCAGAGATGGCCTCTTCTGTCGCCCTTTCAAAAAGAGCATCATGCTGATGATCTGCCAATACAGACTCCGGTGACGTCTTCACATCGACCCGGTTTGACCAGACAACATCACCCGAGTATGCATCCTGGACCCAAACGCGTAACTGTACCACAGCTTGTGGTATTTTGCCGGAGTGATGCGCCATGTTTCCCATGGCAGCGCCAAAAACGCCCCAGCCCAAAGCATGATTCAAATCGCCATCTGTCAGGGCAGAGATAAGTGCACCATCACCAAAACCACTCACCGTGGTGTTCAACTCATCGTACTTATCAGATTCGGCCTGTCCGAAGGCGACCTTGCTCGAGACTCCGGCCACAAAAGGTAACAGGCCTTTCTTCGCCGGATTCCACGTTGGATCCTGACGATCGTTGTACTGAAGGATCCGGCCACGTACTATATAGTCCGCGGAAAAATGCCGGCCCAGCTTGATAAGCTCCTGTTGCGTCAACCCATGGGTTCCAAGACTGTCAACTCCACTGGCCTGTACTGTGTTTTGCCTGGTCAGATCCGCATACTGCTGCAGATAGGACTTCATGGCATCAGACCATTCCTGATTCAACTCGTAATCCAAACTCGTTTGCTGTTTCTCCTTATAAGAAACAACGCTGATAAAATTATGATCCACCAGGTAGAGAAAAACATCTTCCTGAACAGGTGTGTAAAATCCATACTTACTGAACTGATCAGTCATGTTCTCCGCAACAAGGAGATTGCGGCGGTAAGCTGTCTCCAGGTTACCGGCAGACGAGTAATCAGCAAAAGGCAGGATAACCACCCGTTTCCCCAGTCCTGCATAATTTTGAGTAGAGGGGGTCACCTTCAAGGACTCTTGAACAGTTGTGCCACAACTGCACAGAAAAATTGCCAGCAAGCCGAAAAGTAGAGAGCGGCGCCATTTCATGTTGTCTCTCCTGCGTGTTCTGTTTGTCTATAAGGTTGAATAGTTAAATAATTCGAGGCGTCAACAAGATAACCAGCTCACGCCGTTGAAGTTGCTTTTCCTCAACACCGAACAGATATCTGAGACCGGGTATTTTGCCGAGCCCAGGGGCAAAGTCTTCGGTTTTTCCTTCAATACTATCGATCAGTCCGCCAATAACAAGCATTTCACCATTTTCAACCTCCACCATGGTGGACATCTCACGAACCTTGACCTTTGGCAGCCCCAGCTGAATGGCATTGTTCCCTTCGCCAATGATTGTTGTCGGGATATCTCCGTCTGCCGTCAGATTTTCCAGATCAGTGGTTATGGGGGTCAGATGCAGAACAACCCTGTTACCATCACGGATAGACGCCATCACGCCAAGGGCAATACCCTGGACAACATTCCCGACCTCCGCAGTATAGGTAATACTGTCAACATCCTTATCATGCTCTGCGGTCACCTGCTTAACATAGGCCACATCCTTACCCACACTGATAATGGCCGGCTGACCATTGAGAACAGTGAGCTTCGGGTTCGCCAGAACATGGGTTTCACCCTGCTCGTTGAGTGCATTCAGGAAAATATCAAAATTGAGCGACCGGATCGCAACTCGGCTGACAAACGTATTAGCATATTCGGAATTGCCGGAGACATGCGGATAAACTTGACCGGCATTACCAAAAGATGTGGTTGCACCGATATTGAAATTCTTCAGTACACTGCTCCAGTCGATACCGATCCGTGAGTTATCCTGCAAAAAGACTTCAATGATCTTTGCTTCAATGCTTACCTGCTGGTAGAGATGCCTTTTGACGTTTTCAATGTAATCGTCAACTACCCTCAACGTGTTGGGTTTAGCTGTGACTGTAATCAGGCCAACGCTTTTATCGATCACAAAGGAAGAGCCGTCTCTGGCTGTATTGTTGGCCATTCTCGGCCGAAAAGCATCCATACCTGCTCTGTCACCTGCAGCCTGTTGCCCGGCCACAGCCTGGGATCCATCCTGGTTTGGATCGGCTGCACCTTGCAGCAGTGATGCCGCCTGCAGCACGCTTTCCTGCCGTTCTTCTTCAGCTACCTGCAGCAATGTTCTGAGATTGCTTTCGATATTCTCCCAGACATTGAACTTATTATCGGCACTCGTGATTTTAACCGAACCTTCAGTCCCTGAAGCGGCATCTTTATTAGAAAGAAAGTTACCGCCAACGGTTGTTGTATACGCCCCTTGCATAAAGGGTATGCCAATTTGGTACACTTTGGTTGTCTTGTTTCTGACAACAATATTCTTTCCTTTTACTTCATGAAAATAATCTGCCTGCCGCAGCAAATTTTCGACCGCATCAAAGAAACCGTCACTCGCTGCAATATCTACATCAACAGGAACTGTTTTATCAACATCACTTGCCCAGCTCACTGTCATCCCCTTTAAGTTCGCCAAACGTTTGAGCACTTCCCACAACGGCTGCGGTCCGCCGGTCGAACGAATGGTCGCCCCGACTTTAATCTGATAGTCTGCGGAAAGGCTGCCCAGCTGATCGACACTTTCCCTGGGTGTGATATACCCGGGTGTGGAAAAACGGGTGGGCAGCTGAGGTGGTGCCGGTGCCGTCACTGTACTGGCTGCTGCTGACGGAGGGGTCTCGTCTTGGGATTTGACTGCTTTTTTGTTTCCACACGCCGTATTCATGAGCAACAAGGCGGAAAGAGTGAGCGCCTGCAGGATCTTACCATATTTAAACATACCTTTATCCCCGGTTACTGTCATAAGAAGTAGTCGGCCGTGAAAAAGCCTCAATAGGCTGAAATATATAGATAAAAATTGAAAAATATAGCATTGTAAATTGCAGGATATTGCACCTTTCCCCTTCAATTTCTGGTGATTTACGATGCAGCCGAAGAAGCAGATTTCCAGTCCCCAGCTGGACATGTTCCGCAACCGTTTGGAGAGCATTCTCAACCACCGACATGAATTGTACCGGCTGAGTGGGCTGATTGACTGGGGAGTTTTTGAGTGCGAGTTTGGCAAGCTGTATTCGGAAGACGGTCGGCCGGGGCTCCCGATTCGTTTGCTCGTAGGCCTGACCTACCTGAGTCATGCGTTCAACACGTCGGACGAAGAGACGGTACGGCGGTGGGTGGAGAATCCCTACCACCAATACTTCTGCGGCGAAGAATACTTCCGACATGAGTTGCCGATCGATCCGTCTTCGTTGAGTCGCTGGCGAAAACGGATAGGCGAACAGGGATCGGAATTGATCCTGAAGCTGAGTGTGCAGGCAGGTTTGGCGAGCGGAGCGGTGGCGCCGGCCAGTTTGAAGCGGGTCATTGTTGACACGACCGTGCAGGAAAAGGCGGTCGCGTTTCCGACCGATTCACGTCTGTACAATCGAAGCCGTGAACGGTTGGTTAAGCTGGCAGCGGCGTGGGGCATTCGTCTTCGGCAGAGTTACTCCCGCCTTGGACGTCAGGCTTTGTTGAAGGTTGGCCGGTATCTCCATGCCCGTCAGCGGCGCAGAGCCGGTCGTGAGATCAAGCGGTTGAAGACCTATTTGGGCAGGGTCTACCGGGACATTGTGCGCAAGATCGAAGACCAGCAGGCTCTTCGCCCCGTGTTTCTTCCGGAACTTGCCCTGGCCGAACGGTTGTTGACCCAACAACGGCAGGACAAGAACAAGCTCTACAGCCTGCACGCGCCGGAAGTGGAATGCATTGGCAAAGGCAAGGCGCACAAGAAGTACGAGTTCGGGGTCAAGGTGAGCGTGGCGACCACCAATCGCGACAACTTCGTGGTGGGGATGTTGGCCGAACCTGGCAACCCCTATGATGGGCACACCCTGGCCAGGGCGATTGAGCAGGTGCAACGGATCACCGGCTGCACCGTTCAACGCAGTTTTGTCGACCGGGGCTACCGTGGTCACAAGATCAAAGAACCCCAGGTGTTGATCTCCGGTCGCAGGCGGGGAATGACACCGCAGATGAAGAAGGAACTCAAGAGACGCAGCGCCGTTGAGCCGGTGATCGGCCATATGAAGGCGGATGGCAAGCTTGGACGCAATTACCTGCTGGGTGAGTTGGGCGATAAAATCAATGCCCTGCTCTGTGGAGCAGGGCACAATATCCGTCTGATCCTCAAGAAGTTGAGGGAAAAATTGCTGCTTCTTTTTGTCGAATTGTTTTTGGCTCTCTGGAGCCGCCCCGATTGGCAGAAGAACGGTGCCTGATCATCCGCTCTGGCAAAATGAAAAAGGCTTTTTCAAGGACGACGAAGTAAATTACATGGAAGCCTTAACTGCTGGTCGACTTTGAATATACTTAACCAGATCAGGTGGTACTTCTGTTCCCAGTCTAATTATTTTCTGATACTCTGCCGATGCTGCTTGATATTGGCCCAACTTATCTTTAATGCGAGCAGAAGTGGTTAAGCTATCGAGGTCTTCACTGTGAAGAGACTTGTAGCGATCAAGAATTCTCAGTGCCCCGGAGTAATCTTTCCGCTCTTCTAAAAAGAATGTGTAGTTAAGAAGTGCCTCTCGTGACGGCTGTTTCATTTTAGTTGCTTGAATGAAGTAGTTGTTGGCTGCCTGATAGTCCTGCATATTGGCCGAGGCAATTGCTGCATTAAGAAGAACAGCCGCATTTTTCGGTTCGCGATCCAGAGATTTTTTTGCGTAATGCAGTGCTTTTGGATACTGCTGCAGATAGACCAGATTCAGATAAGATATCTTGGAGGCCAACTGGCTGTTTGCCGGCCATAACTCAAAAGCCTTCTCATAATGCTGAGTCGCCACGTCATATTTTTCGTTCTTTTCAGCCTTTTTAGCTAAATCGATTTGCTGCCTGGCCTCCATTGATTCCAACGGCTGGTTCTCCTGTTTTCTGATAACCAGAGCTTCTTGTTCAAACAATTTTGCATCCGGCTGAAAACTCAGGTTGGTTTGACTTTGATCCGGCCACTTGAAGGCTTTGTCTTTAGGATAAATAACCAACGTGTTAAAACGATCCTCTTTCTCTAAATCCTTTAAATTTAAAATTATATCGAGTGCGAAATCCCATGGTACATCATCGAGAACAAGCGTTAGAGATCCCTGAACAGATTCATCAACAACAATGTTAACGCCACTAACCTGTCTTAAAAAATTAAAGACATTATGCAAGTCCATCTTTTGGAATTCAACCGTGATCCGCTCTTTATTGTATCCGGAAAAGTTAAAGGCATCCTCCATCTGCTGGGATTTGGCTTTTGTCGAAAGTTTTGCATCAAGAGGATTAACATCGGGAAGCTGGCTATCGATACTTTTTGTTGCAGTTATTATATTGGTAACCTTGCTCTCTTCAGCTGATTTACTTGTATTCGCCTGAGATGCTTCAGCTGTGGTGCTCGACACTGAAGGATCAGAAGGTGTCTGTGCATCTGATCTCTGAATAGGATTGGCAATGAGCAGCTTTATTCCTGCCTCATTTTTTTCTGATTCAAATGTTGTCTGTTCCTTTAGAACAAATTCCAACCGTAAAATCTGCGGAGTACTATCTTGAACAGTACTATGTCTAAAAGTAACAAAATCATTGACAGTTTTATTATCAAAACCATCTGCCAGTTTCCCATGAGCAATATCAACAACAATTCGTTGAGGATTAGGCAGCTCATAAATTGTAGAGACCGGAACACCTGAATTTCTGATCAATACTTCATGCGCCTTCCCCGTATCTTTGACCTCTACGCTGTTAACTTCAACAGCACCATTTACTGCATCAGCTGACGTCGCAACATCTGCTGCAGAAAATAAGGCGCATACACAGATAAGGACGGGAAAAACAATGTATTTATAGCAAGATTTTAGCAACATTACTTATCTCCCTCTGCCTTCATTCTCATCGTAATCTGAGACTTCATCTCTTTTCCTGCTCGAGTTTTGGCGGTTTCAGTGATAATGACCTGGTTAGCCTCAATTGCCGTTACTTTCCCTCTCTTCCCGATCAAACTACCAAGTCGTAACACGTACCCTTTTTTGGTCTGGTCCTCCACCAGAGCAAGCGGGTCGCTCTTGGTCATCATCACGCCTACCAGATTTAACTGACCCGGCTCGAATAACTGCATGCCACTATACGTGGTCTCTTCTTCTACAATCTCGTTTGGATCCAGAAGATTTGTTGCTGATTTTTTAACAGAAACAAAAGGTTTAAACGGATCAGGCCGACCTTCATGTCTGTAGATGTATCCGTCACTTTTGATGTTGAGAGTTATCTTCTGTTCGTTGTCATCGCCAGATGCATTGTCCGTAGCATGAGCAAAGCCGTGGAATCCTATCCAGCCAAAAAGAACAATAATGTATATCAGCGTCGTACGGTTCATCCTTCAATCCATTTCGTTGACATCTAGAGCAAACTTTTACTTAGGAGGATCAAGCTTCACATTTGTAAAACGATAGGTCACCAACCTGCAGTTTGAGTGGAGTAATATCTCATTATCCTCCTGGGTCACTTTTTCAGTTTTAATGTTATTAACAGTGACGATTCGTTCAAGCTTGCTGACCTTATCCAAAAAGAGGCCGAGATTGTGGTACGGACCTTTAATTTGTATATCAATTGGAATTTCTGCATAAAAATCACGTGGGCTTTCTACTGTCGGGACAAATGAAATGAAATCCAATCCCGATACTCTTCCTAAATCAGAAATATTTCTCAACAAATTCGGAATCTCCTGACTTTTAGGGAGCAGAGTGGATGTCATTTCAAACAGGTGACGAGCTTCTTCAAGTTCTTTCTGATGAACCGGAAGATTGCGCGCAGCTTTTCTTGCCTTCTTCAACTCCTCATTTGCTGCTGTTACCTGCTTAGTCAATCTTTCATTTTTTTCATAGTTCCCCTGGAAAAGGAGAAAATAAAAAAGAAAGATCAGTAAAAGAGCCACTAAACCAACACCCAAAATCTTGGTTTTTTTGTCGATATTCAGATATTTCTCTTCGATGAACACATCGAATTTAGATTTCTTATAAGAATAGCTCATAAAACTACCGTACGAAATTAATTTTCAGGTGTTTCTACCCGCGCAGACAAGACAAACGTTTTCAAATTACGTTCGGCATACTGTTCCATAGCTGAACTCACTAATTTGACATCATGGATATAGGCTGACCCTTCCAATTCATCCATGTACTTAGCAATGGTCTCATCATCCATTGCCATACCCTCGAGGGTGAGCTGGCTGTCTGACTGCGACAATTTTTTTAACCACATTCTCCCTGGAGGCGTGTGTGTTGCTATTTCATCTAAAACATGGACTGTCAGTGAAGAAGATCGCTTTAATTTATTGATAACATCAATTCTGGTCAGCAGTGTCTTTTTTTCCTCCTCCATTTTTTTGATATCGTTGAGGATGACTTCATACTGCTTTCTCTCTTGCGTAATTCGTTTCTCTTCTTCTTGTAAGCCGGCGATTGCATTAATCTGAAAGATCTCAACAGTCAGAAACAAAAAGAGCAACGCCCCAAACCCCAGAAGAATAAAATAAACCTCTTGCCGAAGGTTTTTCCTGCGAAGAATATCACGTATTGGAAGGAGATTAATTGATATCATAGTCTTAAATAGATGTTGATCGTATTGCGAGCCCGGCGGCTATTGCCATTTCCGGTGCCACACTTTCCAGATAATTTTTATCGATCTTTTTTTCGTCATACAACATCTTCTCGAACGGATTAAAGTTGACCGTTTTTAACCCTGTTTCTTTAGAGATATGCTCACTAAGCCCCAATACCTTTGAGCCCCCTCCGCTTAAGACGATCGTCTTCAAAGATTTATCCGGATGATTTGCGAGATAAAGGTCAATTGCCTTTTTAATCTCAAGCACCCATTGGGCGCAGATCTTGTTGAAAATACCTTTTATGTTCTCTGCGTGCGCTCCGGGCTCAGCAATACCCAATTTGATCTTTTCAGCTTCAACATAATCAATCCCCAGGAAGTTGGCGATCTGTTCAGTTAACTGCAGGCTCCCGACTGCGACATCTCTTGCGAGTACAGATACGCCTTCGGAAATTATATTGATATTCATCTTGGACGCACCGATATCAATCAGAGCTACATTTTCAGTCGATCCTGAGGTTATTTCCCAAATGTTCTCCAATGCAAATCCATCAACATCAACAAGAACAGTCTGCAGCTTTAACTGATCGAGCATGTCGAGATAATCGTTGACTACCTCTTTTTTTGCAGCCACAAGCATTATCTCGCACTTATTTTCCGCATTTCTTTTTTTATCTACTCGTTGAAAATCAATATAGACATCATCAAGATCAAAAGGGACATACTGCTCGGCTTCAGTTTCTATATACTTAACCAACTCTTCATCGCTCATTTCATCTAGTACAATCTTTTTTACAATAACAGAATACCCAGAAATGGAGACCCCGATCTTTTTATTTTTTATTTTTAAATTTGACAGTAATTCGGACAAGATTCGTGATACTGTCAATGGCTCCTGAAGCACACCATCTTCTACTGAACCAAAAGGTAACAATGAAGAACCGATCGAAATAATTTTATAATCCATGCCCACGCGTTGAAGTTCACAAATTTTTACTGCGTGCGATCCTATATCAACGCCAATAATCAAATTTATTTTTTTAAAAATTTTTCGAATCATTTCACTTACAATTGGTTTTGGCAATTTTTCTAATAGATAAGACCATATGTTCCCTGTATTATGACGACCGTCTGCATATATTGGCAGAAACATCCTGTTCGAAAGGCAACAACAAGGAACCAATCCTTATTGATCAATCTTTACTGTCCTAAGTATCATTAGGCATCTAAAACACCTTCTTTGTCAAGGTTTGAAGTCTGTTTTTTCTATCTTCTTGCCAGGACCGTCAAACAACAAACTGCTCTCCGCTGGTCTGCCCAACCCAGGTGATGTTAAATTGTCCAGATACGTTACGGAAAACACCTGCACCGTATGCAAACAGGTCATAGAAGAGCACTCTTCACACAGATCCTGCATCAGGTGAGGACTCGACATACATGAAAACTTAATTTAAAAACACCAGCCTGGTTACACGATACCGGGTGGCAAAGTGCGGAACGGATGTGAAACTCGGTCGCAAAAACGAATAAAGCGTTTTACTGCACCTCGACAAGAAAAATTTTTCGCAACTTATAGAAGTAATCGATCCCGGACCAGACGGTAAGAACCAGCGCAAAGTACATAACGATCAACCCTATCTCGTGAAGGTTTTTAATGAAAAGAATATCCGGAGGAAAAATCAAGATCCCAAGACCAATATACTGGAGTGTTGATTTCCATTTACCGAGACTGCTTGCACTCACAACAATTCCGGATGAAGAGGCTACTCCACGCAGTCCGGTTACAATGATTTCACGACAGAGGATAATAAGTGCCAGCCAGGCAGGCAGTTTACCGTCCGCAACCAGCATAACTAATGCTGTTGTGACCAGTACCTTGTCCGCCAGGGGGTCCATCAGTTGACCGAGCACTGTCACTGCTTTATACTTTCGCGCAAAATATCCATCGATCCAGTCTGATCCGGCAGCAATGGAAAAAACCAGCCAGGCAATCAACCCTATGGTATTGGTTTGCTCTTGCAGCAATAGGAAGGCCAGACAGCCGGAAAGTATAAATCGGCCGCCGGTTATTACATTGGGAAGGTTAATTATTTTGGAGAAACGCCTCAATTGACGGTCACCATTTGTCTGACATTGATATTTGAGGGCAAAGAAGGCTTACTGTTACGATAGGAGTGGTACGTTTCAAGCACCTTCGCGACATAATTTTGTGTTTCAGGAATTCGCGGGACAACTCCGTATGGTGCAACTCTACCTGGTCCGGCATTGTAAGCAGCAAGACTTAATTCCACATTTCCTTTAAAATTGTCAAGGAGATATCGAAGATATCTGGTCCCGCCGATAATGTTCTGATAGGGATCAAACGGATCACTGACAGCCATGTCTCTGGCAGTCCCGGGCATGAGCTGCATCAATCCCTGCGCACCTTTTGGCGACAGTGCGTTCGGATCAAAGTTTGATTCAGCCTGTATGACGGCCTTGATCAGCAAAGGGTCCACCTGATGATGTGCGCCGGCAAGCTGGATGTAACGTTCAATGGTTTGCGGGGCGCTTCTGAACGTGTAGCCGCCGTTACGAAACTGTCCCCTGCCTCTGTTCATGGTTATATTCGGTGAAAGAGCGCTGTTCGAACGGCGTATTATCGTTTTAACCAGCTGATTTTCCGGGGAACCGATACGCCTGCTCGTTCGCGTATTTAATTTATATCGGCCATCTCCCGGAACATTCGTGTAATGACAGATACCCCTGGCATCGACGTAGGCATACATGCCTGCTTCTGCTGGTATCGATAGAGCGATTACAAGCATGAAGACTCCGGCGAAAATAAAACGAGGCCGCATGATACTTTTCACGTCCTATTGTTTGCGTTTTTCCCAATCAGCAAGAAACTGTTTCATGCCGATATCCGTTAACGGATGTTTTGCCAGTTGAGCAATAACTTTGTACGGAATTGTAGCAATATCCGCCCCGAGAAGGGCCGATTCAACCACATGCATCGGGTGACGCACTGAAGCAACGATGACCTCGGTGGCAAATCCGTAATTTCTCAAGATCGTCATTATATCGGATATTAAATCAAGACCGTTTACCGAAATATCATCCAGTCTGCCGACAAAAGGGCTGACATAGGCTGCACCGGCCTTTGCGGCCAGCAAAGCCTGTGATGCGGAAAAAACCAGGGTGACATTGGTCTTGATCCCCTCTGAAAAGAGCTGCTTGACCGCCTTTAAACCTTCCTCAATCATGGGAATCTTGATGACGATATTGTCAGCAATTTTCACCAGCTCACGGGCCTCGGCGACCATCCCGTCCGCATCAAGACTCACAACCTCGGCACTCACCGGACCATCAACCAGCGTACAGATCTCTTGAAGTATCAAGATAAACGGCCGGGGTTCTTTTGCAATAAGCGAGGGATTGGTGGTTACACCATCGACCATGCCCAGGGCTAAGCCCTTTTTAATTTCATCAATATTGGCTGTATCTATAAAAAATTTCATGACTCTCCTTGTGTCGTTTTTTCGACGAATTGATCACAGCATTCTTCACTGCAAAAATAATAGGTCACACCGTTTTTCCGCAGGCGAAGTGCCTGATGCTTCGGAATCAACAGATGACAGACAGGATCTTCAACTAAAACATCCTGGGGGCGAGGATCGTTGTCCGGGATCGAAGGAGTCTGTTTCTTCTTCCTGTGACCACGGATCAGATACCACGCGGCATAACAGACAAGGGCAAGAATCAAAAAGCGTATAGCTATCATCTGTATAAAACGTCCTCACCCAGAATAGGTGCGCAAAGCCCACCTGTTTTTATTAACCTGCCATCATTATATAGGCAGTGAGGCAAATGTCTAATTGAATTTCCAGTCCTATCCCTTTTCCCTACCTATAGGCTCCTCTCAAAAACACCCGTCTGCCAACAGTGCGGTCTGATCTCCTGTTGCGGTTTTCTCCGGCGCAGATCGTCCAGGAGCATCTGCATTGTTTTTCCATGCTGTGGATGAACAAACCCGGCAGCCACTTCCACCAGGGGCACCATGACAAACAGACGATCCGTCATCCGGGGGTGAGGGACCGTAAGTTCTTCGTCACAGATCACAGCATCATCATACAGCAAGAGGTCCAGATCGAGTGTACGATCATCATGCCCATTTCGTACGGATGTACGCCTTCGGCCGTACCGCTGTTCAATGTCGTGGAGAAGGCGCAGCAGGAGATGCGGGCGCAGAGAGGTTTGAATAAGTCCGACGGCATTGATGAACCAGTGTGGGCTGGTCATATCTACCGGCTGACTGCAGTACGGAGAAGAAAGTGCAACTGGAAAAAGACAGGGGTGCGATTGAATATCCAGCCACGTTTTTTGAAGAGTTTCCCGACGATTCTCCAGGTTAGCCCCCAATCCGATAACAACGTTATGGGCACCATTATGAGTGGAAGTATCCGGGTGAGTATGGCTCACAGAAAAAGCAACGGAAAGATTCCGACTCTTCTAGAATGTATGAAGACCAAGGACATCAAACATGGTGTAGAGTCCCTTTGGCTGGCTCACCACCCAATGAGCGGCCAACACTGCACCACGGGCAAAGTTATCGCGGTTTGTCGCCCTGTGGGTGATCTCCAACCGCTCGCCCATCCCGGCAAAATAGACGGTATGTTCACCAACGATGTCGCCACCTCGAATTGTTTGAATGCCGATCTCACGGTCGCTTCGTTCACCGATGATCCCGTTACGCTCCATGACGCCCACCTCAGCCAAATCCCTGCCCAGCGCCGTCGCCGCCATCTGCCCCAGCTTCAAAGCAGTACCCGAGGGTGCGTCTTTTTTCAGGCGATGATGAGCTTCGACAATCTCGACATCGTAGGCATCGCCAAGAACGCCTGCCGCCTTCTCTACCAGTTTAAAAAGCACATTAACGCCTACAGCCATATTCGGTGACTGGACACAGGGAAAATGCCCTTCTGCCAACGTCCTGACAGTTGTCAGCTCCTCCGACGTAAGGCCGGTTGTGCCTATGACCATCGCGGTGCCGCTCTCTGCCGCCCGACGGGCAAACTGCACCGTTACCGCATGAAAGGTAAAATCAATGAGCACGTCAGCCCGATCAAGAACCGAATCCACTCCTTCGGTAATCTTGACACCAATTTCACCTAACCCGCTGATCGCTCCCACATCCTTACCGATCGCACCACTGCCTGATTGCTCAAAAGCACCGGACAATACAAGTTCCGGATGATTGTGCACCATGTGAACAATACGTTGTCCCATACGTCCGGCAGCACCGGCCACAACGACTCGAATCATACTTCTTCCTCCTGATGGCAATTAAAGCAGACCAAGATCAACCATATCTTTTTTCAACCGGTCGATACTGGGCCGATCCATTTGGGTCATGGGCAGACGCACCTCGGCTGAGGCGATTTTCCCCAGCATTTCCAGCGCTTTTTTGGCCGGTGCCGGACTCGGATAGCAAAACATGGCCCCCATGAGTGAAAAAAGTTGATAGTGCATTTTCTTTGCTGTTGTTAGATCACCCCGGGACGCAGCCTCGATCATAGCCGCTGTCTTGGTCGGCTCCACATTAGAAACCACCGAGATCACACCCTTACCGCCGATCAGCACAGTCGGCATCGCTGTAAAGTCGTCTCCGGAAAGCACGATGAAGTCCTCTGGGCACAGCTGTATAATTTCACTGACCTGGCTCAAATTACCACAGGCCTCCTTGATGCCGATCACGTTCGGTAAAGCTGCCAGACGGGCAACCGTTGCCGGCAGCATGTTGGTGACAGTCCTTCCCGGAACGTTGTAGAGCACCATGGGGATATCAACCGCCTCAAGTATTGCCTTGAAATGCTGATACAATCCCTCCTGACTAGGCTTGTTGTAATAGGGGACCACAGAGAGCACGGCATCAGCACCGCTTTTCTTTGCCGATTCGGTCAACTCGATTGCTTCCAGCGTGTTGTTCGCACCTGTCCCGGCAACGACCGCAACCCGACCTTTCACCGTCTGTGCAGTCAGCTCGATAACCCGTTTATGTTCTTCAAAACTTAAGGTGGCGGACTCACCCGTTGTTCCACAGGGAACAAGTCCATGGATACCGCCTGCTATCTGAAACTCAATCAGATCAACAAGCCCCTGCTCATCAACCTGCCCGTTACGCATAGGCGTGACCAGTGCGGTGAAGGCACCTTCAAATCGTTTCATTGTCTCCTCCTTATAATTCGCCTGTCATGCAAGATACGGTCAGATCTCTGCTCTCAGCAGCAAAACAGCCTTCTTAACGTCGGCACTTCCGTATTCAAACAAAGGCTTCAGCTGTAATTTCACCTTTATACACGATATGAGCCGGGCCTCGGAGCAGGACTGCCGCGGCCTTCGTCTCATCCTGGTCAAGCAACTGCACCGTCAGTGCAACGCCACCGGATGTAACCATGTCCACCGGGGAGCTGACCAATCCTTTGGCCGCAGCAATCAGAGCGCCGGCAGCAACACCGGTACCACAGGCCATGGTCTCGTCCTCAACGCCCCGTTCATACGTCCGGATTCGAAACCCGTCTGTCGTCCGGCCGATAAAGTTGACATTCGTCCCGGCAGGGGCAAAGTCAGGGTGATGGCGTATCAGACGTCCCAGACCAACAACATCGACCATATCAATATCATCAGTAAAGAGAACCGCGTGCGGCACACCGGTGTCAACGCTGTGCACCAGAAACCTCTGTCCATCGACCTCAACCTGCCGATCAAAAAGAAAGGAGTGCGGTGGAGTCATGCGGATGGTGACCCGGGTATCGGCTACAGAGGCCTCGACCAGACCGGCCAGGGTCTCAAACCGCATCCGGGCGGCGGCAATTCCCTGCATGTACGCAAAACGGGCAACACACCGTGCTCCGTTGCCGCACATCTCCGCCTCTGAACCATCGGAGTTAAAAAAACGCCAGGAAAAATCGGCTCGTGTTGATGGTTCAACAAGAAACACCCCATCAGCGCCCACGGAAAACTTCCGGCGGCAGAGGAGCCGGGAAAACTCAGCCATCTTTTCCTGAGGGATCAGGGGCTGACGATGATCAATGATAATAAAATCGTTACCTGCTCCATTCATCTTCCAAAATGGAATCGGTAGGGGGAGAGTCTGCATAGCTACATGCCTTTATGATTCGGCTGACGGACTGGTTAGTTACTGATGTATATTTCCCGGGAACGGGGGCTTTCATTCGCCGGATTCTGTGTGTCAAAGCTGGAGATCGAATAAAAGAGCGGTGCAGCCGGTACCTGGGTGTCCGTAAAAATATTCAGAGGCAGAAGCGCTTCACCAATCAACGTTGGTGCGCTTTGGCTGGCTGTTCGCCGGTACAAACGATATCCGGCCAAATCACCGCTCTCAACGTGCTCCCAGAAGAGTTTGACCCCTGCAGCTGTTCGCAGGCCCTCAAATGAACCTGGAACCGGGGGCGCGGTCCGGTCCACTGGTCTCACCTGTACGGCTTCACTCAGGCCGCTGCGCATCATTCCCTGTGTATAAAGAGTAACCGCTTGGATCTGATACGTATACGCCTTACCATTTTCAACAGCCTCGTCTGTATACCTGCCGGCAGCAACAGGCTCGCCGAGTGCCTGCGCCTTCCCACCCTCCACTGCCCGGTAAATCTGGTAGCGGATTGTCGCATCTTTCTGTCCAGCCTCTTCACTGCGGACAACCGGCTGCCATTGCAATGTGTTGCTGCCGTCACCGGCCGCAACCGTCAGACCCTGCGGGACTGCGGGCGGCGTCTGCCAAAGAAAAGACACTTCATTGGAATCCTGAGATTCGGTCCACCACCCGGTTTTGCTGCGTACCATAAATACGTACATATACCCGGGCCGAAGATCTTTGACCTCGTATGTGACTGTACGACTGCCTTCAGGCGGTACAAGCCCGCCGGGAAGAACAATCCGGGTCGTATACGGAACAGGACAGGTCGGACAGTAGGACTGCACCGGTATCTCAGCCCGGTACAGTTCAAACCCGTCGATCTTATCAAGGTCACGACCCGCCACAGACTGATCCGGATATCCCCAGGAGAACGTGGCACCCTGATCATCGACTTCCACCTGAAGATCCTGGATGGCCCTGGGCACAGCATGTTGAGGCGGTATGGGTTTATCCTTATACCCGCAGGCCATCAGCAGTACCATGGGCACCCAGACAACCAACGCACGGATCACATATTGCGGCCAACAGTGCCCGCATCTTTTCATGGCGTTATCCCCAGTGCATTCTCAACGCTGTGCAGCGCCTCTTCCACTCTGACCCGGCTTGTTCCCCCGTCACTCTGGCGAGAGTGCACAGACCCGTCAACGGAAAGGATATCGAACACGTCCGGCTCAATCAACCCGGAAAACTCCTGCAGCTCTGCAAGGGGCAACTCTGTCAGCTCACATCCCCGTTCCTGACACAGGGCAACAATACGACCGACCACGCCATGCGCCTGACGAAACGGCATATTCCGGCGCACCAGGTAATCAGCCAGATCAGTAGCCGTCATAAAACCGCCAACAGTGGCTTCTTGCAGACGCTGTACATTAAACTGAGTATTCTCAAGAAGTTCTGTGGTTATGGCCAGGCTGGACTTCACCGTGTCCAGGGCATCGAAGACCTGTTCTTTATCTTCCTGAAGATCCCGATTATAGGTCAACGGCAACCCTTTCACCGTCATCAGCAGGGCGACAAGCGCACCTGTAACCCGACCGGTTTTACCTCGGATCAGTTCAGGAATATCAGGATTTTTTTTCTGCGGCATGATTGAAGAGCCGGTGCAGTAGCGATCACCGATACGGATAAAGTCAAACTCTTTGGATGACCATAAAACCAGCTCTTCGGACAGACGACTGAGGTGCAGCTGTATCAGATTGAGGCAGAACAATACCTCCAGGGCAAAATCGCGATCACCGGTGGTATCCATTGAGTTGGCCGTGATGGCTGAAAACCCCAGTTCTTCGGCCACTGACTGGCGGTCAATGGGCAAACCTGTCCCGGCCATGGCGGCCGCGCCCAGCGGCATGATATTGATCCGCACACGGCAGTCGGCCAGACGCTGCCGATCACGCTGAAACATTTCCACATAGGCCAGCAGATGGTGGGAAAGCAGTACCGGCTGAGCACGCTGAAGGTGGGTATAGCCGGGCATGACTGCACCGAGATACTTCCGGGCCTGACGGGCAAAAGCCTTTTGGGTCTCGCAGAGCAGCTCATCCAGAACATCGACCTCGTCGCGCAGGTAGAGTCGAAAATCCAGATTAACCTGATCATTACGGCTGCGGGCGGTGTGCAGTTTCGCACCGGCCGGACCGATCCTGGCGGTCAGAGCACTTTCAATATTCATGTGCACGTCTTCAAGCTCAGGTTTGAAGACAAACTCACCGCGATCAATCTCCCCTTCGATCTCGCTCAATCCCTGAAGAATGGCATCACGCTCCTCATCACTGATCAACCCCTGACGGGCCAGCATGCGGGCATGCGCCTTGGAGCCCATAATATCATGGTGATACAGACGAGAATCATAATGAATCGAGGCACTGAACTCTTCGACAGACGCAGCGGTGGTATCGGCAAAACGCCCACCCCACATCTTCCCGGATGGTGAAGTTGAATGTGTACTCATCTCTTCTGCTGATGGGCCTGAATACGTAAACGTAAACTGTTTAAACGAATAAACCCGGTGGCATCGGCCTGATTGTACACCTCATCCTCCTCAAAGGTGGCAAAGGATTCCGAGTACAACGAGTTTGCTGATTTTCGTCCGACCGGCGTACAGTTCCCCTTGTACAGCTTGAGGCGAACCGTTCCGCTGACCGTGGTCTGGGTATCATCCATGGTACGCTGCAACAGCTGCATTTCAGGGGAGAACCAGAAGCCGTTGTAGATCAGCTGCGAGTATCTCGGTATCAGACTGTCACGAATCGCCATGACCTCACGATCCAGGGTGATGGTCTCCAGATCGCGATGAGCAGCCCGTAAAATAGTGCCGCCTGGGGTTTCATACACACCGCGGGACTTCATGCCGACAAAGCGATTTTCCACCATATCCAGCCGGCCGATACCGTTATCGCCACCCAAACTGTTGAGTCTGGTCATCAGCGCCACCGGCCCTAAGCGCTCACCATCAATAGCCACGGGGGTTCCCTGCTCAAAATCGATTTCAACGTAGGTCGGTGTGTCCGGTGCCCTTTCCGGCGACACGGTCAATTTAAACATCTCCTCGTCTGGTTCGTTCCACGGGTCCTCAAGAAGTCCCCCTTCAAAACTGATATGGAGCAGATTTTCATCTGAACTGTAGGGGTTTTTCTTGGTGACAGGAATCGGGATATCGTGTTCCCGGGCAAAGGCGACCAGCTTTTGTCGTGAGTTGAGATCCCAGATACGCCATGGGGCGATAATGGTCAGCCCGGGGTTAAGAGCCAGATAGCTTAATTCAAAACGGACCTGATCATTGCCCTTTCCCGTGGCTCCGTGGCTGACCGCATCCGCCCCCTCCTCGGCAGCTATGCGCACCTGTTCTTTGGCAATCAACGGCCGGGCCAGTGAAGTCCCCAGCAGATACGATCCCTCGTAGATGGCATTGGCGCGGAAAGCGGGAAAGATATAATCCCGGACAAACTCTTCACGCAGATCAGCAACAACAACCTTTTCAGCTCCGGTGGCCAGGCCTTTGGCACGAACAGCGTCCCAGTCCTCTTTCTGACCGATGTCAGCGGCGTAGGCGATGACCGGACAGCTGTACTCATTGGCCAGCCATTTTAAAATAACCGAGGTGTCCAACCCGCCGGAGTAGGCAAGTACAATTTTTTTCGTTGTCATACTATGGCTCTATCACTGCCCCATGGGGACTAAAATTTCAGTTAACATCAACGGGCGGTGAGCATGAAATGCTCTAAAAGCGCTGCATGAATATGCATTTTGTTTTCCGCCTGATCAAACACCACACTTTGTGAACCTTCCAAAACGTCATCGGTAATTTCCTCGCCGCGATGGGCGGGCAGACAGTGCAGGACAATGGCATCTTCGGCAGCCTTTGCCAGCAGATCTGCATCCAGCTGGAAATTCCGGAACACTTCCTGTCGCTCTTCCTGCTCGTCCTCCTGGCCCATTGATGCCCAGACATCAACATTCACGACCTCAGCATTGGCAATTGCCTCTACCGGATCGTTGCACACGATAATCGGTGACGAACTGCGCTCACGAGCCTGTGCCAGAATCCGGGCATCGGGTTCAAAACCAACCGGGCAGGCAAGGGCCAGAGGAAAACCGAACACCGATGCCGCCTCAATCCAGGAGTTGGCCATATTGTTGCCGTCACCGATCCAGGCGGCTTTAGTCTGCTCCAGGGTTCCCTTGTATTCAAGCACCGTCATCAGGTCGCTGAGCACCTGACAGGGATGATGCAGATCGGTGAGTGCGTTGATGACCGGTACTGTAGCATACCGGGCCAACTCCTCCACCACCTCCTGGCCGAAGGTACGCACGACAATTGCATCCACATACCGGGACAGCACCCGGGCCGTATCTTTCAGCGGTTCACCACGGCCCAGCTGCGATTCCTTGGCAGACATAAAGATCACCTGTCCGCCAAGCCCATACATGGCCGCCTCAAACGAAACCCTTGTCCGGGTGGAGGGTTTTTCAAAGAGCAGACAGATGGCGCGGCCGGCAAGCTGCTGGTGACGGATACCCTGCCCCCGCTCCTTCTTTAAAGTCCGGGAACGATCAATGATAGACTGCAGATCTTTTTGAGAAAAATCGGCTAACGACAGAAGATGGTTGTTCATGAAAGTAAGCTATCCTCTACATCCAGTGCCGCCAAGGCACCTCTTCCAGGTCCGCACAGATTATACGGACCGTATTTTACAGAGAAAGAGTTAACTGATACAAAAAAACAGCGGGTTTGCAAAGGTATTTTAGGGGAAACCATGCACCCCCTGTGTACGTGCTCAAAAACAGGGATCGCTACAGACTTCCCCCGGCGGAGCTGTCAAAAAAAAGGGCGCAGACAAGGATCTTAACACCAATGCCGATCAAAATGGCTCCACCGGTGACCTCGGCCTGTTTGCCCCAACGTTGACCAACCCTGGTCCCGAAACAAAGACCCATAACTGTAAAACCACAGGCCACCAGCCCAATGACCAGCGCCGGGAACCAGATCGTAACCTTGAGCATCGCCAGACTCAGGCCCACTGCCAAGGCATCGATACTGGTCGCGACAGAGAGCATAACCATGGTTGTGCCGCGGCTCGGATCTCTCTGTTTTTTCGTGTCCCTTCCCGCAGTGATCGCCTCTCGTATCATCCGTACACCGATGAACAGAAGAAGCCCAAAGGCGACCCAGTGACTCCAGGCAACCGTGAATGCCTGCAAGGTTTGCCCGGCCGACCAGCCGATCACCGGCATCATGGCCTGAAAGAGGCCGAAGTGAAAGGCCAGTCGGAAACATGGCCGGAAGGTCAGGGGACAAAGTACAGCACCTGCAGCAAGGGCAACTGCAAAGGCGTCCATGGCAAGGGCCATGGCAATGCCCAGCAAAGAGAAAGCATCCACGGATCAACAGAAACAGCACCACATATTGAGGGTCAGCTGAACTGATCAAAAACAGATCTCAGCTTGCCGACCAGTTGATCGATCTCTTCCTTACTGACAATCAACGGCGGCACAAACCGAAGCACCCGGTTGCCGGCAAAGTTGATCAGGGCCCCCTGTTCAAACATCTGAGCCACAATGGCCGCCCCCTGTTCAATGCCCTGTTCGGTGAGAACCAGGCCCAGAAGCAGGCCGGCTCCCCGTACACCACCGGCAAGATGAGGGTACTGCTCTGCCAGGGCTTCAAGCCGGGTAACAAAGTAACGGCTCTTCTCCTGCACTGAATCAAGAAATCCATCGCTCAACAAAACCGTCAACACCTCCACTGCGGCAGCCGCTGCCACCGGATTACCGCCAAAGGTGGAGGCGTGCGAACCCACGGTCAGGGACGCTGCTATCTTGTCTGTTGTCAGCATGGCCCCGATGGGCAGTCCGTTCCCCAGTGCTTTGGCCAGCGTCATGATGTCCGGTGTAACGCCGAGCTGCTCATGGGCAAACAGGGTGCCGGTCCGCCCGAGGCCGGTCTGAACCTCATCAAAGATGAGCAGCAGACCATGCTGATCACAGATACTGCGGATAGCTCGCAGGTATTCGGGGTCCAACGGCCTGACGCCGCTCTCACCCTGGAGAGGTTCACACAGGATGGCACAGGTGCGTGGAGAGATCAGTTTTTCAATGGCCTGCGGGTCGCCGAATTCAGCGTGAATAAAACCTTGCGGCAGGGGTTCAAACCCCTGATGGAACTTAGGCTGGCCAGTGGCGGCAACAGTGGCCAGGGTTCGGCCATGAAAGGAACCGGCAAGGGCGATGATCTCGTAGCGGCCCTGACTGCTATGAATCCGCGCCAGTTTGATGGCTGCCTCATTGGCCTCGGCACCGCTGTTGCACATAAAGACCCGATCGGCAAAACTGTTCGCCACTAAAAGTTCTGCCAGCTCGATCTGCGGCGGGGTATGAAACAGGTTGGACACATGGACCAGTGTTCCTGCCTGACGGCAGATTGCCTCGGTAACCTTGGGATGACAATGTCCCAGCGAACACACGGCAATGCCGGCAAGAAAATCAAGATACTCTTTCCCGTCCGCATCCCAGAGACGGCAACCGCTTCCCCTGACCATTGCCGCCGGGAACCGGTTGTATGTCCCTATAAATGCATCCTCACTCCGCTTAATCCACTCCGCATTCTTCATGCCACCAACTCCGTACCTATGCCTTTTCTCGTAAAAATTTCCAGCAGAATCGCATGCTCCTGCCGGCCATCAATAATATGTGCCTTGGCCACACCGCCATCCAGCGCCGACTTGCAACAGTTGACCTTGGGTATCATTCCGCCCCTGATCACTCCGGCTGCAATCAGATCATCAATCTGCTCCCGGTAGATTGTGGAAATCAGTTCACCACTGCTGTTTTTGACCCCTTCGACATCGGTCAGCAGCATCAGCTTAACGGCATTCATTTCAGCGGCAATGGCTCCTGCAACCAGATCTGCATTGATGTTGAATGCCTGCCCATCCTCCCCAACCCCGACCGGTGCAATAACCGGAATGAAATCCTGCCTGTCAAGGGCAGCAAGAATTTCAGGATTGACTGCGGTGACCTCCCCGACCCGCCCCAAATCGATCAGTTCCGGTGGCTGATCACCGGCCGCCGGTTTGCCGTGCAGAGTCATCTTCCGTGCCTGGACCAGATCACCATCACGGCCGGACAGGCCGACAGCCTTGCCGCCGCAGTGATTGATCAGACCGACGATCTCCTTGTTCACCTTGCCCACCAAAACCATCTCGACCACATCCATGGTTTCGCCGTCAGTCACCCGCATTCCCTGTACATAACTGGGGGTCACCTGCATCTTCTCCAGAAACAGATTGATCTGCGGGCCACCACCATGCACAATAATCGGATTGATGCCGATATACTTCATCAGGATAACATCAAGGGCAAAATTACGTTTGAGCGTCTCATCAATCATGGCGTGACCGCCATACTTAATGACCACGGTTTTCTCTCTGAACTCCCGGATATACGGCAGAGATTCGACCAACACCTTGGCTTTGGCAATTTCGTCTCGTATCATCGTTTGTCGCTGACCGCTACAGCCTCCAGATCTTCTTTATATGTTCACAATATCAGAATATTACTCTACTCCTGCTGCTGTAGACTGTAAACCAATCTATCCCTCTCCAGGGAAAAAAACAGGCCTTCATGGTCCGGCCTTTACATTTTCCCTGGAAGTAAGTAGTATCCGCAGACTTGCAAAAACTAAACCTAAACCGTATCGTCCAGTATTTTTGTACATGACCAAGGGTCAGTTATGAAACACCTCGCCGCTGCACTTCGAATAGCTCTCTGCTGCGTTATCATGATTTTCTGTGGCGGCACTGTCTCCTCTTTTGCCGCTGAAGAGGCAGCCGTCCCCATCAGTATCGAAGCAAACCGCATGGTCTCCCAGGAGAACAAAAACTCGGTTGTTTTTATCGGCAAGGTTGACGCCCGTCAGGGTAATCTCATTATTCACTCCGACGAGATGACCGTTTATTACACCGAACAAAAAGACGAACAGACGACAGGTACGGACAGTCGATTCACCAATCAGGTGGACCGGCTGATCTGCATCAACAATGTCAAGATCAGTGAGGGCGACTGGCTTGGAACCGGTGACCGGATGGACTATTTTGCCAAGGATCGCAAGGTCGTACTGAGCGGCAATGCCAAAGCCTGGCAGGGGCAGAACATGGTCTCCGGCAAAACCATTGTCTACTATCTTGATGAAAAACGTTCAGTGGTCGAACCGGGGACAGACGCCAAAGGCAGAGTCCGGGCCGTTATCCATCCGGAATCAAAGAAAAAGTAATGCAGAGCACTTCGATACTCGAAACCCGGGATCTCGTCAAAAAATATCGGGATCGGCGGGTGGTTGACCGGGTCAACCTGCAGGTCCGCAGCTCATCCGTGGTCGGCCTGCTCGGCCCGAACGGTGCAGGCAAAACCACCACCTTCTATTCCATCGTCGGCTTTATCCGACCGACCAGCGGCGCCATACTCCTTGACGAGGAAGATATAACCGCGCTCCCGATCCACAAACGTGCCTCGCACGGTATCACCTACCTGGCGCAGGAGCCTTCGGTGTTCAAGAAGCTGACCGTTGAGGAGAATATCCGTATTGTCCTGGAACCGTTGGGATTGCCGCGAAATGAGATCAATAACCGAATCAGCGAACTGATGGCTGAACTGAAGCTGGAATACCTGGCCGGCAACAAAGGGCATGCCCTTTCAGGTGGAGAACGACGCCGGGTGGAGATCATGCGGGCCCTGGCAACACGACCACGATTTATCCTCCTGGACGAACCCTTTGCCGGGGTGGATCCGCTGTCCGTGGTTGATCTGCAGAAAATCATCCGCGAACTGAAACAAAAGGGTCTGGGAATCCTGATCTCTGATCACAACGTCCGTGAAACATTGCAAGTCTGTGACTCAGCCTATATCATGAATAACGGCCAGATCCTGACCAGCGGCAGAGCTGATGAAATTATCCAGAGTGCTGTCGCCAGAAAAATGTATCTTGGTGATCATTTCACCATGTAGGCACCATCCGGTCTCTTAGTTATGGCGCTCGAACTCAGACAGAATCTCAAGCTTGCACAAAAACTGGTCATGACGCCGCAACTGCGCCAAGCCATCAGGCTGTTGCAGCTTGGCCGTCTCGAACTGACCGAAGCCCTCCATGCAGAACTCGAACAAAACCCCATGCTGGAAGAGGTACCGAGCCTGCTGGAACAGCCTGTCAATCCCGAAGCGCTCAATGCCGAAGAAAATCCCTACCAGGCCGAGACTGCTTTCACTGACCGGGTAAAAGGAGATGACCCGGCCACTGTTGCTGAAATAAACTGGAACGACTATGTCAACTCGTTTGATTCCGATCTTTCATTTTCGCGAGAGACGCCACCCGCCGATGCCCCCTCTCAGTTTGATTTTATCTCCACCACCCCGGATTTAACAGCCTATCTCCAGTGGCAACTGACCCATCTTGATCTCACGGAACAAGACATCCTTCTCACCACCTTCATCGTCTGCAACCTCAATGAACACGGTTTTCTGGAGGCCACCATTGAAGATATCCGTGCGTACGGCCAATGCACCGCTGAGGAGGCTGAGGGGGCACTGCGCCTTGTGCAGAGCCTGGAGCCTGCAGGGGTAGGCGCCATGGATATCCGTGAATCTCTGCTCCTGCAACTTGACCGCCTTGATTACTATGATACGCTGCCCTATCAGATAGTCGACCAGCACATGCCCCTGCTCGAGACCCAGAATTACGCGAAGCTGGCCCGGGAAGTCGGCACAACGCAGAAAAAGATTCTTGAGGCCATCGCCGTTATCCAGGAGCTGACACCCTACCCCGGCAATGAGTTCAGCAACCGGCAGATCAACTACGTGATTCCAGATGTCTATGTGTACAAAATCGACGGCGAATTTGTGATCCAGCTCAATGACGAAGGTCTGCCGCAGCTCCAGCTTTCAGAAGAGTACCTGAAACTGCTCAAACAGCGAAGCACCGGCCTGAGTGCGGAATCAAAGAGCTATCTGCGCGAAAACAAGCGTAATGCGGAATGGTTTATAAAGTCCATCGATCAACGACAAAAAACCATTTATAAGGTCATGGAGAGCCTGCTTAAGTTTCAACGGGACTTCTTCGAGTCCGGGCCGGCCGCCATGAAGCCGTTGATTTTACGTGACGTTGCCGAGGATATCGGCATGCATGAGTCAACCATCAGTCGGGTGACCACCAACAAGTACGTCCACTGTCCGCAGGGAATCTATGAGTTAAAATATTTTTTCAGTACAGCAGTCTCAACCCCGGATGGTGACACGGTGGCTGCAGAAGCCATCAAGACGAGAATTCGCCAACTGATCAACAGCGAGAACCCCGCCAAACCGTTAAGCGACAACAAGATCTCTGAACTGCTGAGCAAAGAAAATATCACCGTTGCCCGGCGCACTGTCGCTAAATACCGGGATCAACTTAAAATACTACCGGTAAAATACCGGAGACAACGATGATGCGTGCAGGCAATGCGATGTACCGGTTGCGGCGTGATGCAATAATTCTCGATATGAAGGCGAACACCAAGGAGGCGGCGCTTCGTGAACTGGCAGGGATAGCTGCCACTCTGGCGGGTCGTTTTACGGAAGAGACATTCTACAACATCCTGCTGGACCGCGAAAATATAGGCTCGACCGGAGTCGGCAACGGTGTTGCCATTCCCCACGGCAAGATTGACAGCCTTGACGAAACACTGGTCTGCTTTGGTCGCAGCCGGGACGGTGTCAACTTTGATGCCATTGACAACCGTCCGGTCCATCTTTTTGTGGTGATTTTTTCTCCAACCCATGAGGGTGAAGAATATCTGCAGACCCTGGCCTCGGTCAGAAGAATGCTCAAACAACCCGGCAGGCGGCAAAAGCTGTTCAACGGTTCCGACCACGACGCCATCATAGACGTATTCACCACCTGGAAATAATGCTCACCGGCTTTAAATTCTCTGTGTATCAGCTGCTGCGAATCATCTCCGCAATCTGAAAGGCCATTTCCAGTGCCTGCTCGGCATTGAGCCGCGGATCGCAGGTGGTCAGATAACGCAGGCCCAGCTGGGCATCGGAAAGCTGTCGCGCTCCGCCGATACACTCTGTCACGTCGTCACCGGTGAGTTCAAAATGCACACCGCCCGGCACCGTACCCTCAACCCAGTTCAACTCGAAAAAGCAGCGTAACTCCGACAAGATATTGTCGAAATCCCGGGTCTTGTGGCCGGACTCGGCTTTAAAGGTGTTGGCATGCATCGGATCACAGGTCCAGAGCACATGGTAACCGGATTTTTTGACTGCTCTGAGAAGCGGCGGCAGGTACTTGTCGATGACCTTATAGCCGAATCGGGTAATAAGCGTGATCCGGCCGGGTTCATTCTCTGGATTTAACCGTTCAACAATGGCGAGGATATTATCGATATCATGGCTGGGACCGACCTTTATGCCGATCGGATTACGTACCCCTCGCAAAAACTCCACATGGGCTCCATCCAGCTGCCGGGTCCGATCGCCGATCCACAACATATGTGCAGAACAGTCGTACCACCCGCCAGCCACCGAGTCTTCCCGTGTCAACGCCTGTTCGTAGCCGAGAAACAACGCCTCATGGGAGGTGAAAAACTGGGCCTCCTTCAACTGAGGGATATCCGTGGAAATGCCGATGGTCTCCATGAATTTGAGGGCATTGCTGATCTGTTTGGCCATACGTTCGTACGACCGTCCCATGGGTGACTGTCTGACAAATTCCTGATTCCAGGCCTGAACCCGGTGCAGCGAACTGAAACCGCCACGGGTAAAGGCACGCAGCAGGTTCATGGTCGCGGCTGACAGATGATACCCTTTCATCAGGCGATCAGGATCCGGGATACGGGCCTCCAGAATGGGATCTGCCGAGTTGGCCATATCACCGCGATAACTCGGAATCTCAAGGCCATTGATATTCTCCGTATCACTGGAGCGCGGTTTGGCATACTGGCCGGCAATACGACCGACCTTGACCACGGGTTTGTTGCCGGCATAGGTGAGGATGACCGCCATCTGCAACAGTACTTTAAGGGTCTCGCGAATATTCGGCGCTGTACAGCGGGAAAACTCTTCAGAGCAGTCACCGCCTTGCAGCAAAAAGGCCTCTCCCCTGACAGCTTTGGCCAGCACTGCTTTCAGGTCTCTGATTTCACCGGCAAAAACCAGCGGCGGCAGCAGGGACAGGGTTTGAATGATCTCGTCATATCGCTCCTTATCCGGCCAGTTCGGTTGCTGCAGGGCCGGGAATTTATGCCAACTCAACTTGTTCCAGTTTTGTGTCTCTGCCATGATCATTATCTTTCTTTAGGGTTTTTTACGTAGTCAACCGGTGGGTTGGCATCATTTTTTTTTACGGGTGTGGAGCTGTCTGTCGGGCAACGACTGCCGAGACAGCAGATATCCAGATCAAAAACGTTGAGGATACGCAGGGCCTGTTCACGCCGTTTAGGGTCGGCAAACGGTTCAAACGCATATGCATAGAACAGTTGTTCCGCCTCTTTTCGATCGGGGATACAGTCAAGACCTGCAGCCACGACCGTGCCGTGTTTTGTTTCCAGCAATTCGGCGTCCCTTCCGTTGGTGACCACGGCCAGGGGTATCCGATAATCCGGTTCAAGAATTCGAGCTGCGGCAATAGCCGCCTTCTCTCTGGTCACCAGGGAGCCGGGTCCATAACGGAGAATAAACAATCGCCGGCCATGTATGCTGACAGCCAGCTCGATGCGTGTCTGTACCTGATTGTTGTTGAAACAGGAATGAATAACCAGTCGCGGCTCAAGCTCCTCCCGTTTGTAGCCCAGATCCTCCACTAGCCGCCTGGCGAGTTGCTGGCGGATGCGCTCATCATCGGTATCCGGTAACACCTCGCCGGTCAGATAGTCGATCAGATCGCCATAGACGATATGATGTCCGGTGGTATCTATCATAGCGGTACTGGAAAGCCAACCGACGGACTTCAAGGAACCGGAAAAACGGTGAGCCGGCTACTGTACCATTGATCATCAATATTTCGGCTGGCAGCATGGATCGGTCAACAGTACAATCAGACCTTGCAGATAATCGTGGATCATTTATTTTGTCAATCTACATTTGACGAGAACCTGCAACAGCATCTTCTTCAATGGACAGACAGTAACCATCAAATCCTGGAACGCTCATCTTACTGTAAAATTCCAGGTCTGCATACACTGTTTATCCCCGTTATTTCCCACATCACTCTTGCTTAAATATACTTTTGCCATGCACCCTACTGACAATCCACCAACTGCAACCCGCTGGCTACAGGTTTCATTGCTCTGTCCCCTGCTTCTTATAGACCCTGCCACAGACTTACTGGGTATACTGAGCGGATCCGGGGTCGAGCAGAGTCCGGAGACCGAAGCCGGAGCAACGATCAGCGGTTTTTTTCAACTCACAGCCACAGACAACGGACAGGAACTGGAAGAGGCTGTTAAGAGTATCCGTACCCTGGTTGAAGATGAAATGACCGCGCTCTTCTCTCTCTATGGTCTTATCCCCAACCAGATGCACCTCACCGTCCTGGCTGATCAGGATTGGGCCACCAGCTGGCAACAGTACTTCAAACCCTTTGCGGTTATTCCCGGGCTCGTCATCAAACCATCCTGGGAAGACTATCAACCAGAACCCGATGAATCCGTTATTGAGATGGACCCGGGCATGGCCTTCGGCACCGGGCAACATGCCTCAACCTGTATGGCTCTTGATCTTCTCAAAAACAGCATGGAGGCCATTCGCCCCTGGTCCGTGCTTGATGTCGGCACGGGCACCGGTATTTTAGCCATGGCCGTCGCCCTCTTCGGAGCCGGGAACATCATTGCCATTGACAACGATCTGGAGGCCGTCACCGTTGCTAAAAATAACGTTGCCCATAACCGGTTATCCGCAGCCATTACAGTGAACAGCACCTCTCTCGAACGGATTTCCGGCCCCTTTCAACTGATCTGTGCCAACATTATCCATGACGTGCTTGTCAGCATGGCGGAACAGTTCACCCGGTTGACAGAACCAGGGGCACACCTTGTCTTGGCGGGGCTGCTCAGCGGTGAGCAGGAGGACAGTATCAAAGCTGTTTACAGTGCCCTTGGCTGGCAGCTGCTGGATCATCGTCACCGGGATGAGTGGGCTGCATTACAGCTGGTCCGTCTGGAAAAACCATAATTTTTCCATTAGCCTTTTCCTGAAACAAACGAAGGCTGCAGGCGTTGCACGTCGTGTCAGGTGGCGGACAGCCGTGTGCTGACCTTGATGATCAGCTGTACGCTCCCAAACCCGCCCTTTATACTGTGTACCCTGTACCCCCGGTTTTTCCTGACCTGTCTGCCGTTTAACCACCGCACAGCACTACAGATCCATCCACAACTTTTTCTTGACGCACTGAAGTCTCTATGCTAAAAGCCCTATCTGTAAACGGGTGCACGTACAGCGTCCATCCGTTGCACCGTACGCACCTCATTCCTCGGTAGCTCAGTCGGTAGAGCAGGTGGCTGTTAACCACCCTGTCGGCGGTTCGAGTCCGTCCCGGGGAGCCAGAAATAACCCGCTGCACATAAGCGGTTCTTCTTAAATACAAAACCCCGTGGGTAATCCCCTCGGGGTTTTGTTGTTTTCAGCCCGCCAGGCCGACTTCCACCCGTCCGCCTGCTCTCCAGCTTCTCTATTTTTCATTCCCCTATTGCCCGTTGTTCACGTCTCCTATGGTGTCAACTCAAATCCGATACCTCGAAGATGCTGAATAGTTACTAACTGTTTACCTGTAATTTTTTGTATGCGAAATCACTGCTGACTCATAGATTTTGCAATAACAAAAACTACGTATAAGTAAATGGCAGATTCTGGTCAGGCGCTTTGAAAGGGCTGATTAAGTTGGAGCAAACGCAGCATCTGCTGCAGTAATGCGTCCAGTTTGGTCTTGAATTTCAAAAAAGCAAAGAGTAAGTAAACACTCAGGGCGATCCAGGTTTGAGTCATCACCGCATTGTATACTATTCCAGGAAAAGTTTTAATTTTGAGGGTGCCCCTTATCCCTTTGAAAAAGAATTCGATCCACCAACGCTCTTTGTACAGCTCGGAAATGGTCTGTGCATCCAGATGTCCTGCGTTGGTGACAAACGAGAGTTCCTTGCCGGTTTCAGGATCCTGAATAGACCAGGCGAAACGGATCTGGTCGGCAGTGCCCCCTTTGCCGGCAATTACCCCAATCGAAAGGGCCTGTATCCCGAAGACTCTCGTAAAAGGTCAGCTGTGCAACATCATGCACAGGTCCAGGTCAGAGAACGACGTGACCTTCCGCTCGCCCGAACAACGGACGACGATCCTTCTGAAGGTGTGGAGCGGCGGATGCTCCATGACCACAGCGAAAATCAACTTGCCTTCGTCCATCCGATGCACCCACGATGGCTCTCTTCGCAGGGTTGCAAGCCGGGGTATCGCCGTCCAGGTCGGTGACCGGCAAAATCATTGAAAAGTGGTTCCGAATCACTGGCTTGCAGACAGGTGGCGCGAAGAGGTCGAGACTCTGCTGTCGTCTCCATCCTGCGAAGGCGTTGCCGACAGGGTCGTGTGCCGTGTTCCGGACACGCACGATGCCGGGGGGCTTGTAGAAGAACCGCAGCTGCGGCTGCTGTCACCAGGAGGTGAGCACGCAATGAATACCGATCACGACCATTCCCAGGGCACCGTGCTGTCGGTACGTGGCAGCGTGGTGGATGCCCATTTCCCTGGCGGCCTTCCGGAGTTCCATAGCGAACTGCACGTGGGGACAGACCGCGAGGTCGTGGTCGAAGTGGTTGGTCATGTTGATACGGAAACCATCCGCGGTATCGCCCTTAACCCGACCGCCGGGCTGGCTCGGGGCACGCCGATCTACGATTCGGGCCACCCGCTGCGGGTGCCGGTGGGCGAACGGATGCTGGGCCGTGTGGTCAACGTGTTCGGCAATGCGATCGACGCCGGTGAGGACCTGCATGGCGGTGAGTGGCGTCCGCTCTACGGGCAGCCGGTATCGCTCGTCGACCAGGGCGCCACCTCGGAAATCTTCGTCACCGGAATCAAGGCCATCGATCTCCTGACCCCGCTCGCGCGCGGCGGCAAGGCGGGTCTGTTCGGCGGTGCCGGGGTGGGCAAGACAGTGCTGATCACCGAGCTGATCAACAACGTTGCCGGACGCCATGGCGGAGTCACGGTGTTCTGCGGCATCGGCGAACGCTCGCGCGAGGCCGAAGAGATGGTGCGCGACGTGGAGGCGGCCGGCGTGCGCGATAACACCGTGCTGATGTTCGGACAGATGAACGAGCCGCCGGGCGCACGCTTCCGGATCGGCCACGCGGCGCTGACCGTGGCCGAGTACTTTCGTGACGACGCCCGCCGGGACGTACTGCTGCTGATCGACAACGTGTTCCGTTTCATCCAGGCCGGCTCCGAGGTCTCCGGTCTGCTGGGTCGGCTGCCCTCACGCATGGGCTATCAGCCCACCCTGGGCACCGAGCTGGCCGAGCTGCAAGAGCGCATCTGCACCACCAGGGGCGCAGCGATCACTTCGGTGCAGGCTGTGTACGTGCCGGCGGATGATTTCACCGACCCGGCCATCACACACACCTTCGGTCACCTGTCGGCGCTGATCGTACTCTCACGCGAGCGCGCAAGCCAGGGCTTCTATCCGGCCGTGGACCCGCTACGCTCGGAGTCGAAGATGCTGACCCCGTCGATGGTGGGCGAGCGCCACTACGAGGTGGCGCGCAAGGTCCGCGAGACCCAGGCCGCCTACGACGAACTCAAGGACGTGATCGCCATGCTCGGGCTGGAGGAACTGTCACGCGACGACCAGCGACGTGTGCACAGAGCGCGGCGGCTGGAGCGGTTCCTGACCCAGCCATTCTTCACCACCGGGCAGTTCACCGGCATGGGCGGCGCCATGGTGGAGCTGGAGGACACGCTGGACGGCTGCGAGCGTATCCTCAACGACGAGTTCTCCGGCTATCCCGAGCAGGCGCTGTACATGATCGGCACAGTCGATGAGGCGAAGAAGCCATGAGCACGGAGGGTAGTTCAATGACCATGCGGATCAAGGTCATCGTGCCCTCGGGCGTGCTGGCAGAGCAGCAGGCCGCAAAACTGGTGGCTGAGGCGAGTGACGGATCGTTCTGCCTGCTGCCGCGTCATGTCGACTTTGTGGCAGTGCTGGTCCCAGGCATTCTCACCCTGACCTCTGCAGACGGTGAAGAGACCTTTTTCGCGGTGGACGAAGGCCTGCTGGTCAAGCACGGCACAGACGTCCGGGTGTCCACCTGGAACGCCCTGCAGGGCAAATTGGGCGAGCTGCAGCAGGCGGTGCTGGCGCAGTTCCGCGAACAGGGCGAACAGGAGCAGCAGGCTCGTCACGCCCTGGACCGGCTGGAGACCAGTCTGGTGCAGCAGGTCCTGGACTGGGACGGGCGCAGACATGCCTGAACGCGATCCCATACCGCCGAATGAGCCGTTGCGCGGACTGGACGAGGAGATCGGTGCCAGGGAAGCGCGCAAGGTTCGGATGCGCAGCCGCCGCGACCGCACCCTCTGGCACGGCCTGGGGGCGGCCGGCATCGTTGGCTGGTCTGTGACCGTGCCGACCGTGGCCGGGACATTTTTGGGACTGTGGATCGACCGCCGCTGGCCGGGCGATCTCTCGTGGACCCTGGCACTGCTGCTGGGCGGGGTCGCACTGGGTTGCCTCAATGCGTGGTATTGGGTCAATCAGGAGTCAAGGATGATCGAGAAGGACGAAGCAGAACAGGAGGCCGACCAATGAACACCGCGCTTCTCCTGCTGTTGGCACTGGTGGCCGGGCTCGGCCTGGGCCTGCTCTATTTCGGCGGCCTGTGGTTGACTGTACAGCGGCTGGCACGCACACGCAACCCGACGCTGCTGTTTGCACTGAGCTTCGTGCTACGCACGGCGCTGGTGGTGACGGGCATGTACCTGGTGATGGACGGCAGCTGGCAGCGCCTGCTGGTATGCCTGGCCGGCTTCATTATCGTGCGCCAGGTGATGCTGTCGCGACTGCGGCCCGACTGCTTCCCGCAGGCGCCGTGCAAAGGAGTGGAACCATGACCATCACGCCTGATGCCATCGTCTACTGGCAGTTCGGTCCATTTGCAATCAGCGCCACTTTAGTGTTCACCTGGGTGGTGATGGCGCTTTTGGCCGGTGGCTCGTGGCTGATTACGTGCAGACTGACGGGCGGGACTTCGGTGTCGCGCGGACAGCTGCTGCTGGAGATCGTGCTCGATGGCATCCGCGGGCAGATCCGCGGCGTGGTCGACGTCGACGCAGACCGCTACCTGCCCTTTATCGGCACGCTGTTCCTGTTCATCGTGACGTCCAATGTCCTGGTCGTAGTACCAGGGTTCCAGGCACCCACCGGCTCGCTCTCGACCACCACGGCGCTGGCGCTGTGCGTGTTCGTGGCGGTGCCTGTCTTCGGCACTATGTCCCAGGGCCTGCGTGGCTACCTGAAGACGTACCTGCAGCCAACCTGGCTCATGCTGCCGTTCAACATCCTCTCAGAACTGACGCGGACGATCTCGCTGTCGATCCGCCTGTTCGGCAACATGATGAGCGGTACCATGATCGCAGCGGTGGCGCTGGCGATCGCGCCGCTGTTCTTTCCGGTCATCATGAGTGTTCTCGGCCTGCTGATCGGCGTGATCCAGGCCTACATCTTTTCGGTCCTGGCGCTGGTCTACATCGTCTCGGCCACACGTGCCCACGAGGAGCAACTCGGCGGGCCACACAACGACAACAAAGGAGGAAGTACCCGTGGAGAGCCTTGAGCTGATCGGCATGATCTCAATCATCATGGCGGGAGCCACTGTCGGCATCGGTGCCCCGATCACCGCTATCGGCGAGGGCTGGGCGGTCTCACGTGCGATGGGCGCGCTGGCCCAGCAACCCGATGCCGCACCGGTGATTTCGCGCACGCTGTTCATCGGCCTGGCAATGACCGAGTCGTCGGCGATCTACTGTTTTGTCGTGTCAATGATCCTGATCTTCGCCAACCCGTTCTGGAACCACTTTCTGAGCCTTGCGGGAGGCTGAGCATGGCGGTCGACTGGTTCACGCTGGTAGCCCAGGCTATCAACTTTCTGGTCCTGGTATGGCTGCTTAAACGCCTGTTTTACGACCGGATCATCGGTGCCATGGACCAGCGGGAAGCAGGCATCGCCGACCGTCTGGAGGAGGCCGCACGTGAGCGCGAGGTTGCTGCAAAGGAAGCCGAGAAGTACCGCGCCGGCAACTGGGAGTTTGAGCAGCAACGTGAACAGATGCTCGCACGCGCTGCTGATGAGGCCGAAGCGCGGCGCCAGGTGCTGCTGGAGGACGCACGCCGGCAGGCCGCCAAGGTCCAACAGCAGTGGCTCGGGAAGTTGGAACGTGAGCGTGAGGACCTGCTGCAGGACTTTCGCGAACGCGTTGGCCAGGGAGTGTTCACCCTGGCCGGTCAGGGCCTGAAGGAGCTGGCTGACGCGGATCTGGAAGCGCAGATGCTGAAAGTGTTTGCGCAGCGGATCCAGGACCTCGATCCGGAGCAGCGCGAGGCGATCATCGCAACGATCCGCGACTCCAGCGGCGAAGTCGAAGTCAACACCTCCTTCACGCTCAACCAGCAGGGCCGGGACACGCTGACAGCAACCCTGCGCGAGCATCTGGGCAAGGATATCCAGGTGCACTTCGGCACCGACCCGAAACTGATCTGCGGCATCGAACTGCGCGCCCGCTCACACCGCCTGGCCTGGAGCCTGGGCTCCTGGCTGGAAGGACTGGAAGCACGGGTCTTCGAGGCCCTGGACGAGAGCGCCCGGGATCATGCCGCCGACCGCTAAGCCAACGACAGCCGGCGCAATGAAGGAGTCGCTGCACGCGTCCGTCAGGCTGACACTGGACATCGTCGCACAGGTGCTGGCGGGCACGCGCGCGGAGCTGGTGACCCATGAGGTCGGCAGAGTAATTTCGGTCGGCCCGGGAGTGGCGCGGGTGCGCGGCCTGGCCGGGGTTCAGGCCGAGGAGCTGGTGGGCCTGCATGGCGGTCTGCTCGGGATGGCCTACAACCTCGATCCCGACGAGGTCGGCGTGGTGCTGCTGGGTGCGGGTAACGCGCTGGTGGCGGGCAGCTTCGCCCACCGCACAGGTCGCATCCTTGATGTGCCGGTCGGCGGTGCACTGCTCGGCCGCGTGGTCGGTGCGCTGGGTAATCCACTGGACGAGCTCGGGCCGGTGCGTACGCGCGAGCGGCGGCCGGTCGAGCGACCGGCGCCACCGATCCTGCACCGGGCACCGGTCACCCGGCCGTTGCAGACCGGGCTGAAGGTTATCGATTCGCTGCTGCCCATCGGCCGCGGCCAGCGCGAGCTGATCCTCGGTGACCGCCAGACCGGCAAGACCGCCATTGCCCTGGACACCATCCTCAACCAGCGCGGCCGGAACGTGGTGTGCGTGTACTGCAGCATCGGCCAGCGCACTTCAGAGGTGGCCGAGCTCCTCACCCACCTGCGCCGCCACGATGCGCTGGGCTACAGCATCATCGTGACCGCCTCGGGCGACGAGCCGCCGGGCGTCCAGTACATCGCCCCGTACGCGGCAACAACCATTGCCGAATACTTCATGGAACAGGGCCGCGACGTGCTGATCGTCTACGATGACCTCACCCGCCACGCCCGCGCCTATCGCGAGCTGTCGCTGCTGATGCGCCGACCCCCCGGCCGCGAGGCCTACCCGGGCGACATCTTTTACGTGCATTCGCGACTGCTCGAACGCGCCACCCAACTGCGTGCTGAGCGCGGCGGCGGCTCGTTGACCGCGCTGCCGATCGCCGAGACCCAATCGCAGAACATCTCCGCCTATATCCCCACCAACCTGATCTCCATCACCGACGGTCAGATCGTCCTGTCGCCGACGCAGTTCCGCAAGGGCATCCTGCCGGCCGTGGATGTGGGCCGTTCGGTGTCGCGGGTGGGGGGCAAGGCGCAGCTACCCTGCTACCGCGCCGTGGCCGGGGAACTGCGGCTGTCGTACACCCAGTTCGAGGAGCTGGAGGTCTTTGCCCGCTTTGGCACACGGCTGGATGAGGCCTCGGTTGCCACGCTCGAACGCGGCCGTCGGGTACGCGAGGTGCTCCGCCAGCAACAGTACCGGCCGATGCCGGTCGCCGAACAGGTTGCAGTGCTGATGACCGCCGGTGAGGGACTGTTGAACGCCGTGCCGGTGGAACAGGTTGCAAGGGTCGAACAGGCGATCCGCACCGCTGTCACCAGACAGTTACCGAAAATCTGTCAACGCATGGAGTCCGGCGAACCGCTCGTCGACGAAGATCGCGCCGAGCTGCTGCGCGTGATCGGTACGGTGCTGACTGTTGCCAAGAAAGCTGCACCATGAGCCGGAACCTGGAATCAATGCGCCGCCGGATCAGCACCGCCGAAGACCTGTACGGCGTGGTCCGGGTGATGAAGGCCATGGCCGCCTCCAGCGTGCGCCAGTACGAGGCTGCTGTGGAATCGCTGGCCGAGTACAATCGCACCATCGAGGCCGGCCTGCAGATCGCCCTGCGCCACCGCCCCGAATCCATCGCGCCCGAGGTCGCGGTCGGCATGCGTACGATGGTGGTCGTGTTCGGCTCCGACCAGGGCATGTGCGGCGCTTTCAACGAGCAGGTCACGGCTTTCGCGCTGAAGCAGCTCGACACCCTCGGCAACGAGCGCGGAGACACCGCAGTGCTGGTTGTTGGCGCACGAGCAGCGGGCAGGCTGGAAGACGCGGGCTGCACCCTGGTACAACGGCTGTCGATGCCGAGCTCGATTGCCGGCGTCAGCCCAGCGGTCCACAACCTGTTGCTTGCGGTCGAGGCGTTGCGTTTCAGTGACAACATCGACCGGTTACTGGTCATCCATCACAGGCCGGGTGCCTTCACTGACTCACGATTGCAGGTGCTGCAACTGCTGCCCGTCGACCGTGCCTGGCTGGACCATCTGGCCAACAGGGACTGGAATTCACGCTCGCTGCCGACCTTCAGCATACAGTGGCGCGAGCTGTTCTCATCGCTGATCCGGCAACACCTGTTCGTTGCCCTGTACCGCGCGTTTGCCGAGTCGCTGGCCAGCGAAAACGCCAGCCGCCTGGCGTCAATGCAGGCTGCCGAGCGCAACATCGAGGGCCACCTCAGGCAGCTTCAGCTCGACTATCACCAGGGACGGCAGGAGTCGATCCAGGCGGAGCTGCTGGACATCGTGGCCGGCTTTGAAACCCTGACTGAAGATGAGGAGAGACCGCCCGGTTTGTAAAGAGCAGCAAACCCAAAAGACACGATCACAAAAAAGACCGGCTCACCGCCAGCCAGGCAACAAGTACACCGATCAGGGCCGTGCGGGTCATAAGCCGGCAGGCGGCAGCAATGTGTTGCGGTGTTACAGCAGCAAGTCCTACACCGATATACGGTTTGTCCACCAGAACCCCGTGATAGTAGTTCGGTCCGTTAAGGCGCACGCCCAGGGCACCGGCAAAGGCTGCCTCCGGATAACCGGCGTTGGGGCTGGCATGATGCGTCCCCTCCTGCCGGGCAACGTTCAATGCACGCAGACCGGTAAGACCTGGGGTCAGGCCGGCGGCCAGGGCAATCAACAGTGGTGAAAGCCGGGCCGGCAGGAAATTCGCCACATCATCTATGCGGGCCGCAGCCCGACCAAACAGCAGGTAACGCTCATTCTTATAGCCGACCATTGAATCAAGGGTATTGACCATCTTGTAGGCCAGGGCCAGGGGTGCACCACCGATGGCCGCGAAAAAGAGCGGTGACAGCACACCGTCGACCGCGTTCTCCGCCACGGTCTCCACCGTTGCCCGGGCTATATCATCGGCCTGATACTGATCAACATCCCGGCCCACAATCATGGCCACCTGGGAACGGGCCCGGCCAACCTCACCGATGGCCAGCGAGGCATGAATTTCCATGGCTGCCTGCCGCAGAGAGCGGGCTGACAGACAAAAAAAGAGCAGCACACTCTCCACCATAAAGCCGACCACCGCATGCACCTGCCAGGCCAGGGACACAACCGCAGCAGCCACGCCCCAGCACCCAAGGATCAGGCTCACGGCAAAGGCCCAACCGGCAAGCTGTTCGCCGGCAAGCCACCGCCGCCACAGCGGCTCGGTTTTGGTGATGGCCCATCCCATCCAGCGGATCGGATGCGGCAACCAGCGGGGATCGCCGATCAAGGCGTCCAGACAGAAGGCGGCGGGAATGGTCAACCAGACCAGATAACCGGCAAGATCCATAACAGACTTATCGTTGTGAATGAACAAGAGCGACCAGATGCCGGGCCACCGCACTGTTTGCAGCCGCATCTTTCAAAGCGATGCGGATGTATCCCTCATCAAGCCCGTAAAAGTTGGCGCAGTTACGGATGAGAAAACGCTGTTCAGCCAGGGCCCGGCAAACAGCGCCTGCGGTTTGTCCCTCCGGCAGACCGATGAGCAGGTACGAGGTGGTGCTCGGATAGACAATAAGGGGTGCAGCGGCGAGCCGCTGCCGAAACAGTGCACTTTCAGCGTCCAGGTGAGCGCGGGTCTGATCGATGAAGGCACCAACCGTATCCGGATGGGCGCCGATATACCGTACTGCCTCCTGGGCCAGACTGTTGACGCACCAGGGCTGCATGTAGCGACGAAAGGGTTCGATAACAGACGGATCAGCCACTAAAAATCCAACGCGCAACCCCGGCATGCCGAAGATTTTGGAGGCTGACCAGAGAACAATGACGTTGTCCAGTGCACATTGGCACATACCCTGATCTTCCCGGGCAAAGGACAGATACGATTCATCAATGATAAAACGGACCTCGCGGTGCTGTGTACACAACTCCATTAACTGTGCATGGGGAATCAGCCGCCCCGTCGGATTGTTGGGATTGCAGAGGAAAACAGTGTCAATCCCGGTCAGTCGCGCACTGAGCCGCACCACATCCACGGCAAAATCAAGGTTTGGCGAGGTGAGAAAAAATTCAGGCATGATCCCGTGGAGGCGGGCACCGTCGGCGTAATCGGCATAGGTCGGGCCAACGATCAGCACCCGCCTGCTTTTCAGAACAGCACAGGCCGTGTAGATGAACTGGGTGGTGCCGTTACCGGCCAGAACCCGCTGCTCGCTCACACCAAGCAGGGCCGCAACAGCACGAACAGCGCCCTGCGCATCGACCTCGGGCAGTGACGTGATCCGGTCCATTCGCCCCTGGAGGTACTCGATCAGCCCGGGTAACGCACCAAGAGGATTGATGTTGCTGCTCATATCGGTGATATCTTCCGGCCGGCAGCCCAGCTCTTCGGCCAGCTCGACAACATTGCCGCCATGTCCTTGTATCATAATGGCTCCATGCAGGTACGAAAAAACAGATCAGAGGTCAACAGGTGTGTACACCGTGGTGCAGTACAACCGGTCGGCAGCAGAGACAGCGTTGTCACGATCGGTGACTCAGCCGTTCCTGCAGATCCCGCGGCAGCAAAGCGATGATCGCCTCGATGTCAAGATAGGCTGCAGCATGCTCGGCCAACTGGTCATAGGCCCGATCACGGGCAGCCGGGCCGTGCAGCTGATCAACAGCCACATGACTGAGGCCGATACCACTCAGCCAGCGGCGGGTGATTGCCGGCGTATCGAAAAAGCCGTGCATATAGGTGCCCATCACCCGCTGATCAGCACTGATGCACCCATCAGCATCGTTGCAGGACGTGCCGTTGCGGTCCTGTACACACAGCAGGCTCTGCCCGTCGGGACACCTGCTCTGCCCCATGTGAATCTCATAACCGCACCCGGCAATACCCCCCCAGGTAAAAGTAGTGCGTGTGGTGGTTTTCGGGGCCTTCAGCACAGTCTCCACCGGCAGCAGCCCCAATCCCCTGGTGCTGCCGGGCGGGCCTTCGATGCCGTCCGGGTCGTGTACCCAGGTGCCGAGCATCTGATAACCGCCGCAAATACCCAGCAGATGCCCACCGTCATCGACATACCGCCGAAGATGCTCCTGCCAGCCCGTCTGGTCAAGCCATTGCAAATCTGTACTGGTGGCCTTTGAACCCGGCAGAATAACCGCCTGCAACTGAGCAAGCGACTGCGGCTGTTCAAGATAGACCAGCCGGCAGTCGGGCAGTTGCGCCAGGGGATCAAAGTCCGTGAAGTTGGAGATATGGGGAAGTCGAATAACGCCAATGGTCGGTCGATCAGCGTCCAAAGAGTTGTGCCGGGCAAGCTTGGGGCCTTCGATGACCACTGCATCCTCTGCCTCGATATGAAAATGCTTAAACCAGGGCAGGACACCAAAAACCGGTTTGCCGGTCCGCTGTTCAATCCAGTCGATACCCGGTTGAAACAACGTGAGGTCGCCGCGGAAACGGTTGATGACAAAGCCGCTGATCCGATCCTGTTCCTCCGGCGACAGACAGGCAAGCGTACCAACGATCTGGGCAAACACGCCGCCCCGGTCGATATCAGCCACCAGAACGACCGGCGCCCGGGCATAGGCAGCCATCCGCAGGTTGACAATATCATGCGCCATCAGATTGACTTCGGCGCAGGAACCGGCTCCTTCGAGCAGAATAAGATCATACCGCTGCCGCAACCGGTCAAGGGCGGCCCGGCTCTCGGCAAAGAGAAACTCTTTTTTACCGGTGTAGGATCTGGCAGAGGCATCGATCCAGGCTGCACCGTTGAGCACCACCTGGGCACCGACATCGCTCACCGGCTTGAGCAGAACCGGGTTCATATCACAGTGCGGGGCAACCCGTGCGGCCTCAGCCTGCACAATCTGAGCCCGCCCCATCTCTGCACCTTCGGCGGTGACTCCGGAGTTGTTTGACATATTCTGCGCCTTGAACGGTGCTACGCGAAGACCCCGATTGACCAGAATCCGGCACAGGGCAGTGGTGACAATCGATTTCCCCACATCTGATCCGGTTCCCAGCACTGCCAGACAGGCTGCTTGCTTTTTCATAGTTCCTCTCCCGGGTGCCCGTCAAAGTGGAGGCAGTGCATGAAGCCTCATAAAGACGCCCGCTGCTCCTGGTTACACTTCAATACCTTTGCGAACCTGCACACCCTGGTCATAGTAGTGTTTGACCGCACGCATGTCTGTCACAAGATCAGCCTGCGCCATCACCGCCTCCGGTGCACCGCGGCCGGTGAGAACCAGCTCCACCGACTCCGGCCGCTCGGCAATGAGATCAAGCAGATCCTGCTCACCAAGAAGCCCCAGGGCACAGGCCACATTGATCTCATCGGCAACAACCAGGTCGTACTTTTTTGAGCGCAGCACTGCCTTCAGCGTTGCAAGACCGGCACGGGCAGCCTCGATATCGGCCTCCTCCGGCGTCGTGACCAGCATGCATCCCCTGCCAAACTGTTCAACAGTGATGAGATCAGCAAGACGGGTCAGGATGTTCAGTTCGCTGTACGCAGCGTTCTTGATAAACTGTCCGATATACACACGCAGTCCGGCCCCCGCGGCCCGTAACGCCAGACCGAGGGCAGCGGTGGTTTTACCTTTGCCGTCACCTGTATAAATCTGCACATAACCCTGCATTTCTCTTTACTCCCATTGTCTTTCCAGGTGGTCTCATAAAAAATCGTAACTCTTCAGTCAACAGCTTTTCATGCCCCGGTACACACCTGTCACGATAAAGAAGAGGTGCCAGACAGTTCCAAAGCAAACAGACCCCCCAGACGGTCACGCCTCTTTCCCTGCTGCCTGCGTTTTGCAATTAAACAACCGGGCAATACACTCCATTTTTCCGGCACATTCACCGGCTGTGTTTCCTTATATCCTGTTTTTATTAAAAAAACGACAAAACGAAAACCACCATTTTTTTTCTTCATCTTCCCTCCCTTCTGAAAGCATGGAATGAAAAGGAGTTAAAGACAGCCGGTGTCTGCTAAACTAAAAATAGAGTATTATTGAGCTAAAACGAGGAAAATGGAGCTCTGCCGGGATCCTGATTTGTTGACAAATTGTTAACAAACTGCTGGTTAACAGCACAACCACTTGATTTAACTGTATATAAGTAAATATTTTCTAATTTTAACGCTGTCAGTGCAGGTTATGCATCGCAGGTCTTGGAAAGTCTGATCCCGGCCAGATCTTTTCATATCAACAGAACCGACTCATTTTGAAGATAAAATCGGGACAAATCGCTTTTGACCGGCAATCGGTTTTTCAGTAGATCAGAGACCATTCAAGAAATTGGAAATGTCTGGCAAGGTATCTTATCTCAAAAGGAAGAGCTTTCTATGATGTGGAATACGATCAAAAAATCCCTGCACGGTCTTTTATCGGAGAGTGAGTTGAACTTATGGATCAGCCCGATTCAATGTCAACCTCTGGAAGGAGATATCCTTACCCTCACCGGACCGGATCGTTTTTTCTGCGCCTGGGTCGAAGATCGGTATCTGGAGCAAATCCGCCGTGTCGCCCGGGAGGTCGGTCAGTTCAGTGATGTCCGTCTCCTCGTTGCCGACCCGCAAACCCAGCATTTTGAGAACAATAAAAGAGGCCAGCTGCTGTTGCCGGGGACTGCCGCCACCCCAAAGCTGCGCTCTCTCCATCCAGCCTTCACCTTTGCCCAGTTCATGATGGGCGAATCAAATATGCTGGCCGGATCTGCCTGTAAAGCGCTGGCTGGTGGTGAGAAAACCTTTGGCAACTGTCTTTTCATGAACAGCAGCACCGGTTTGGGCAAAAGCCACCTCACCCAGGCTGTGGTCCACCAGGTGCTGCAGACCGCCCCCTCCACCCGCCTGCACTATCTGACGGCTCAGCAATTTACTGCAGACATGGTCAAAAACATCCGGGCCAAGTCCATGGAGCTGTTTTCCAAAAAATATGTCAACAACTGCGACATGCTGCTGGTGGAAGACATCCACACGTTGACCGGCAAGGCAAAGACGCAGGAAGAACTCAACACCATTCTCGATTATCTCATCAAATCAGGCCGTCGGGTGATCCTGACCTCTGCTGTCCCGCCTAATAAACTGACAGACTTTGACGAGGATTTCCGCAGTCGTATAGCCTCAGGTCTGGTGACCGGCATCATGTCACCGGATTTTGAAACACGGGCACGGATTATTCGTCATAAGATGGGCCAACACGGCCTGTCCATCACGGACGATCAGGTTGGATTTATGGCAGAATACCTCAGAGGAGACGTGCGTCGCATTGAAAACGCCATCATCGGTATCAAGGCCCAGTGCTGCCTGCATGAGACAACACCTGACCTGGCGATGATCCGCGACGTGGTCTTTGGATTAACCGACGGTGCGGCGGAGGTAACAGCTGAAAGTATCCGTGATCTCATCGGCCGCCAGTTCCGGGTCAGTATCGATGAGCTGTGTTCGCGTTCCCGAAAACGAACCGTCACCTTCCCCCGGCAGATGGCCATGTATCTGACACGCAAATTCACCAACCAGTCTCTTGCTGATATCGGCAGTCTGTACAATCGTGACCATTCAACGGTTCTGCATGCCGTTAAAATCATCACCAGAGAGATGAGTCAGCAGTCAGCGGTTCGGCAACAGATCGAGATACTGACCGCCCAACTGAAACGATAAACCGCTGTTGCCGGCATGACCGGCAGCACGTGGCCGCATCAGAAGTAGATCTTTTTCACCTCAACAGACTGCTCTTCCCCGCTCTGTTCCACAAGTGCCGCTACGGCCTGGCGGGCCTCCCTGACCATGTCGTTGATCCCGACACCCCGCCACCCGAACCCGCAGCAGCGCATATCCGCATGCGTTGTGTGCACGGTCTGCCGCCAATGCAAAAGGCCCATGTAGCCATGCTCCAATTGCGGGATACCCGACGACGGCCGCAGCACCGCGCTGTACACCGGGAGTGACAACTCCATGAGTTGCCTGAGGTCGTGATACACCGCATCAACAAGGTCGGCATCACTTAAACGCAGCCGTTCCGGGTGGCGACGACCGCCCACCAGAGCTTCCACCAGTTGACAACCAGCAGGGGCCCGACCGGGAAACATGTGTGAGGAAAACAGCGCACCCAGAGTGAAACGCTGCTCCTGTTCCGGAGCCAGGTACCCAAAACCATGAGGGATCTGCGCCCTGGAATCAAAGCCGAGCAGTACGGAGAAAATCCTTGCTTCCGGAATGGCGGAGACAGGAGGCGGCATAACAGGCAACGCCGCGCCCAGTATCTGCAACGATGTATTGATCGGGAGTGCGAGCAGGAGTTTACGACAGCGCACCTCGCCCCGGTTGCTGTGAACCAACCAGCCGTCAGGTTGCCTGGTCAGCCCCTGGACAGTTGTGCCGTACTCGATTATGTCTGCCAGATTTGCAGCCAGACGTCGGGGTAGGGCAGCCATACCGTTGTTGAAGCTGATCATGGACGGCAGGCCCCTTTTTGTTCGCTTTTCCTTTCCCGCTGCCCGCATCTTTGCCAGCATGCCCCGGATAACCGAGCCATGCCGCTGCTCCATCTCCCGGACACCGGGCATGACCGCATCGATCCGCAACCGTTCAATATCACCGGCATAGGTCCCGGTAAAAACGGCATCAGCAAAAGGTACCAGTGCTGCCCCGAACCGGTGAGCCACCCAGTCTGCCACTGAAGGTTCCCCCTTAAGCGGCCTCTTCCACACATCTGCCAGCACCCGCAGCTTGGCGCTCCAGGGGATCAGCGGCTGGCGGACGATCGTCCATGGTTTTTGCGGGATGCACTGCAGCCGGCCGTTCAGGCACAGGTAGCGGACAAACTTTGCCAGAGACGCGGTAACAACCTCTTTTTCCAGTCCGCCCAAACGGATCAGTTCCCGGCTCTCCGCACAGTTATCAAGAAAACCGTGCGGCCCCCATTCGGCAAGATACCCACTGTCACTATAGGAGGCGATGGCACCACCCGGCCCATCTGCCTGTTCCATAACAAGTACATTCAGATCCGGGCACAACGCCCGGGCAAAGGTCGCCGCACTCAGACCGGAGACACCGGCGCCGACAATACAGAGGTCATACGGAATTGATTTCATACACCACAGAAGTTAACAGACGCATTGGCATGGGCATGGGCATGGGCACAGGCCCTGTCTTGACAGAGAATCATTCGTGCTTACCATGTTGCCCGGATAAAAGAAAGCCCCTTTATCTGCCTGGTATTATCACAAAAACGTGTGCCGGCCGGCCGTAAACACACTTATTTTTTCATGTACTTTGAGGAACATCACCCATGACAGCAACACAGGTTGAAACCAAGCAGTTTCAGGCAGAGACCAGAAAGGTTCTCGATATCGTCATCAACTCGCTGTATACCGAGCGTGACATCTTTGTCCGCGAGCTGGTCTCCAACGCCGCCGATGCCCTGGAAAAATTCCGTCATCAGAGCTTGATAGAAAAGATCGAATTCGACAGTCACGTCCCCCTTGAGATCACCATCAACGGTGACGATAAAAACCACACCCTCACCATCAGCGACACCGGTATCGGCATGACCCGGGAGGAGCTTGAAACCAACCTGGGGACCATTGCCCACTCCGGCTCCCAGCACTTCTTTGAACAGCTTGCTGAGGCTGCAAAAAAAGACGTCAACCTGATCGGTCAGTTCGGTGTCGGCTTTTATTCGGTGTTCATGGCTGCCAAGAACGTACGCGTTCAGACCCGCTCCTGGGACGGCTCCGAAGGATGGGAGTGGAGCTCCGACGGCGGCGGTTCCTACACCATCGGCCCCTGCCCCGGCCTGCATCGCGGCACCCGTATCATCATCGAACTGAAAGACGATGCCCACACCTATGCCTCCAAGTTCACGATTGAACGGATCATTCAGCAGTACTCCACCTTTGTCCCCTTTCCGGTCATTGTCGAGGGGAAAAAAGTCAACACCGTGCAGGCGATCTGGTCTCGATCCAAATCTGAAATCACTGAGGAGGAGTACAACGAATTTTACAAGTTCATCGGCAATGCGGTTGATGAACCGTTGTACCGTTTTCACTTCTCAGCCGATGCACCGCTTTCGATCAACGCCCTTCTCTATGTGCCCAAAGAGAACTTTGAGGTGCTGGGCATGGGCCGGATGCAGCCGGGTGTCAACCTCTACTGCCAGAAGGTGCTGATCGACCAGCACAGTGAAAATATCCTTCCGGAATGGCTCCGTTTTCTGAAAGGTGCGGTGGACTCTGAAGACCTGCCGCTGAACATCTCGCGGCAATCGCTGCAGGACAACGCTCTCGTCATCAAACTGCGCAAAGTCCTGACCAAACGGGTGATCAAGTTCTTTGCCGAAGAGGCTGAACGGGACGCCGACAAGTACCGTGACTTCTGGAAGATCTTCGGTATCTTCATTAAAGAGGGGATGACCAGCGATTTTGAACATCGCGCTGATCTGGCAAAACTGCTCCGTTTTGAATCTTCAGCCAGTGAACCCGGGGTCATGATCTCGCTTGATGAGTATGTTGACCGGATGAAGGAGGGCCAGGACAAGATCTACTTTATCAACGGTCCCAGCCGGGCTGCTGTTGAGTATGGGCCCTATGTTGAGATGTTTAAAAAACGCGGCATTGAGATCTTCTACACCCTGGACCCGATTGACGACTTTGTCCTCAATCATCTGGGCGAATACAACGGTAAAAAACTGGTTTCCGCAGATCGGGCCGACCTCACCCTGCCCGAGAGCACAGAACCTTCCGCCGACACGGCAACCGATGAGCAGCAGGTTGAGCCGCTGTCTGATGCAGTGGCAACCTCGCTCTGCCGCTGGATGAAAGAAGTGCTCGGCGAGCGCATTCAGGAGGTGAAGGCCTCGGATCGTCTGGTGGACAGCCCGGCCATGATCGTGAATGTCGATGGCTTTATGACCTCCTCCATGGAGCGGATTCTCAAAGCGTCCGGACAGACCGAGGCCTTTGGTATCGGATCGAAAAAAGATATGGAGGTCAACACCAGCAGCAATCTGATCAAACGACTGGCTGCACTGCGTGAAAGCGATGCTGACTTTGCCCGGGATCTGGTCGAACAGCTGTATGACAACGCTATGATCCAGGCTGGTCTGCTGGTTGACCCCATGGTGATGGTGCGCCGCAACTACCGTATCCTGGAACGTGCCGCCGACGCCTCTTCACCAACGAACTAACCCTCTCTGCCCTGGACGCATCGTGTGTGCACCGCAGTATCAGGAACACGAACATCCAGGGCACCGGTTTTTCTTTGCATCTCTGCGATAAACCGGTATCATATCTTGAAAAAAGGTTGTGTTCACGATATATGAACACAACCTTTTTCGTTCTATGAATTGCTTCTGGAGAAACTGTGTGATGCGTTCATCCCTTTTCATGCTTTTCATGGCGCTTCTGCTTCTTGCCGGCTGCCATACAAAACAGATTCGCCACCTTGCCTCTGATGCCGCTCTGATCAAACCGGGACAGACCACGGTGAAAGAGGTGCAGCAGTATCTGGGAGAACCCAATGCCCGACGCGAGGTAGCTCCCGGGGTCAGCGAATTTCTCTACTATGAGGACCGGCCCGGGATGTTCGGTACCATGCCGCTGATCGGCTCGTTCAGCAGTTCCAAAGGGTATGAGATGATCGTTCTGACCATCACCAACGACGTTGTCACCAGCTGTGATTTCCGCAACCACAACGAGACAGATCGCAAGTGGCTGGAAGACTACACCTGGGATCAGGAACTCCAGTGAACCCACTCACCATCTTTGACATCAACAGAGAGCGGATGATCGAGGAGCAACTGATTCGCCGGGGCATAACCGATCAGCGTGTCCTTGACGCCATGCGCACAGTCCCCCGACATCTTTTTGTTGAGGATGCCATTCAGTCACAGGCGTACAGCGACTTTCCCCTACCCATCGGCAGCGGACAGACCATCTCCCAGCCGTATATCGTTGCCCTGATGACCATGGCCCTGCAGCTTACCGGGTCTGAGAAGATTCTCGAAATCGGTACCGGCTCCGGTTACCATGCCGCCATCCTCTCCCGGCTCTGTCAGAAGGTCTATACCGTGGAGCGCCTGGACGCCCTGGTCAGTCGTGCCCGCAAGATCTTTGACCGGCTTCGCTATCACAACATCGTCTCGCGTATTGACGACGGCACCGAGGGCTGGCCTTCGGAAGCCCCCTTTGACCGGATCATCGTGACAGCCGGCGGGCCCCGCATACCCACACCCCTCATCGATCAGCTGGCAGATCCCGGGCGGCTGATCATGCCGGTCGGCGGCCAGGAGGTGCAGGAGTTACAGGTGGCGGATAAACGTGACGGTGATATCAAGATAACAACCATTGAGCATGTTCGCTTTGTGGATCTCATAGGGGCCCACGCCTGGCCCAACTGATAACGCCCTCCCCATAATACGGCAGTCGGAACCGGCCTGAACAGCCTTCCCTCTCCGGCTGTCGGGAAAAACCTTGCATTCGTTGCGGCGACGGGAGAAAATACCAGAGTAATCCGTTCACCTCCTCTCCACCTGTCACCCGATAAAGATCATGTCATTTCTCAACAGCGAAGCCCTGCTCGACCTGCTTATCAAACAGCAGCTGCTCTCCCACGAACAGCGCCGATTCGTTCTCCTGCAACAGGGAAAACAGCGTCAGAAACTATTAAAACAGTTCGGCGGCCGTCGCCAGGAGGATCGCAACAGGCAACTGAAAGGTTTTCCAGACCTTGTTGATATTATTGTCGCCCTCGGGTTGGAGAACCCTGATGTGCAACAGGGACCGCTCACTGAAGAGACCATTATGCGGGCCGTTTCCAGGGGCCTGAAGATCCCGTTTAAAAAGCTCGATCCGCTTGAACTGGACATGGACACGGTGACGAAAACCATTCCCAGATCGTTTGCGGTCAGTCACCTGATCCTGCCGCTGACACTACAAAACGGCGTCCTTGAAGTGGTCAGCTATCACCCGGATATCCAGTCAGTGTTCGAGGATATTGAACGGGCCAACCAGGTGAAAATCCGACCGTATCTGTCGACACGCAGTGACATCAAAAAAATTCTGGCCGAATTTTTCGGTTTTCAGCGTTCCATCACTGCTGCAGAATCCCAATTCGGGACGACCAGCGTTTCCACAGCCGTGGATATCGGCAACCTTGAACAGTATGTGCGCCTGGCCTCCACCAAGGAGCTGAGTTCCACGGACCAGCACATCAAAGCCGCGGTCAACCATCTGTTCAGCTACGCCCTGGAGCAACGCGCCAGTGACATCCACATTGAGCCCAAACGGGACACCTGCCTGGTCCGTTTTCGCATTGACGGTATCCTCCACACCATTTACAAGCTGCCCAAGGCTGTCCATTCGGCCATCACCTCCCGAATCAAGGGACTGGCCCGACTGGATATCGCGGAAAAACGCCGCCCCCAGGACGGCCGCATCAAGATCGGTCGTCAGGAGGAAAGCCAGGAGGCTGAGATCCGGGTCTCCACAGTACCGGTGGCCTTTGGCGAGAAGACGGTCATGCGCATTCTCAACCCTGAGGTTATTTTTCAGCAGCTGGACAACCTTGGCTTTTCCCGGCGCGACCGGCTGGTCTACAACAGCTTCATGAACGCCGCCCACGGCATTGTCCTGGTGACCGGCCCCACCGGCAGCGGTAAATCGACAACCCTGTACTCCACCCTCAAACAGATCGCCACTCCGGAGATCAATATCGTCACCATCGAAGATCCGGTGGAAATGGTGTACGAGGAGTTCAATCAGATCGCGGTACAGCAGCAGATTGATGTCACCTTTTCCTCAATCCTGCGCAACATCCTCCGGCAGGATCCGGACATCATCATGATCGGTGAAATCCGGGATCTGGAAACCGCTACACACGCTGTCCAGGCCGCTCTGACCGGTCATCTGGTCTTCTCCACCCTGCACACCAACGATGCGGTTTCCACCATCATCCGCCTGGAAGATCTGGGGCTCGAACCCTTCCTCATTGCCTCCACCATGCTGGGGGCCCTGGCACAGCGGCTGGTGCGTCGCAACTGCCCCTACTGTCTGGAACCGTACACAATGGACAGCGCCGAACTGCGTAAACTGGGCTTTCCGCTCGCTGCCGGCCACAATTCCATTGAGCTGAAACGAGGCAAAGGCTGTCTCCAATGCCGGAACACCGGCTACCTGGGCCGCATGGGTATCTTTGAGGTCTTTCCCATGTCTGAACAGCTCAAAAAACTGATCGCGGCCAAGGCCAACGGTTCCGAACTGCGGCAGATAGCTGTTCGTGAAGGGATGACCACTTTACGCGAGGATGCCTGGCGCAAGGTGCAGGCCGGGCTGACCACCGTGGAAGAGGCGCTGCGTGTGACCGGAGAAACCGAGACCATTTGATTTTTCACTGGCACTTCCCTGGATTCGACCTATAGTATTGTTGATCAGTAACCAGAAACAGTGCAGAGAGTATGGGACAGAAGATTGTCAGTAAAAATAAAAAAGCCTTTCACGACTACGCCATTGAGCAGACCTTTGAGGCCGGCATTGTACTCAGCGGTCCGGAGGTGAAGTCGCTCCGAGCCGGCAGGGTTAACCTTCGTGACGGGTATGCCCAGCTCAAGGGCGGTGAGGTCTTTTTGTACAACGTGCATATCTCGCCCTACTCCTATGCCACCCATGTTGAGCAGGACCCGCTGCGGACCCGGAAGCTGCTGCTGCATCGTCACGAGATCCGTAAGTTGATCGGTAAACTGCACGAAAAAGGCATTGCGCTGATTCCATTGAAGATTTATTTTATCGGCAACGGTAAGGCCAAGGTGGAAATGGCGCTAGCCAAAGGAAAAAAACTCTACGATAAACGGGCTGCCCTGAAAGAGAAGGAATCAAACCTTGAGATGAAGCGGTCCATGCGCCACAGTGACTGATCACCTTGATTGGGCAGCAGACTTATAGAACCAACACCTACTATGGGGGCGAAACGGATTCGACGGGGATGTTGAAGCTTAATGTTGCATGCCGAGTTTTCTGTCAACTCGTTAAACTGACGGAAGTAAATATAATCGCAGACGATTATAACTACGCACTGGCAGCTTAATCTGCTGTGCCGTTCCACCGGTTTTCGCCTGTAGAACCGGATTCAGAGCGTCGACTCCACAGGCTGGTTGTCCGTGAGTGCCTGGGCACGGCCAACGAGATCTTCAGGCTGGCATCCGAATATCTCTGTTTCGGGAGAGAAGCGGATGCGAGATCTAATCCCGGAACTATGCATGTAGAGACTTAAGGGGAGAATTTCCGGACCCGGGTTCAACTCCCGGCGCCTCCACCATTTAGAAAAGACAAACCCGTCTCTCTGGGGTCATTCTCCGGGGTGACGGGTTTTCTTTTTCCCCTTGTTTCTAAAGGGTTTGCGCCCGTTTCACATCTTTCCAAAGCACCTCTCCGCACCACCGATTCTCCCCATCTTCCTGCCTTTCTTTCTCTGTTTGGCCCCTGATTCTCTGTTTTCTCCGGACGAAGTCCGAAGCGCGTCCGGAAAGTTACATCCTTGATTGATATGGGTTTGCGGCAGATTGCCATTTTTGGCGGTTGTCTTAGGTCATCGTTCGATGCCGCAACCGGACGTTTTTTTCGAAATCGCCCGCTTCGGCCATGAAAAGAAGCGTGGTCAACTCCGGTTTCCTGCCCCCTAAAGTAAAAAAGCCGACGCTGATGGTCGGCTCTCTGTGGTGGTCTCCGGTCCGGTCGTCAGTCGGTGGCGAAGCCGAACTGGCGGCGCTGCTCGGTCCAGTCCTCTGGAAAGGTCTGGGTCAGCTTGGCCAGCGAGAGCCCGTTGGGTTCCTCACCGTTGATCAGGGCTTCGACGATGTCGGGGGCCAGGGTCGTCAGCTTGAGAATGCGGGCCACATACGAGCCATCGACGTCAAGGGTACGGGCAAGCTCGCTGATGGACTTGATCTGGCCGGATTCGAGGATGTCGGCCCAGGAAAAGGCCCTTCCCAGTGCCTGGAGGATGGCGGACTGCACCGGTTCCTGCGCTCCGGTGATTTCTCCATCCAGGGCCTGGGGAGCGATGACCGTCTTGCGGCCGCGCATGCGCCGGATCAGCATCGGGATGTGGATCTGCAGGTTGCCGTTGTCGGCAACAGTAATGGTCGGCTTCATTTTCATCGGCTTGCCCTCCGTTCGGTGACTTCGCATGCCAGACCAGCCAGCTCGGCGATGAGCGTTGTCAGCCCGTTGGTTCGCAGCTCCATGTCGATTCCGGTCTCGCGGATCTCGACCTTATCCACCAGGAGGCGGATGAGCCGGTTTCGCTCCACCGGGAAAAGGTCTTCCCAGAAGCCCTCGACATTCTGGAAGGCCTCCGACACATCCTGTTCCGTGATGCTGCTCCCCTGGTAGGCTCTGCATCGCTCGCTCACATGGGTCAGTTGTTTCGAGAGCTCGACCGCCTGGCGATTGACCGTCGTCAGCATTTCGGTCTTGCCCGACTGATCGCTGCCGGGTTTCATCAGTTCGATGGCTTGCTTCCGCGCCTGCGACAGCTCCATTTCGAGTTGGGCTTTCTGCTTGAACAGCCGCTCCCGCTCCACCTGCTCGATGTCCCGGGCCGCGAAGTAGGTTTTGGCCACCAGCGTCGGCGTGCGGAACACCGCGCTCAACTGCTCGACCACGGCCTGCTCGATGTCCCCGGCGGGAATCCGTTTGAGGGGGCACCGGCTCACGGTCCGCTTGCTGTCCTTCTGGCAGATGTAATAGGTGTAGTGGCGGCCGTTCTTGCGGGCGTAGGTCGGTCCCATCGCGCATCCGCAGTGGCCGCAGCGGATGACGCCTTTAAGCGGGGCGACCATTTTGGTTCTTGCCATGGAAACCTTGACCGGTTTGTTGTCCTCCAGGATGGCCTGCACCTTGTCCCAGGTCGTCCGGTCGATGATTCCTTCGTGCTCACCGGGGTAGCTGCGATCCTTGTGGGCAATCTCGCCGATATAGACCCGGTTGTTCAGCAGCCGGTAGATGTGGCCTGTATTCCATTCTGAGCCCTCGCGAACCTTGCCTTTCTTGGTGGTCCAGGCTTTTGTGCGGTATCCCTGTTCGTTCAATTCCTGGCCCAGCTTCTTGGCCGAGCCGATCTGGATGAATCGGCGGAAGATGTACTGCACCGTCCTGGCTTCATCCGGGTTGACCAGCAGCTTCTTGTTGTCTCGGTCGACGTCGTATCCAAGAATGGGTACGCCGCCGCAGTATTTCCCCCGGCGCTTGGCGGCCGCCACCTTGTCCCGGATGCGCTCGGCGATGACCTCCCGCTCGTACTGGGCGAAGGTGATCAGGATGCCGAGAAACATTCGGCCGGTGGGGTCGGTGGTGCTGAAGTGCTGGGTGACCGAGACGAAGCTGACACCCTTCTCGTTGAAGAGGTCGATCATCTTCATGAAGTCCAGCAGCGAGCGGGACAGCCGGTCGACCTTGTAGACCACGATCACGTCAATCTTCCCGGCATCGATGTCCGCCAGCAGGCGACGCAGCCCCGGGCGCTCCATGTTTCCACCCGAGAATCCACCATCGTCGTAGCGATCCGGCAGAGCCGTCCAGCCACGCATCCTCTGGGCTTCGATATAGTGTTCCGCCGATTCCCGTTGCGCATCCAACGAGTTGAACTCCTGTTCGAGACCTTCCTCGTGGCTCTTGCGGGTGTAGATGGCACAGCGCAGGGTCTTGTTTTTGCCCGGCGCGACATTGCTGTTATCAAGCATCCGAACCTCCCTCGGCTTTTCTGCCGTAAACCTTCTTCAGTCCGAAAAAGACCTTGCCGTTCCACCTGGTCCCGGTGATCTCCCTGGCCACCGCGCTGAGCGACCGGAAGGTGCGGCCTTCGAACTCGTAGCCATCGGCAAGGACGATCACCTCATAGCGCCGGTCGTTCCAGACCCGCACCAGTCTGGTCCCGGGCAGGATCGCTTCGTTCGATTTCCGCTCTTCTGGGATGCGTCGATTGACAGTGGCGACCGGGTCCTCCTTGGCGGCCTGCTGGAGATGGACCTTGGCCTGTTCGGACAGCCCGCCGTAGAAAAGCTCCTGGATGCGATAGGCCAGCCGCTTGATGAGGAATTGTTTCTTGTACTGGGGTGGCTCTTCTCCGTAGAGGTCGAGCCATTTTTCCCGGAGCTGTTCCAGGGACATGGATTGCAACAGGGCCATCTGCCGAAGGACTGAGTTTCGGGTTCGGTCCTGATTCTTGCCGCCGGTGGCGGCGTTCTGTAACTCATTCATTTTCAACTCCTTATTTTGGTTTCCGGACGAGTTGTCATGAATGAATGCTCTGTTCCGGCAATGAATCAAGTCCTTCTTCGAGCACAGGGGAAGAATCTTCGAAAACCTCTAACTCATTGCCCACACATGCGTTTTTTGCCTTTCGGCGCAGGATCGCCGTGGCCAGAATGGAGGCGGCTGACTGGAGCCTCGCCTCACCCGACAAGCGGCCGGGTTTGCCGTTTTCGCCAAGGTCATCCGTCCCCGGCCCATCATTCATTTCCTGGACATCCAACATCGAACACCTCCGGTGGGACCGGGGGACTGGATGGTGTGGATGCCAGAAAACGGTGGCGGTCGGGATGCGCGTTCGATGGCACCCACAACCGCCTCAGCTCCGCCTCTGGTCGGTTATCTGGTTTCTAACTGCTCGTCCGGTTTCAAACCGGCTTTCTTCAGGCCTTACCTACCGAGGGGCTCATGGAAGTGTCGGAAATCAGGTGTGAGATTATTTCTTGACCTGATATGCGTCAGGTTTATATTATTAGGGTTTGCTGGCGCATTGCGCCTTTTTGTCTTTCAACAGAAATGGAGACGCCATGGGCAAAGCGAAAACGGATGAGATAACGCCGTTGCAGCGGAAAACGCTCGAAGCGATATGTCGTTTCGTCGATGCCAAGGGCTTTCCTCCAACGGTGAAGGAACTGAGCGAGATCTTTGAAATCAGCCCGGCGAGTGCCCACGACCGGATCAACCAACTGGTGCGCAAGGGATACCTGAAGCGGGAGGACGGGAAGTCGCGAGGCATAGCTGTTGCCCGTCGCCCCAGCGAGATGGCTGCCTCTCTGGTTTCAGTACCTGTTGTGGGGATGGTGGCGGCTGGCCGTCCCATCCTGGCCGAGGAGAACATCACCGGCCAAGTGCTGGTCGAGTCGGACGTCGTTCGTTCCGGACAGCACTTCGCACTCCGTGCGGTGGGTGACAGCATGATCGGTGCCGGTATCAACGATGGCGATTTGATCATCGTGCGGCAGCAGCCCATCGCCGAGGATGGTGACATCGTTGTAGCGCTGCTCAACAACGAGGCGACCGTCAAACGGCTGAAAATCAAAGACGAGCTCATCGAATTGGTGCCAGAGAACCCGGAGGTAAGAAAGATCCGGATCAGGCCGGAGGATGACCTTCGAGTTTTAGGCAAGGTCGTTGGATGGAAACGGAGTTAACCGAGACAGACATGGACGAATAACGACAAAACGACAGGAGTATTTGATGGCAACTTTTAACCTACGCCGCTTTTCGAAGCCGGAGATGCTCCGGCGAATCGACAGGAAGCATCTCATTGCCTTTCTGGAGCCTCATGCCGCCTATTTTTCAGCTCGCGGCGTAGAGTTGCCACCAGTCCAGCAGGAAGATGGCCTGGACTACAACGCCCTCAGCCACCTTTTGCTGACGCCGGACAGTACGACCCCGGATGATCTCGCCGAGGCGCTGTTTTATGTCAATGAAGTCTCGACCCCCGAGGGTTTTGATTCCATTCAGGATGAGATCGCCGGAACGGACATCGACGTGGAAATCGGGGAGAACGCCGCACCGGCAGACTTGGCGATCCAGGTCTGGATGGCTGACCGGGAAATCATCGAGAAGGTACACGCCGAACAGTTCTTCATGAACGTCAGGTCCTTCGAGTATTTTAAGACCAAGAAAAACCCGCTGCCGGATTTCGTGCTGCCATCCGAGGAAACCCTCGCGGCCCTCGAAGCCGATCTCGACGAATGGTTTTCCAAGAAACGTCGCGGTAAGTATTCCAAGGTGTTCGTCTATCCCAAAGAGGGCCACACATGGTTCCTCGTGCGCCATGGCAAGCCCTATGCCCGTGAGGCGGTCATTGAGGCCGGTGAGTCCACCAGCCAGTACTTCCGTCCTGAAAAATTCGACGTGCTTGCCTACAACCCCGTGATCGGGGAAATCCGCATGAACGCTGAAACCAAGGGTGAGAAGGAGCTCTACCGCAAGAAATTCGGATTCCACCTGTTCGGAGACGAAGAGTTTTTCAACGAGCGCAGCCGATTTGATCTGGAACCTTTGCGGCAAATTGGTGAGGACGCGCTTCTATGTGACGATGTCGATGGCATCGAGTATGTCAGGCTCAAGGAAGTTCAGGTCTTTTGGGGCGGCGCTCATAAGGACGTTGAGATTCGTCGGTCCGAGGATCTGTTTGCCTCCCTTCGTGATCGCGAAAAATCCCTTCCCGCAGGCGGAAAGATCGTGAAGGCAAGCTTCCAGATTAAATTCGACGGTTCGAAGACGCCCAGGTCGGTCACCTTGAGTTCAGGTAACCGAGCGCAATTCAAGCGGGATGGTGATGCCGAGGTTATCGAGCGCTGGCTCGGACTCAGGGGCTTTATTGTCGGAGCCGGAGGGACATCGGATGAGTGATCCCTTCTGGGCATATCTGGAGAGATTGCCTGGAAATTCGGCGGCGCTGTTCGATTGGGATAAGGCGCTCTCCGGTTGGGACCGATACCCGTTGTTTCGGGATCACTTCCTTCAACTGACCAAGAATCACGCGACCGCCGTGGATTGCCCAACGGAATGTGGCCTCGGATGCCCACGGAGTGTTGTCACCCATGTGAAGACCAACATCCGGGCCATCTGCAATGAAAAGGAATATCCAGCCGTCCAACTCACCACAAGGCAGACCTTGATCTACCGGCTCAAGCAGTCAGCCATCAATGGTGCTATCTGCGCGGCCTTGGGAATAGAACACCGAGAATCGAAATTCGATGGACTGCCCCATACATGGAGACTGGGCGATTTCATACCCACGGCGGGGATGGACTTCCCGGTTGTTCTGACGATGCAGGACAGCAAGGATGCGCTGGCAGAGGTCGTTCGATCATTATGTCTCTCGATCCCCAAACCCTTTGTCCTGATCGCGCCCACGCGCCTTCATCTGAGTCCTGCAGTTGAAACACTGCTGGCGCAGAGAAGCAGCCCCTTCATTGCGCTGAACGAAGAGCTGCACCTGGGAGATGAACCACGGTTTCTGACACGTCGGGACAAGGCCGCGATATTCGCCCCCCTTATCGGCCAGGTGCCTGAGCCGGATTCTGGCGGCACGGTGTTTTTTCCGACACCGCCGGGCACCACATGGCCACAAATCAAGATTCAGTTCCGCGATGGTCATACCGTGACGATATGGGCGGGAGAAAAAACTGGACGTTATTCCTACGGCGAAATGGGCATGTTGAATCGAAAGAACAACAAGCCAACGGTCCAGTGGCGTTGGTTGGAAGGGTTCGCAAACTCGCACGGGGAGATCGATTGGAAGAACAAGTATTCGGCGGTCACGTTGAAGAAACAAAAGCAAGAACTGTCAAAGCGACTGCGGGCATTCTTCCGGATCGAGGATGACCCCATCGAGTGGATAAAAGAAACAAAGACCTACCGCTGCAAGTTTCGCATCCTTCCGGAAGGTGACGAGGTCTACTGACCAGCCTCGTTATAGCCCGAGAAATCTAAAGCCCCGATTCAGGATTCTGGATCGGGGCTTTTTGCGTCTTGGAGACCCGCCCGGTGAAATTTCACTGGGGCCGGGCAAAAAAAGTTAAAAAAGTTTTCCTCTGTAAACCCACCACCAATCAGAGCCTTACGGGCTTTCCTCCTCCTTGAGCCCGGGCGTTTTTCGGGGTCGCAACGAAAATTCGCCAAAGCAGGGTGACAGGTCTGGTGAACACAAAGAGTTCACGACCGCCACCCGGGAAATTCATGCCGGACCTGTCCCCCCGGTCGGTCCACAAATGAAGGAGGTTCGGCATGAACCAGACAAGCAAAGCACACCTCACCCCACCGAAGCGGCGACTCATCGAGTTGATGCAGGACATCAACTTCGGCCGCATCACCAACATTCCGGTCCGCGACGGCGAGCCGGAACTCACCCCTGACACGGTCATCGAGCGCGAGATCAAGCTGGGCGGACAGAGCGGTCCCCGGCCCGAGCGCGACCAGGATGACTTCATCCTCAAGCAAGAGGTCGTGGCGCTGCTGGAGCACCTCGCGCAGATGGGCAGCGGAAAAGTCTGCCTGCTCGAAATCAAGCACGGTCTCCCGTTCCTGATGCGCATCGAGGAACGGGCAGCCTGAACACGTAACGACCTGAACCCTTAGACACTGGACAACAAGCTGGACGCATGGCGGAGGCTGTTGTGGGTGTCGCCGAGCCGAATACGGCAATTGGCGGCGTACCTGCGACCCCTTCGCCCACGCGACAGCTTTGTCCTGTGATCTGGCCCGTGCCGACACCCACGCGGACCTCCTCCTCGCTCCGAGGAGGCCCCGATGGTTTCACAGAATTCTTACGACGGCATCGACAAGTATGCCGCCGACCTCATTCGGCACAAAGCACGTCAACTCGTAGGCAAGGCCGGATTCACCGAGGACGACAGACCCGACCTCGAACAGGAACTGATGATCGATCTGCTGCAGCGGATGCGGCATTTCAATCCCGCCAAGGCCAAGAAGACCACCTTCATGGCTCGGATCGTCGAACGTCACATCTCCACCATTCTGGAGGCCCGGTTCGCCCAATGCCGGGACTGGCGGCTCTGCCAAACATCACTCAATGAACCCCTCGACAACGGCGAAGGCGACACCACCGAGCGGATCGACTTCCTGGACAGCGAGGGCTCTCTGGGAAGCGGCACCCGCGAGACAAGGGAGCGCCTCGGCCATGAGATCCGCATGGACCTCGACCGGGCCATCGCCTCGCTGCCGGAAGAGCTCCGGGATCCGTGCGTGCGCCTGCACGACAGCACCATGGCCGAAATCGCCCGGGAGATGGGCATTCCCAGAACCACCCTCTACGACCGGCTGAGCAAGCTGCGGGAGGCTTTCAGCGAGGCTGGCCTGACCGACTACCTGTGATCTCCGACGCATCAGCCCCGGCTCCGGTAAGTAAGCACCGTGCCGCATGGTGCGGCTATCCGGGGCCTCGGAAATCAGAACCTGAACAAAAGAGGAGTTCAATCATGACTCACGACACCTACAAGTACCGTTTTGACGAGTCGGTCCCGGCCCAGGAACTGGAAGACACTTTCATGCTGGCGATGCTGGCCGTCGAAAGCCTGCACGGACGTTCCCGTGTGCGGATGGAGAGCCGGTTCAATCTGGACAAGGCCCGCCGTACCTGCGTGATCGACGCCTCCACCGATGTCGGCAGTGATCTCGCCCGCATCTTTACCGGCTTCGCCACCAAGGAGTACGGCGAACGCTCGGTCCTGATCGAACGAACCCAGCCGTCGGGCTGTGCCTGCGCCTCCAAGCATCGCGCAGCGCCCGCCGCTGCTACAGCGGGGGTGGCGGTATGAGCGAGCTAATGACCACCACCTATTCCATGTGGCGGCTGTTCCGCAACTGCCGCATGGCCTGCAAGTGGCGCTACATCAACGAGCTGGTGCCGCTCGAGCGCGACCCCAATCTGGCCTTCGGCTCGGTCATTCACGACTGCCTGGAGTGCTGGCACGGTGAGCGAGATCTGGCCAAGGTCCTCGACCACATCGACCGGACCTATCCGAACCGGGCGCAGGACGATCATCAACAGGCCGACTGGCATCTCGCCAGGGCCATGATGAGCGCCTATGCGGAACACTACCCGGCTGAAGAGTTCGAGGTCGTCGCACTCGAGAAGACCTTCGAAGGCCCCATCGTCAACCCGGCGACCGGGGCGACCTCGCGCAGTTTCATCCTCGCGGGGAAGGTGGACGGCATCGTCCGCCAGGATGGCCAGTATTTCCTGCTGGAACACAAAACCGCCTCACAGATCGACGCCAGCTACCTGGAACGGCTGTGGACCGATTTCCAGATCATCCTCTACGCCTGGTACCTGGAGCAGACCCTCGGCATCACGGTCAGCGGCATCATCTACAACGTCCTGGTCAAGGCCAAGCTGCGCCAGGGCAAGGGTGAAACCGAAGCCGAATTCGAGGCCCGCCGGGCGGAGCTGATCGCCAAGTCGAAAACCGGCAAGAGCAGCGCCAAGCGCAAGTTGCCCGAGGACGACGACACCTTCCAGCAGCGGCTCCAGGAGAAGTACCTCGAGCCGGGCATGTTCCACCGCGAGGTGCTCTACATCTCCCGCGACCAGTTCGAGGAACTGCGGGCGGAGCTGTGGGAACTCTCCAAGGCCATGCTCGACGCCCGTCGGCGCGACACCTTCTACCGCAACACAAGCTACTGCTTCCAGTACGGAAGGCCCTGCGCCTACTTCCAGCTCTGCCGCTCGGGCGGCAACCCCAACGTCATCGAAAACCATTTCCAACGGATCGCCCCGCACGAAGAGCTGCGGGACGGAGCCGGTGAAGACGCCGCTCCGGTGTTTTGAAATCCCAACCATAAGGAGACGAAGCCATGCTTCCCAAGACCAAAAGCAAACCCAAACACACGCTCTCGGACCTCACCGCTCTGGTGTACGGCCCGAGCAAGATCGGCAAGAGCACCTGGTGCTCCAAGGCCGATGACGCACTGTTCCTGGCGACCGAGCCGGGCCTGAACGCCCTGGAGGTGTTCCAGACCCCGATCACCTGCTGGGACGACCTCCTGCAGGCCTGCGCGGAAATCGCCGAGGGCAAGCACGAGTTCAAGACTATCGTCGTCGACACGGTGGATAACGCCTACAAGATGTGCTCGGACTACGTCTGCAAGAAATTCAAGATCGAGCACGAATCCGACCTGGGCTACGGCAAGGGCTACGCGCTGATCAACAACGAGTTCCAGCGCGTCATCAACAAGCTGGCCTTCCTGCCCTATGGGCTGATCCTTATTTCCCACTCCCAGGAGCGGGACATCGAAACCCGGACCGGCAAACACACCCGCATCGTGCCGACGCTTCCGGAAAAGGCGCGGAAGCTGGTCACCGGCCTGGTGGACCTGATCCTGTTCTGCGACCTGGACATGAAAACCGGCGAGGACGGCAAGCCGGTCTGGCAGCGCGTGATGCGCACCAAACCCAGTCCCAACTACGACGCAGGTGACCGCACCGGCCGACTCCCCGAAGTCATCCCCCTTGATTTTCCGAGCTTCATGAAAGCGTTCAACAACACGGCAGCCGGAGCTGCGGCGAGTGCCGCCCGGCCGAAGCCGGAGCCGACCGCGAGTGCGGCGGCGAAACCCCAACAGTAAGGAGATCCGACCATGGAACACTACGAAAACCAATCCAACAGCAACCTCGACCTGGCACAGTTCGACGACGCCTTCGAAACCGCCGAAGTCGAGGAGCGTGAGTTCGAGGCCGTCCCCGACGGCAAATACCAGGTCAACGTCGACCGGGTCGAACTGACTCGCGCCCAGACCTCGGGCAATCCCATGCTCAAGTGGACCCTGCGCATTCTCGCGCCGACCCACAAGGGCCGTCTGCTCTGGCGCAATAACGTCATGGCCAGCAATGAGAACATCAAGTGGCTCAAGCAGGACTTCTACACCTGCGGGCTGCAGCTTCAGAAGCTCTCCGACCTGCCGGGCCACCTCGAGCAGCTTCTCAACATCAAGCTGGAGGTGACCAAACGCACTCGCGGTGAAAACGAGAACATCTACTTCAACCGTCGCATTGTCATGGCCGACGATGCCGGGGCTCCCGGCGCGGCGATGGACGACATGATCCCGTTCTGATGATGGACCGGATCACCGTTGTCGTCGACACCCGCGAACAGGAGCCCTACAGCTTCGATAGTGACAAGGTTTCGGCGGTTCGCAAGGCGCTGCCCGCCGGTGATTACTCACTGGTCGGCCTTGAGGAACGGGTGGCGGTGGAGCGCAAATCCCTGACGGATTTCGTCTCCACCGTCATCCGGGGGCGAAAGCGGTTTCACCGCGAGCTGGAAAAGCTCTCCGCCTACGAATCCGCCTGCGTGGTTGTCGAGTGCAACTTTCGCGATCTGGTCGATGGCCGCTACCGCAGCGATGCCCACCCGCATGCGCTGATTGGAACGGTCGCCTCCATCGTCGTCGACTTCGGTGTCCCCGTCTACTTCTGCTCGGACCGGCAGGCCGCCTGCCGTTTTGTCGAGGAGTACCTGACACGTTTTCACCGGAGGATCGCGAGATGCCAAAAAGAAATGAGAGTAACCCGGCGCGACTCCGGGGAAGAATAGAGCGCGTTTACTATGCCGGACCCAAGTTCTCCGCAGGCCGACTGCTCACCCCGACCGGTGAGGAAGTCCAGTTCGCGGGCAATTTGTTCGCCCGGGAAAATCAGCCTGTGGTCCTGCTCGGGTCGTGGTCCACCCATCCCAAATACGGCCGTCAGTTCAAGGTCGACGGGATGGAGCACGACCTCGAACTCGATCCGGAGGGGCTGATCCACTATCTGGCCAACCATCCAGAGATCAAGGGCATTGGTCCGGTCAAGGCCAGATTGATCGTCGAGAGCTTCGGCGACGCCTTTGAAGAAACCCTTCTGAATGACCCCGAGCGCATCGCGCTCAAGGCTCGACTGCCTCTGGACGCGGCCCGGCGGCTGCGTGACGAATGGTTGAAGAACCGCAGCGTCAACACCGTCATGGCCTGGCTGTCGGCATTCGGCCTGACCCATCATCAGGTCACCACCCTGGTCGAAAGACTCGGCGGCAACTGCCTCGATATCCTGAAGGAAGACCCGTACATCCTCATTCGGGAGATCCGGGGATTCGGCTTCAAGAAGGTCGACAAGATTGCCCGCAAGCTGGGAACCCCCAAGGACCATACCCCTCGTATCCGCGCTGGGTTGAATTTCTGCGTCCGTGAAGCCCTGGACAATGGCCACTGCTGGATCGAATACGAAGATCTGGTGGACCAGGCCAATCTGCTGCTGGTCATGGATGCCCTGGACAGCCGGGTCCGTATCGAGAGCGCCCTCGACGCGCTCATCGAAGAACAGACGCTTTCCTGCGATTCCCACGGCGGGCGTTTCGTGGTCGCTCTGCCCGAGATCGTCCGCATGGAGCGGGAGCTGGCCTCGCTGTTCGGTCAGGCCGAAACACCCAACCCGCATTTCCACTCCGTCAAGAAACTCGATGCTCTGATTCGGCGCTGCGCGGCGACGCTGAACGAGAAGCAGCTCGACGCGGTCCGCTCGGCCCTCAATCACAGCATCAGCCTGATCTCGGGTGGAGCCGGTTCGGGCAAGAGCTACACCATTTCGGTCATCAACACCATCTGCGAGGAGAGCGATCTGGAGGTCGTGCTCGCCGCGCCGACCGGCAAGGCGGCCAAGCGCCTGGAGGAAGTCAGCGGTCGCAGCGGCACCACCATTCACCGCCTGCTCGGCTATGACGGCAAGGGTTTCTCCCGCAGCAAGGAGAACCCCATCGATGCCGACGTCCTGGTGGTCGACGAGTTTTCGATGGTCGACGTGCCGCTGGCCTGGCACCTGTTCGAGGCGGTCGATTTGTCGCGGACCACGGTGCTGCTGGTCGGGGACCACAACCAGCTTCCGCCGGTGGGACCCGGAAACATACTGCGCGATCTGATCCAGACACGCGCCATCCCCACGGTCATCCTCGACAAGGTCGTGCGCCAGGCTGGCGTCCTCAAGGAGAACTGCACCGCCGTTCTCAAGGGCGAGGTGTGCAAGACCAGCGAGGCGTCGGTGGCCGGATGCCGGGATTGGTACCTGGTGGATCAGTTCACCGATCCGATGGCTGCACGCTCGTTCCTGCTGGAGCTGTTTCAGGAGCGGCTCGACGCCCTGGGTTTCGACATCATCAAGGACGTGCAGGTGCTGACGCCGACCCACAAGGGGCCGCTCGGCACCAAGGAATTGAACGAGGAACTGCAGCGGCTCATCCAGCGAAAACTCTGGAACACCGAAGTACCGCCGGTCGCCATGGGCCGCCGCGCCCCGTTTCTCAAGCACGACAAGGTCATCCAGACCCGGAACAACTACGACCTGAACGTGATGAACGGTGCCATCGGCTATGTGGTCGATGTCCTCGCGAACGGCACCCTGGTCATCGACTTCGACGGCATGCCCGTGGAGATGGAAAAGGGTTCGCCCGACCTTCAGGACCTGCAGCTCGCCTATGCGCTCACCATCCACAAAACCCAGGGGTCCGAATTCCCCTGCGCCGTGGTGGTGGTCCACAAGGCGCATTCCTTCATGCACCACCGCAATCTGCTCTACACCGGGGTGACCCGCGCCCGGCGCACCGCCATTGTCCTGGGCGACCATTGGGGCATCCAGAATTGCGCCAAGCGTTGCCAGGTGGATGACCGTCGGACCTTTCTGCCCCTGTTTCTGGACGCCGCCCAGCACGCGGAGGCCGATTTCGCCCGTGTCGCGGAGGCCGAATGAGTATGGGCGGAACGGATAACGTCAGGGAGTATTACCGGCACGTCACCGAGATGGACATCGGTGACGTGGCCCGGGAACTCCTGCCGGGACGGATCACCCAGGAGACCGGCCAGCGCTTGATGTGCGACTGCCCCAACCATCAGAGCCAGTCGCGTCTGTCGCTGCACGTGATGCTCGACAAGCAGGGCTGGTACTGCTTCGGCTGCGGAGTCGGCGGTGATGTGCTGCAGCTCGTTGAGTTCATTCAGACGGGCTCGGTCACCGCCGGGCAATCCGGTCCGATGCCGGACAGCCACCGTCAGGCCCGGGACTATCTCGCCAAGAAGGCGGGCTTGCCGCCGCTGTCGCGCTATGGCCTCAGCCAGGAGCGTCTCGCCCAGACGGAGGCCGACCGCGCCTTCGAACTGCGGGTCAAGGACGCGCTGACCTCGCTGGCCAGGCTTTACCACGCCAGACTCAAAGAGTCGCCGGAGGTCCTCGACTGGCTGAAATCCAAATACGCCCTGAGCGAGGAGACCATCGACGATCTCCTGATCGGCTACGCGGACAACGCGTCCGGCGCGGTCGCCCAACTGACCGGGGGTGAGGACGGTTTCTCCAAGCGGGAGCTCGCCGCCACCGGCGCTTTCCGTCCCACCAGCCAGGACGGCCTGACGCCATTTTTCGAGCGCCGGATCGTCTTTCCCTACTGGAGCCGTGGCCGGGTGGTGTTCATGATCGGCCGCAAGACGCCGTGGACCCCGGACGTTGGCTGGGAGCAAGGGAAATACAAGAAACTGCCGGTTCACGACGAACACCAACGGCCTTACGTCGCCGACTTCATCAACAACGCGCTGCTGTTCAACGAGGACTGCCTGCTGGCGAGGCCCGGCAAGGTGATCATCACCGAGGGGGTGACCGATTGCTTGGCGCTGATGCAACTGGGCCTGCCCACCGTATCTCCGGTCACCGTCCGCATCCGGGCCGCCGATTGGGAGCGCCTGATCCCCAAGCTGCGCGGCGTCGAAACTGTCTACATCTGCCAGGACAACGAACTCTCCCAGGCCGGTCTCAAAGGGGCGCTGCAAACCGCTCGCACCCTGGCCGAACACAAAATCGACACCCGCCTGGTGACGCTGCCCTTGTCGGAGACACAGCTCTCGGCCCGGCAGGAGCTGACCGAACGCTTCGGCCTGACGGCAAGCGTGGGGCCGAAGGAGCTGGCCAAGCTACTGGCGGGACGTCCCGCCGAGGAAATCCAGGCGGCCGAGGCGCTTCTCGCCATCGCCAAGATCGACGTCAACGATTACATTGCCGCCGGGCATACCCTGGAGGATTTCGAACGCCTGCTCGCCGAAGCCAGCACGCCCATCGAATTTGGTGTGCGCTCGTTGCCCGAGGGCGCTGAAGAGGAAGAACGCAACCGCCTGCTTGAACCGGTCCTGGGGGAAATTTCCGAACAGTCGCCGCTGGAACAGGCACGCCTGCTGAAGCTGGTGCAGGAGCGCATCGGCGGTGGTGTTTCCATGGCCACCCTGAAGGAACAGATCCGCGCCATCCAGAAGGACCGCAAGGTCGAGTTCCGCAACGAAAAGAAAAAGGCCAAGCGGATGTCCGGCGCAATGCCCGGATCATGCCGCGCCCGGGTCGACGAGGTGCTGATCGACACGGAGCTGGAGAACGGCGCTCCCGACTACACCTTGGCAGCCGAGGCGGCCTACGACTGGTTTACCGCCAACGGTGCCCAGTTCTTTCATACCCTGCAGGGTGAGCCGTTCATGTATTTCGACAACGCCATCTACTGGATGGATTCGCCAGACCGGGGCCGAAAGCGCCACTACGCGGCCATGCTCTACAAGCACACGGGCATGGTGCCGACATCCAACGGCGGACGGACATTTTTCGAGGTGTTACCCAGCCTGGCCATGATCCGTGGCCAGGTGCGCGACCATTTCTCCTGGCTGCATACCGATGTGGCTTCCTACACCGTCTATTTCAACCTGAACAATCCGGAGCACGAGATCGCCAAGATCACCCCGGACGAAATTCAGATCATGAAGAATGGCGGCAACGAGGACGGCATCATCCTGGACGGCTCGCGCAAGATGAAGCCGCTGAAATTCCTGCCCGACGCCGACCTCGAAGAGGCGGACCGGCTCCTGGTCGATCTGCTGGTGGGCAACATGACCTGTCCACAAGGAGATCGCTTTCTCATCCTTTCCTGGCTCTCCTGTTTCTTGCTGATCGACTTCGCCGGGACGCGGCCCATGACCCGCTTCGAGGGCTCGGCCGGATCGGGCAAGACCACTGCCAGCAAGATCACGTCGACGCTGCTTTACGGCGAGCCCCAGCACAAGAAGGCCACCGACGCGGCGAACTACACCGACGGCTCGCAGAACCCGCTCATCGTCCTCGACAACATCGAGGTCAAGCAGATGACCGAGGATCTGACCACCTTCATGCTGACCAGCATCACCGGTATCGCCAAGGAGAAACGCAAGAGCGGCACCGACAGCGAGACCATCACCGAGCGGACCAAGTGCCTGCTGAACACCACCGGCATCGAGCCGCTGTGCGGAGAGCTTTCGGAGATTCTGTCGAGGTCCTTCGTCATCAACTTCGACCTCGCCAACCAGGCCAGCGACTGCTTTCTAGAGTCGGAGGTCATCTCCGCCATCCAGCAGAACCGGGACCTGATCATCTCGGCCATTATGAAGCGGACCAGCCATGTGTTGGCGATGATCCGGGACGGAGCCCAGAAACAGGTCATGCGCCTGCTGCACCGAACCATGCCGACCCATGGCAAGCGCCGGTGCAACGATTATCTGAGCCTGATGTACCTGATGATGCTGGCCGGGTCCGAGGAACACGAGGTGACCAGCGGACTCGAGGACCTGAGCCCGCTGTTCATCGAGCAGATCCATTCCATCAACGACACCAGCCAGGAGATGGCGCGGGAGTCGAACCCCATTGCCACGGCGTTGGCGTCGCTCTTCCATGCCTACCGGAACGCGGTGGAGCTGGACGAGAAAGCCCGCTACGGCGAGGACGACCGGGCAAACCACGTGGTGGGGTTCATCGAACGCTACCAGGTGAGGTTCGAGAACGAGAACACCATGGAGCCGGTGTCGGCGGGACGGCTGCTCGCGGCGCTGCGCAGGGTCGGCCGGGAATTCAACCTCGAATTCGAATACAAGAAGCCCGCCCAGCTCGGTCGGCGCATCAGCAACGACCTGGACGTCATCCGGGACGCCGGGTTCGACATCGACCGGCAGCGCAACACCCACACCAAAAACTTCGAGTATCGCATCGGTAGCAGAGGTGTTTAACGAGACATTTTCTCTTTTAGATTGACTTTCAGGCCGCCTATGCCTATATTAAAGGCATGATAAAGCGAATATTTCACTTTAGGAGGCGGTAAGATGATAGTCAGTTTCTCACTCGAAAACTGGATGTCCTTCCGCAACCAGGTCACATTTTCGATGGTCGCCAGCAGGGAGCGCCAGCATGGAGACAGGGTTCCCAAGCTCGGCAAGTACCAGACGAGAGTTCTTCCGGTTGCGGCAATTTACGGCGGCAACGCGTCGGGCAAGACCAACTTTTTCAAGGCCCTGAGTTTCGCCAAGGCGCTGGTCGTCAAGGGCACCCAGCCCGACAGCCTGATTCCTGTCGAGCCGTTCCGGCTGGACGCCAAGGTGGCCGATCAGCCGTCACGGTTTGGCTTCGAGCTGCTGATCGACGAGATCATTTACGAGTTCAGCTTCGCGGTGACCCGCAAGGCGGTTCTGGAAGAGAAGCTGGTGGCCATAACCAGTACCAGTGAAAAGGTGCTCTACCACCGTCGGGACGGAAAGCCCAACTTCGATGATTCCCTGGCCAAGGACCAGTTCCTCCAGTTCGCCTTCAAAGGGACCCGGGACAACCAACTCTTTCTGACCAACTCGGTCTCCCAGAAGGTCGACAATTTCCGGCCGGTCTACGACTGGTTCAAGGACACGCTCGAGCTGGTCGCGCCCGATTCTCGCTTCGAACCTTTCGAGCAGTTCCTCGACGAGGGGCATCCGCTCTATTCGACCATGAACGAGATGCTGCCGCAGCTCGACACCGGCATCGCGCACCTGGGTGGCGAGGAGATCCCTTTCGAGAACATTCCGCTGCCCGAGCCACTGAAGACCAAGCTGCAGGAAGACGTCAAGGAAGGCATGACCGTTCGTCTGCTGACCGAGCCGATCAACGAGCGATTTGTGGTGACCCGCAAAGGTGGTGAACTGATCGCCAAGAAGCTGGTGACCTACCATCCGAAGGCGGACGGCACGGAAGCCAAGTTCGAGATCCGTCAGGAGTCGGACGGCTCACAGCGGGTAATCGATCTGCTGCCCGCGTTTCTTGAGCTGTCGGCCCAGGTCTCAAAGAAGGTCTACGTGATCGACGAGGTCGACCGTAGCCTGCACACGCTGCTGACACGCAGATTGCTCGAAGCGTACCTCGCCAATTGCTCCACGGAAACCAGAACGCAGTTGCTGTTGACCACCCATGACGTGCTGCTCATGGATCAGCAACTCCTGCGCCGTGACGAGATGTGGGTCGCCGAAAGAGATGCCACCGGAGCTTCGAATCTGCTCTCCTTCAGCGAGTACAAGGATGTCCGATACGACAAGGACATCCGCAAGAGCTACCTGCAGGGGCGACTGGGTGGAATTCCCCGGATTCTCTTGGGAGGCGCTTTGACCAATCCCTGCCTCACCGAGGAAAGTGAGGGGGATGACTGATGCCACCGAAGAGACGCAGATTCCAGAGACCCCTCGGCGAGCGTCGCTACCGCAAACTGTTCGTGATCGCGGTGGAAGGCGTGAAGACCGAGCCGCAGTATTTCAACATCTTCAATGACCAACAGTCGGTGATCCGGGTGAACTGCCTCAAAGGCAGTCATGATAGTTCTCCTCCGCAGGTGCTGAAGCGGATGGAGGACCATCTCCGGCAGGAGGAACTGAGATCCTCCGACGAAGCCTGGCTCGTGGTGGACAAGGATCAGTGGACCGACGAACAGTTGGACCAACTTCATGCCTGGGCTCGGGCACGCGACAATTACGGCTTCGCCCTCAGCAACCCCAAGTTCGAATACTGGTTGCTGCTTCATTTCGAGGACGGCACCGGCATCGCATCGTCACGGGATTGCAGCGACCGGCTTAAGCGGCATCTTCCCGGTTACGACAAGGGGATCGACGCACGCAAGATCACCCGCGACCGAATCGATGAGGCCATCCGCCGCGCCAGGCTGCGCGACAATCCTCCCTGTGCCGACTGGCCACGAGCCCTTGGCGGCACCACGGTTTACAAGCTGGTCGAAAACATTCTCCAGGTCTGAACCTCAACCAATTCGATCCCCAATCATCCAGGACGCTCTCGGGCGTCCTTTTCTTTTGCGGTGGTGCGGTGATCACCGCTGTCCCTTGCGGTGGATGACCACCGCACGCCAAACCCTTGCCAGACAAGGCTTTCATGGCCTTTGCGGTGGTTGCGGTGGTAAATCCAGAGGTCTCACCCCCTATGGGCTGAAATATTTTTTCTACCTACCAACCCGACATCCCACGCCAGGGAAATTCCGGCCCAGCGTGAGAGACATTCCCCAAATACCACCGCAACCACCGCACTCTATCTTCTCTTTCTTCATAACTATCTAAAACTAAATAACAAACAAAGAACTACCCTCCTGCGGTGGGACAAGAAAACCTTCCACCGCACGACCACCGCAACCACCGCACATATCCACCGCAGCGGGTGGTCACCGACGGTTTCAGGGCAGCTCCGGTAAGTAACGGGAAAAGCGATTAACCCGTATTTCTGGAGCCTGAAACCATGAGCCTTCTGAAAACCATGATCAAGCACACCGCCGGAGGGCAGGAAGCCTCGGCCGGATGTGAAACCCCATTATTACCACCGCAACCACCGCAGCCCGCCATCTATGTCTCCACCGGGCTCGACATCCACGAGATCGAAGACGCCCGCGACTGGCCTGAAGACATGGAGATCGACGGCACGCTGTGTCGCCGTCTGTCGCCTGAATACTTTGCCTGGCTACGTTCCCGCATGGTCACCGCCCAAACCGCGCACAAGGCCGGAAAGCTCCCCGAGGATGCCTGGAATACGCTGCGGCAGCGATTCAACGCCATGCAGGAACTGTCCATCCGGGAGTTCGGCAAGGAACACTTGCAGGAGGTCCTGCAGTCCTTTCCCCCGAAGAACTACCAGCCACCCGCGCTTCGTCCCGAGTCCCAGAAGAAACCCGTCGAAGTTCCAAGAAAGGACTGGATTTATCCCGGGAACCAAGCTTGGAAATGTAAGCAGCCGGTGACTTCCCAGGCTGTCGCCAAGGTCGACGCCATCCGTGAGGAGGCCATGGCCAAGGGCTGGTCCGAGGCACGCCTCTTTCAGAACCAGGGCCGATTCCGGTTTCCCTGCGGCGAGGACTACGGCCTGGTCTGTTTCGTCGATGGCGATCAGGAGATTGGCGAGGTCACCGAGCGTTCTATCGAAATTATCCACGGGCCGAAGTCCGGGCGTCCCAGCACGCTGCGGTTCTACAACCCGGACGTGCCGCAGCCGTGGATGAAGAAAGTGGAGGATTGAGCCGTGAAGAAAAAGAAGCGCTACGCCAACGCCAAGGATGTCCTGCCCGAGGAACTCTTCGAGCAGATCCAGAAGCACTACACCGGAATTCTCTGGGTTCCTGCACCGAGCCGCTTCTACCAGGAACGCCGCGACCTAGTGCTTGCCCTTCATCTGCAGGGGATCAGCAGCCAGGAGATCTCCAACCTCGCCGGAGTGACCACCCGCCGGGTCAACCAGATCATCGCCGCCGAACGAAAACAGGGTCGGGACCGACAGTTTAGCGCCGCTTCCGGTAAGTAACCCCTGAACCGGCGGGAGCGCGTTTGGAGGCTAAATCGGCCTCCCGCCCCGTATCCCGGCTTGGGAAAACAATATTCGGCAGGATTTCCACGTGGCACTGAACAAACCGGACAAAGAGACGCTGGACCGCTGGCACCGCAACGAGGGCAAGACCGAACCGCCCCGGCGCGGGCCTGGTGCGCCCGAGGGCAACCAGAACCGGCTGCGTCACGGCATCTTCGCCGACCGTTGCCTGACGCCGGAAGAGAAGGTCATGTTCGACGCGATCATCGACCGCCTCAACCAGGACTTCGAGTTCAACAAGTCCAGCGACTTCCTGCAGGTGGAGCTGGTGGGCGTCTACTCGGTGAAGCTGGTCCGCGCCCAGATCGAGGGGAACACCGACGCCGCCGAGAAGCTCGACCGGATGATCCGCTGCCACATGAAGGATCTCAAGACCACCAAGATTGCCCGCGAGGGTGAGGAGCCGAAAGGCCCGCAGACCTCTCCGGCAGAATGGGCGGCGGCGCTGCTCGAAAAGGTAGCCGAGGCCGCCAACGCCCCGGGCGCGAAACCCTCCGGCCGCAAGAAACGCGGAAAGAATTGCGGATAACACCATGGAGGGCTTTTCCGATGACCCCGGCACACGGCGACTTGCGGCAGACAGCTTCACCAGGGATTGCGGATAAGACGTGTTCCTTGCACTTTCGGAATCGGCATTTTCCGGCCGTCGATCACCATTTCCACTCCTCGACCTCCTCCTGCAGCTCTCGATATCCGCTTGGCATGTCTGCGCATAAGCCGAGCCGCATAAGCCAAGTAGATATCGGCATGTTCACTCCGGAGCTCTCTCACACAACCCAAGTAAATATTGGCATATCGTGCCCCAGGCAGAACCGGCCAAGCCCCGCACACAGCCATTCCTTCGGCAGCGGCCCTCGCACATGCCAAGCAGATATTGTCATGTGTGTTCCGCGCCCGGAGCGCACAAGCCAAGCAGCTATAGCGATGTGCGGCCGACAGACAGCGAAGGAGAAATTCCGGTCAATCGATATTTCCCGCTCCGCCTGGGAGACTGAGAACCATCGTCATGATCAATCATCATCGGCGGATGTGTTCTTTTGCGGGCACTGTCATTCACTGTCTTCGACACTGTCTCGCCCAACGAAAACAGGAGCAGCCGAGGCCGCTCCCATCGTCGGGTTCGGAAGGATCAGAGTCGTTCGAGGGCTTCCTCGAGCTGGCCGTCCACGAGGTGTGTGTAGATCTGGGTGGTGGACACGTCCCGGTGCCCCAAGGCCCGCTGCACCACGAGCAGGTCATTGGTCGCGCCGTAGAGGTGGGTGGCGAAGGTATGCCGCAGCCCGTGCGGCGTCAGTTCCTTTTCGATCCCGGCCTTCCGCAGCCAGTGGGCGAGCCGGTTGGCTATCTGCCGCTGGCAGAGTCTGCCGTCCCGGTTCGACAGGAACAGGGCTTCCATTTCTGGGCGGCCATGTCGACGACGCTCGGCCAGGTAATGGCGCAGCAATGTGCGGAGGTCGGTCTTGATGAACTTGACCTGCGGCACATTTCCCTTGGCCCGCACCCGCAGATGCTTGGCGTCGAGGTCGATGTCATCCATGTCGAGCGCGGCCAGCTCGCCAAGCCTGATCCCTGTGCCCAGCAGCACCTCGATCATGGCGCGGTCGCGCAGCGCGGAGAAGTCGGTCCGTCCCTTGAGCTCCTTGAGCAGACGTTTCTTTTCGGCGGTGGTCAGGAACACCGGCAGCTTTCTCGGCAACCGATGCATGCGGATGGACCGGGCCGGATTGTCCTCGACCACGCCCGCCTCGACGGCCCAGGCGAAAAAGGCCCGCACCGCCGCCTTCATCCGATGGAGCGAGGCCGCCGAGCGAGGGCCTCGCTCACTCTCGGTGACCGCCCCGTCGGAAAACACCTGGTCGAGGAGCCCGGCCGTGACCGCCCGGCAGACGATGCCCGGGGTCAGCTCCCCGGCCACGCGGGCCACCAGGGCGATGTCCCGGCGGTATGCGGATATGGTCGCCGGGGAGCGTCCTTCGGCCGACAGGCGGGCACAGAACGCCTCTGCCGCGCCCGTCAGGTCGAGGTCAGCCGTTCGGTTGCTCATCGCTGGACTCCTTCACCCGGCTGTGGCCCATGGGTGTGCTCTTGGGCAGAGGCAGCTCCTCGATGCGCCCCGACTCCCTGGCCCAGACCATCATCATGCGGAACACCCGGACGGTCTTGGCAATGGTGCGCTCGGCCCGCTCCTTGCCGTCGGGGAGTTTGAGCAGCAGGTCGGACTTGTAGAACTTTCCGACCTGGGGAAGCCGGATCTCGGCGAGTTGGCGATCCGCGCCGAAGAAGGCCTCCACCGCGTCGAGGTCCTTCCGGTAGGTGTAAAGGGTCCGCTCTTTCTTTCCGGATTCCCGCAGGTAGCCGATGAAAGCCTCTGCGGCTTGATGCACGGTGCATTCGGTCATGTCGATGTCTCCTTTGTTGGTGGCCCGGTGTGTTCAGGACAGGAACTCGTCCAGATCCCGCAGCAGTTCCTCGACGTGGCCGAGGGAGCCGACGCTCGCCCAGGTGATGTCCGGCTGCTTCGCGTCCGCTTCGAGCTTGCCGCGAATGCCCTCTATCAGCCGGGTGATGTTCTCCTGCTTTTCTCGGTACGCCTTGAGTGCCTGCTGGCGGTTTCTGTCGTAGGTCATGGCCTGCCTCCGGTTCCGGTTTTCTTGGATGCGGGACCATCCCGCGTCACATCCAATGACGCTTCTATTTCGTTGGAAATCAAGTGTTTGCAGAGATCTTTCTGCATGTGACCCAAACCCATAACCCAAAGGAGATCAACATGTTGAAGAAGACCATCGAATGGACCATCCCGCTGGCCCTGGCCGGGATCATGACCGGCTGCGCCACCTACCGGCCTCCGGCCCAGATCCAGTCGGCGGTGGCCACCGTCAACCGCCACACACCCGAGTATGTGACCGAGGCCAACAAGGCGCTGCGCGAGGTCGGCCACCCGGACGCCGAGCGCCTGACCGGTGTCGGCCTGCGCCTGCAGACCGCCGTGGACGCCCTTGACCAGTGGGCCAACGGCGCGAACCAGGAGGCAGGCCAATGAAAGAGATCCTTCAGGAAAACAGCGATGCCGTTCGCCAGGCCGGTGAGGCCCTGGTTGAAATCGGCACCGAGCTGGCGGCGGGACGGATCGAGAACGCCCTCGGCCGTCTGGAAGCGGCCCAGCAGCAGTACCTGGCCTGGGCGGAGTTGGACCAGGCCATCATCGACATTCAGGAAGCTGTCCACGACCGGAAGAACACCCTGGCCGTGCAGCAGATCCTGACGGAACTGGTGGGCACCATCCTCGGCAGCGCCTTGAGGACGGGAATGCACTGATGGCGGTAACCGACAAGGAGCGCAAACTCGCGGCGACCCTGAGCGATCCCGTGTTGTGGGGGCAAGCCTACCTCTACAACCGGGATGGCTCAGGCCGCGACTACTGGCCGCACCAGGTGGAGGACCTGCGCTGCCCGGCCAAGAACATCATCCACCTCGACGGCCGGGACGTGGGAAAGTCCATCGTGCTCTCGACCGACGCGCTCCATTACGCCTTCACCACCCGGGGCGGCCAGGGCCTCATCGCGGCTCCGCACCAGGGGCACCTCGACACCATCATCGAGGAGATCGAGTTCCAGCTCGACAGCAACCCGGATCTGATGAACAGCATCGCCCTGACCAAGTACGGCAAGCCCAAGATCCACCGCAAACCCTACTTCCGGCTGGAGTTCACCAACGGTTCGGTGCTCTATTTCCGCCCGGCCGGGGCTTATGGCGACGCCTTCCGGTCCCTGCACGTGGGCCGCGTCTGGGTCGATGAAGGAGCCTGGCTGACCGAACGGGCCTGGAAGGCGCTGCGCCAGTGCCTCAAGGCCGGGGGGACGCTACGCATCTACTCCACGCCCAACGGCCTGCGCGACACCACCTATTACCGGCTCACCTCGTCGGATCAGTTCCATGTGTTCCGCTGGCCGTCCTGGCTCAATCCTCTGTGGACCGAGGATCGCGAGGCCGAACTGCTGGAGTTCTACGGCGGCCGCGACAGCTCCGGCTGGCAGCACGAGGTGGCCGGTGAACACGGCAAGCCCTCCTATGGGGCCTTCAATGTCGAGCAGTTCAACATCTGTCGGCAGGATCTGCTGGAGTACCAGAAGATCGTCATTACCGATTCCGAGATGCGCGACTGCGACACCGAGGAAGCGGCCCACGACCGGCTGGAGATGCTGCTCAACCTCACGCCCCGCAGCGGTCAGTTCTGGGTCGGCGGCGACCTGGGCTACACCAACGATCCCACCGAGATTGTCGTATTCCAGGAGTTGGAGATCGGCGAGCGGACGCTGCTGAAGATGATCCTGCGCGTGCATCTCGAACACGTTTCCTATCCGCACATCGCCCAGATCATCGCGCTGCTGGAGCGTTACTACACCCCGGCGGGCATCGGCGTGGACAACGGCGGCAACGGCCTGGCCGTGGTCCAGGAGCTGCTCACCCTGGACAAGTACAAGGGGCTGGAGCTGGAAGGCAGGCTCAAGGGATACGACTTCGGCGGCATGACCCGACTGGCGGTGCGGGACGGCAAGGAAATCAAGAAACGGACCAAGGAGCTGATGACCAGCCTCATCAACGGGGCTCTGCAACGCAAGCAGCTCATTTTCCCCTCGGACGACCTGGAGGTGGAAGACCAGTTCACCACCCACACCTACACCCTGCGGGACGGCAAGATCATCTATTCCAAGGGCAACGACCACATCATCGACGCGGTGCGCTGCGCCATGCTGATCCGGGAAGAAGGCAACCTCGACCCGGTCGGGGAAGAGGTGGTCTCGCTCAAGCCGGTGCTCACCAATCCGGTCTTCATCTGACCGCATCCTCCGACGCTTTCCACCCCGCTCCGGTAAGTAATGGGCATCGAGCCGGATTCGGCCCACACGGGCCGGATGTGCGGCTGTCATTGCCGAAACTACCGAGAGGATCACGTGGAAAGCACCGCCCATCAGGACGAACAACCCGAAAGCCTGGAAACCACCGGCTTTGTCATCGCGCCGATGGCCGCAGCGGCCGCTCTCGACTCGGCCGCCTTCGCCAAGGTCAACGCCGCCGAGGCGATTCCGGCCACCTGGGAAGAACGCGCCCGCAAGGCCTGGGAATACTATGTCGAGGAGCCGCTGGTGAAGAATTGCGTCAACTCCTGGCGCACCTTCGCCGTGGGCGACGAGATCAAGATCACCAGCGATGACGAGACCCTCAAGGAGCAAGCCCTGGAGGCCGCCTGGCGGCTGAACGTCTCGCAGTTCATCAAGGACATGGTTCTTCAGCTCCTGGTGAAAGGCGACGCCATCGGCTTCAAGCGCTTCACCAAGTCCGGCCAGGACATCGAGGAGCTGGTCTGCGTCAACCCGGTTTCGGTCAAGGTCAAATACGCCCAGGGCGAACTGATCGAGGCCCGGCAATTTCCCGAGGACACCCCCGGCGGCGGGGAATCCATCCCGCTGCCTGTCGAACAGGTGGTCCACCTCAAATGGGATGCTCCAGCCTTCTCGCCCCGGGGCAACTCCCTCGTGCTTCCCGCCTTTCAAGCCATCGAACTGCTGCGCGACTACCGCCGGGCCGAACAGGCCATCGCCAAGCGCTGGGCCACGCCGTTCCGCCTGCTCAAGGTGGGCGGCGCGTTCGGCCAGAAGATGGTGATGCCGGACCAGCGGATGCTCGAACAGGTCCGCGACATGGTCAACAAGATGGACATGAAAAGCGGCCTGGTGGTCCCGTTCTACGTCAACGTCGAAACCCACGGCACCGATGGCCAAGTCCTCAACGTCGAGGACAAGGTCAAGGAGGTGAAGGAAGACATTGTGGTGGCCCTGGGTCTGTCACGCTCGCTGGTGACCGGCGACGGCCCCAATTTCGCCACCGCCTCGGTGAGCATGCAGAAGATGATGGTCATGATCCGCGAGATCAAACAGGCCGCACGCAAGCTCCTCGACTGGGTGTTCGACGACTGGATGGAGCTGAACGGCCATGACGACAAGAGCATCCAGTTTATCTTCAACGACCTCGACCCCAGCGACGCGGTCGATTTCAAGAAGCTCCTCATCGAACTCTACGACCGCAAGCTCATCAGCCGCTCCAGCCTTCAGCTCAAGATGGACCTGGACCCGGACATCGAGGCCGCCAACCGCGAGACCGAACGTAAGCAGATCGACCTGATGGACGAGAAGCAGGTGAAGCCGGTGGTGGATATGGTCGTCTCCGGCATCCTCAGCGTGCCTCGCGCCCGCAAAATGCTCGGGATTCCGGCCGAGGACGATGAACCCACGGCGGAGGCGGCATTGGTCTGGTCAGGCGACCTGGAGTCCACCGGCATTGCTGCCGTGTGCGACGAGTGCAGCCACTTCATTGCTGACACCAACCACTGCCGGGTTCACAACAGCGAGCGCACCTTCGACGCCCCGGCCTGTCGTTTCATCGACCGCCGGGAGCCCCACTGATGCCGTCGGATCTTAAGCAGCGCATCCAGGCGGCCACCCTAAAGAGCCTGACGGCCCGCAACCGCTACAACGACCAGGTCACGGCCCAACTCACCCAGGCCCTGAAACAGGCCGAAGACGAGGTCGCCCGCGCCATCCTCCAGTACCGCTCCCTCGGCTCCCTGCCGGACAACAAGCTCGCCGCCCTCAAGGGGCTGGAAAAACTCCAGCTCGAACTCGACGACACCATGAAGCGGCTCAAGCGGGAGCAGACCTTGGTCTTTCGCAAGACGACCAAGGACTCCTTCAAGCTCGGCATCCAGCAGGGAATCGGAGAGCTCGCCGACGCGGCGCTGCCGTTCTACGCCGACCTCAAACCCGAAGGCATCGACAAGCTGGCCACCAAGGTGTTCACCATCGTCGACACCAATGCCCTCGACTTCATGGCCCAGTACAACCTCACCCTCGCCGGTGACGTCCACCGAGAACTCGCAGACGGCATCAAGCGCACCATCCTGAACGGCGTCGCCACGGGCAAGGGAGCCGACGACATCGTCCGGGACATGGGCAAGGTGATCGTCGACAAGGACTCCTTTCGCCAGGCCGGAAGCCGGGTGTTCAGCAAGGCCCAGTACCGCATGGAGATGATCGCCCGCACCGAGGTCCTCCGCGCCCACAACATGGGCAGGCTCAAGTTCCACGAGCGGGTCGGCATCCAGAAGCTGGAATGGCTGGCCATGGAGGACGAGCGCATGTGCCCGGTCTGCGGCGGGCTGGACGGCAAGACCTTTCCCATCGACAAGTTCCCCCAGCAACCCGCGCATCCGCACTGCCGCTGCACCAACATCGTGGCCTGGCCGATGACCGTCTGCGGCAGCGAGATGGCCGCCAAGGCCGCCGCCCAGGCATCGCAGGGGGACGCATGCATTCTCCCACCCCATGTGCTGGAAGGCATGGCCGAAGCCCAGGCCAAGGAGAACGCCAAGCTTAAGAGCGCCTTTGAAAACGGCGACATCGCCGACCTCGGCTCGCTGACGGTCAAACAGCTCCAGACCCTGGCGAAACAGAACGGCGTGGCCATTGCCCGGACCAAGGCTGATTTCATCAAGCTGCTCGATCTGGCCGAACCGGGGATCGATCACGGCGACCTGGCCGGAGCGGCGCTCAGCGCCAAGCTCAAGGAACACAAGATCGGTCTGCTGCGGACCAAGGAAGAACTGGTCGAGCTGCTCGGACTGAAGCAGGCGGAACTCAAACAGGCCAAGCTGCTCGCCGCCCAGATGGCGAAGATCCCTCCCGCCGAGGGGCTGGAGGGCATGACCGCCCAGCAGCTCAAGGAGATGGCGAAGGAGAACGGCATCTCGCTCAACATGACCAAACAGGAGACCATCGAGCTGCTGGACAAGCTGGAACCCGGCGTGGATCACAGCGGCCTGATGGGCAAGGAACTATCGGCGGCCAAACAGAAGCACGGCATCGGCATCCTCAAGAACAAGCAGCAGCTCGTTGAGGCGCTGCAGAAGAAGGCCGGTGCCGACATGGCCGAGTCGGTCAAGAAAAAGGCGGTCGACGAGGCCAAACAAAAGCTGATCCTGAAACAGAAAACGGCTCTCGAAGACGCCGCCAAGGCCGTGGCCGTTCCCGACACGCCGACCGGCTACAAGGATTTCCTCGACGCGATTGCCAAGGCGGAACAGGCGGTTTCCGGCGGCACCGATCTACCCCAGGATCTGCTGGCGGCCCACAGCAAGGAAATCGCCCTCAAGAAACAGCTCTTCCAGGACCAGGTCGGCAAGCTGAAATCGACGGAGCTCAAGACGCTCGCCAAGGAGACCAAGGTCCAGTATTGGCAGTGGGCGAACAAAGACGAGCTGACCACGCTCTTCACCGAGACCGATCCCGCGAAAATCAAAGCGGTTCAGGCCAGCATCGACACAAAGCACGCCGCCTGGGCCGAAAAACATGGCGGCAAGAAGAAAACCGCACCGGCCAAGCCCGCCACGCCGAAACCGGCTCCACAACCGAGTCCGGTCAAACCGCCCGAGCCCAAGATCGTCAAGAAAGGCGCGGAGTTCACCACCGTCGATACCGCATGGCAGCAGAAAGGTCTGCCGTCAAAATTCAAGAAAACCGGCAAGGCCGCTGTCGGCGGCGCACACGAAAAGGAGTTCTGGACCGATGAGAACGGCGACAAATGGCTGTTCAAGCCCATTGGCCGCAAGGACGATGAGTTCATCGCCTTCGGAGAGGAAGCCGCCTACAAGATCGGCCGCCTGATCGACCCCCATTCCATCGAGGTGCGCACCATCCAGTTGAACGGCCGCACCGGCTCCATCCAGAAATGGCGTACCGATCTGCGGGACGACTTCGATTTTCGCAACATTCTGCCCCAGGATCTGACCACCATCGAACTGGAGCAGATTCAGCGCGAGCATGTGGTCGACTGGCTGATCGCCAACCACGATGGACATTCCAAGCAGTTCATCCGAGCCCGGGACGGTCGCGTCTACGGCATCGACAAAGGCCAGGCCTTCAAGTTTCTGGGCCAGGACAAGCTCTCGCTCGACTATCACCCCAACGGCGTCTGCGGCGAGGAAGAGCCGTTTTACAACAAGGTCTTCCGGGCGGCCAAGGAAGGGAAGGTACGGGTCGATCCGAACGCGACCCTGCGCTACATCCAGGAAGTCGAAAAGATCGCCGACGAGGATTACCTCGATCTGTTGCGGCCCTACGCCGAGGGACGGTTCGCCAAGGACCCTGCCGGGCTGCGGCATTTCTACGATCAGGCCCTGGAGCGGAAACACAACCTCCGGCGGGACTTCGAGGGTTATTACGCCGATGTGCTGGGGGATCGGGGCTTCCGTTTCGACAAGCTGAGCGCCGCCACCGGCAAGAAAAAGCTGCTCTCCTCCGCCGAGGAAGCCCTGATCGAGGAGGCCCGCAAACTCGGCTGGCAGGGCAAGACCCTGCCCTTCGACAGTGGCGACGTGGAGGACCAGAACGCGCTGATCTTCACCGAGAGCTTCAAGGGGAAGAAGCGCACCGTGGTCAAGATGAAGATCCGGCCGGACACCGACCGCCGCATCGACGAGGTGCTGCGCAGGTATGTGCAGACGGCTGCCGGGGAAAAGGGACAACCGCTGGTCGAAGACAGCTTCTTTCCGACGATTCTGGATGCCGTAAAAAACGTCAATTTCCACGTGGGCGACGGCAAGTACAACCGGACCAAGATCGACAAGGCCCTGCGCCTGCGCAAGAAACTGGAAACCCTGCAAAAGAGCACCGACCCCAAGGTCAAGGAGATGGCGGACCACTATCTGAAATGGGTCAAGGAGATCGAAGAGTCCGTCGACTGGGACCGGGCCACCAACGGCGTATTCGAGCAGTACCTGCCCAATCTCGACGCGCAGAAACCCAAGGAGAAACCGCCGTTCAAGGTGGAACGCGGCAAGGTGACCCACACCAAGCGCAGGATCGGTTCCGGCACCATTACCGTCGAGGCCGACGACATCGACAACCGGACGCTGTTCAATCAAAACTCCCGCATGCAGGACGGGCACCAGTACACCGTCACCTTCGAGGACGGCACCCGGGTCCGCTATCGCCCCTGGTCGGACACCAACCTCTATGCCCAGCGCGGCGAGCTGGAAATGATCCTGGACGGCGACGCTACCCCCGGACGGGTCGAGGCGATGCTGGAAAAGCTCGAACAGCTTGGGATCGATACCCGGGTGGCCACGGCGGAAAACGCGGAGCAGATGTACCTCGAAAAGCTCGCCTACATCCGCAAGACCGACAAGAGCGCCGATTACAAACGGCTGCAGAAATCCCTCGACGACCGCAACGCCACCACCACCGAGCGAGTCCAGGCCCTGCGCGGCTATTGGCAAAAGGAGCTGGGCGTCCAGGACATCACCCAACTTTCCGGATACAACCCGCTGGGCGAATATCAGGCGGGCTTTCTGGACCGCGACGCCAAGGGCGGATACCGGCACCAGTTCCGGTTCGACATCACCGAGGATGACCTGGAAAAACAGATGAAGGGCTATTCGCTGGTCCACGATCTGACCAACGGTGAGAGCATGTCCGGCTTCATCGACTTGATCATGGAGAACAACGGAGCCATGGTCAGCACGGTCGAGAAGATGCGCATGGGCGTGGCTCCGGGCGGAATGTCCCCGGTGGCCGACATGCAGACCGGCGGCGCGAGCTATTTCTTCACCCGGATCAAGAAGCAACCGGCCAGCGACGCCTCACCGGCCCTCTATTTCAAGAAACAGATGCTGCGGCGCATGGACGCCATCAGCTACAACCATGACGCCTACGGCAAGGTGATTGACGATTACGTGCAGCGCAACCGGGGAGCCAGCATCGACGACTGGAAGCGGTTCTCGCAACGCCATGGCAACGAAACCATCTTCAAATACTCGGTGACGCTGCTGGACAACATCGAGTTCATCGTGGCCAGAAGCGACAACGAACGCCGGGAGATCATCCAGAGTTTCACTCGGCGCGGCATCAAGAAACTGCCCGACGGGCGCAAGGTGGAGGACATTGTCCATACCCCGCAAAGCTGGAGCAAACGCAAACAATGACCATGAAGGACTTTATCGAACAGGAGAAACGACGGCTGCAGGAAGCGCTGCACTGGTTCAACAACCGGGGCAGTCGCATGACCGTCAGAGAATCCGGGGATCTCTTTCTGGACGCCCTGGTGGACAGCTTCACCGTCACCCGGATCGCTCCCCATTTCGACACCGCTGGAAACCATCTGCGCACCGATTTCTGGCTGTTGTGGAAGGCGCTCGGTTACGACGAGGGCTTTCAGCACGCCCACACCGTCAAGGTGGTCGATATCAGGATCGAAGACACCCTGACAGCCGAACATGACGGCAAAGAGGTCGAAGGCTGGCTGATTGTCGAGCTGACCGACGACCTGGGTCGCATTCACCATGTCGAAATGATCGAGCCGGTCTCGGAGCCCGAGCTCGCGGCGGACTGGCAACGCTGGATCGCCTACCGCCAGAAAAGCGCCGAAAGATTCCACCGGATCGACGCCCAGCTTCTAGCCGAGCATCTCCGGATCGCGGAGGACTGGTCATGAAACTGCGCTATATGCTCGACTCGATAATCGCAGACCGGCAAGCCACCGCCCCGGAATACGTGCCCGTGGGCGTCTGGGTTCAAGGGCCGGGTCCCGGCCTGGATGTGGAGATGTACTACCTCGACCGGGGGCCTAGCGGGCTTGCCGACCGCAGGGACGAGGCCGCCTGGGTGGTCAACCGTCTGGTCGAGACCGGGGCCACCTCGCTTCCGGCGGATTTTCTCGAATACCACCGGCTGTCCCGCTCACCCTATGACGGGGTCTTTTCCGAGATCACCGAGAGCGACGAATACCCCTCCCTCGACGCCTGCGGCAAAGCCGTTCTGGCCCGGCTTAATCCCGCCCGCTGAATTTCGCCGTCACCCTCCGACACATCGCCGACGCTTCCGGTAAGTAACCGCTGAACGCTCCCCGCAGGTCGCGGAGAGCACAGCAAACTGACCGGAGACGTTGATGGAACTGTTCGCCACAGACCTGGAAAGGCTGGCGTTTCTACTGGAGGCCGATGCGGCGCTGACTCTCGATCCCGATGCGCTCGGGTCCGAGGCCGCCGAACAGTCCGCTCCTGAAGAGCTCCCTCCCGAGAAGCGCCCCAAGTACATCACCAACTACATCGGCAGTAAGCAGAAGCTCGTCGACTGGATCTGGAAGCATACCCCGGAAGGCGTTGGCACGGTGCTGGATGCCTTTTCGGGGTCTGCGGTCGTGGCCTACATGTACAAGACCAAGGGCCTCCAGGTCATCGCCAACGACCGGCTCCGCTACTGCCACCATGCCGCCAAGGCGATCATCGAGAACAACTCGGTTCGCCTGAGCGAGGACGAGATCGAGGCGCTCCTGGCCGACAACGCCAAGGCGGGCAGCTTCGTTCAGGACAACTTCAAGGGCATCTTCTTCGCCAAGGGCGTCCATGCGCTGATCGACACCATCCGCGCCAACTGCGACAAGCTCTCCGGGTTCAAAAAAGACATCGCCCTGTTCGGCCTCGGCAAAACCTGCATGAGCGGCAAGGGTGGCTTCGGCCACTTCTCGTCGTCCACCGATTATGGCCGCCGCCAGGACACTCCCGACGAGTTCAAGGATCGTTTGCGCAAGAACCTGCAGCGCATCAACGCCCTGGTCTTCGACAACGACAAGGAGAACAAGGCATACCGGCAGGACATCAACGACCTGCTGCCGAAAGCCAAGGCGGATCTGGCCTATTTCGATCCGCCCTACGCCACCGAATTTTCGACCACCAATTATGAGCGGGCCTACCACTTCGTGGAGGGGCTCATGACCTATTGGGAAGGCCTCGAAATCAAGGCCGACACCAAGGTCAAGTACTACGAGACCGATCACAAGACCGTCACCAAGGCCAACGCCAGCGAGTTTTTCCAGACCTTTCTCGGCAACGCCAAGCACATCCAGCACTGGCTGATCTCCTACCGCGATCACGCCTATCCCAACGAGCAGGAGATGAAGCGGATCATCGGCTCCTTTGGCAAGCAGAGCCGGATGAAGTCCAAGGATCACCACTACGCCATCACTTCCAAGCACGGCGAGGCTTCCAACGCCAAGGAGCGTCTGTTCGTCTGCGCTCCCGGGGCCAAGGCCAGCGCCGAGCGGGAGGAGAAACCCGTTCCGATGGCCGCCGCCGCGAACTTCCACACCAGCATCCCCGTGGACATCCGGCTGGGCGAAGGCGAACGCCTCACGACCGAGGCCATGGATGTCGGCTCGGCGGGCGACCCCCAGTTCAGCTTCGTGCTCTGCCGCACCGGCACCAACAAGAACGGCGACCACTTCACCGCCGAGGAGTTGTCCGGTCGGCACATGACGGCCGTGAACAAGAAGGTCGATCTGCAGCATTCGCAGGAGTTCAACGACATCGTTGGTGGCATCGTCGCCGCCGACTACCTGGAGGACGACAACGGGGGCCGCGTGGAATGCGTCGGCGAGCTGTACGTCCACGACACCCCGGCCGCCCGGCTGGCCTACAAGCTGATGAAGCGCGGGATCATCTCCCAGGTCTCCATGGAGTGCGACTACCAGGAAGGCGAATGCTCGGTCTGCCACAAGCGCTTCCAGAACAAGGCCGACTACTGCACCCACCTGCGCAAATTCAAGGGCCGTGATTTCAACGGCCAACCCGTTTTCGAGATTCTGCACGGCGTCACTTTCACCGGACTGGGACTGCTCGACCGCAAAGGCGCGGACGAGAACGCCAGGATTCTGCAGGTGGCGTCCCTTCAGAGCCAGCCCGACCAATCCCAACCCGAAGGAGATTCCACGATGGAAGACAAAACCAAACCCACCGATGACCCGGCCGTCGAAGCGGCCAAGAAGAAACCCGCCCAGCAGGAAGGCGATCCTGCCCGCGTTACCGACCTGGAAAAGGAAAACCGGCAGCTCAAGGCCCAGGTCGCCGAGCTGCAGAAACGCGTCCAGGAACTGGAAGCCGAACAAAAGGCTGCCGCCTGCCGCTCCCGGGCGAAGAAGCTGCTCACCCGGCTGGAGAAGCAAGGGCTCTCCTTCGCTTCCGATGAGGACCGGGAAGCCGAGCTGAAACGCCTGGCCGAACTGTCCGACGAAGCCTTAGCCGCCACCGAGGCCGCTTACGAGCGCCTGCCCAAGTCGGCAAAAGCGGACAAGGACAAGGAAGAGAAACCCGCCGACAGCGACCAGGGCGGCAAGCCCGCCGCCAAGGCATCGACGGAAACCCCGCTGCGCAGCGACGCCGGTGTCAGGCCCCACGATGTGGACGACCGCAAGGTGTCGCTCGAAGACCGTCTGCGCGACGGATTCATGGCCGCTTACCGCAACCGTGTCGGCGAGGACTCTCCCGAACACTCGCAAATCAACGCATAAGGAGGAAACACCATGTCATTCATCAATCCGTGTCACCGCAGCCTCGCCTATGGCGACGGTCACATCCAGGGCGACGGCCAGCTCGGCCAGGTGGTCCGCGTGGTCGGCGACGACCTGTTCGCCGTCAACACCGATCCCACCAAGCGCTCCTTCGGCATCCTGATCAAGGACTACGCCGGTGGCGAAATGCCCGGCATCTACTGTGACGGCGGCGTCTACGAGACCGACGCCTTCGAAGGGACCGTCGTCGCCGGAGACGACCTGAAAGTTTCAGCGGGCGGTCGCCTGACCAACGGCGTCGCGGCCGGAGAGCACGTCGTTGCCCACGCCATTTCCGTACAGAGCGGCGTCCTCAAATTCCGCCTGCTCGTCTAACCCAAGGAGCCAACGCACATGAAAACCAATCAGTTGAAGATCCATTCCCAGGAATACATGGAAACCATGGCGCGGCTCATGAGCGAGGCTCTCGAGTCGCCCGAAGGCATGCGGGCGCTTGCCGCCGCCATTGCCGCGCCCATCGAACAGGAGATCAAGCGCAAGGAGATCTCCTCGCTGCTGCTCACCAAGCACACGCTGCCCAAGGGCGAACGTCCGGTCTACCAGAAGAAACCGACCGTCAAGGCCCACTGGATCAGCAAGGACGGCGACGCCCAGGAGCAGGAGGTGGGCAAGGACGAGGTCGAGTTCCCCACCAACCGCATCCACTCCAACCCGATGGTGGACGTTTCCGTCCTCAAGAACGGCAACATCGGCACGCTGATGGACATCCAGACCAGCGCCGCCGACGCCATCCGTAAGGAGATGGACCGCCGCACCATCTCGGTGCTCTCCTCGGCCATCCCGGCGGCCAACACCATCGAGGTCACCGGCGATTTGCTCACCGAGGATGCACTGAACGAGGCCATCTCGATCATCGAGGACCTGGAGCTGTCGGTGAAGTACATCGTCATGCGCGGCCGCCGGTTCAACGACATGCGCGGCTGGAACCTCGATCCCCAGACCAAGCTCGAGCTGCGCCAGAAGGGTGTCATCAAGAACTACGGCACCGGCGGCATTCTGCTGACCGCCTCCATGCCACTGGACGAGATCATCATCGTCCCGGATGAAGAGGTCGGGAAGATGCCGGTGCGCGAAAACCTGAAGACGGAGTCCATCGACCAGAAGACCCGCTTCAAGACCGGCTGGCTGGTGTGGTCCGAGATCGGTCAGGGCATTACCCGCTCCGACATCATGGCCAAGGTCAAACTGGTTCCGTAATCCGGGAGGTGACGTGAGATGAATCGAATCAAGAACATCCGTCCCGGCGTTCTGGTGATCCCCGACGCCGGGTTGAAACTCAAGCCCGGCCAGGTGGTCGAGGTGGAACGCCTCACCAAGCAGATCCAGGCGGCGCTCAAGAACGGCCGCCTGGCCATGGCCGACAAACCGAAGCAGGAACCGCTCGCCCCTCCAGAGCCCGACCAGGACGCGGAACCGGTGGACCTGAGCAAACTCTCCGCCACCGACGCCATCTCCAGGGTCAATGAGGAGGCCAATCCGGAGACCCTCAAAGGCTACATGGAAACCGAAAAACGCCGCACGGTGATCGACGCGCTCAAGAGCCGTCTGGAGGGCCTGCAAGGTGCTGCTGAGTGACCTGATCGCCGACCTGCGGCTCGACCTGTCCGATCCGGGCGCATCTCTCTTCGAGGACCAGACTCTGGAGAGATGCGTCCGGAAAGCCGTTTTCCGGGTGAGCCGCGACCTCGACCAATCGCTGACGGTCACGGCCGGAGAGATCACCCCCGATCCCACCGGCGAGGTCCGCGAGCTCCTGGTGATCATGGCGCAGATCCACGCCTGCCAGGTCATGCGTTCGGCCACCGCCAACGCCTTCTCCTTTTCCAGCGGCGACAAGCGGGTGGACAAAACCGGCCAGCCCGGCCACTGGGCCAAGCTCGAGGCCGATCTGCTCGCCGACTACCGCCAGCGGCTCACCGAGCTGCGTCCGGCCACCCAGCTCGACCAGGAAGCCTACATCCTGACCCCGAGCGGCCTCACTCCGGTCATCTACGAACAAGGGATCGATCTCGATGTTGTTGAATGACCGGGAACGCGCCGAAGCCGTGGCCGATGTCGCCCGGCTGATCCTCTCCTCGGGCCAGACCGCACGCATCCTGCGCGTGGTTCCCGGCGAGCGGCTCTACGGCACCGACGATGCCGAATACACGGAAATCTCCGTCATCCCCCTCGAACTGAACGAAACCCCACCGGAGGAGCTGAGCGGCAAGATCGACGCGCTTGCCTGTGTCCTTCCGGATGCCGATGTCCGGGGTGAAGACCGCCTGGCCGCAGACAGGGAAACCTATCGCATACAGAGTGTGGAAGAAGAACACTTCTTCGGCACCGTCACTCATAAGAACCTGCAACTGGTGAAGCTCAATGGGCGTTAGGCGGACCGGTGACTGGGACAAGGCCCGCGCCAAGCTGACCACCGGCATGGGGCCACGCCTGGCCACGGCCCTGCGTCAGGCCACGATCCGCAACGCCCTTTTTCTGGTGCGCGAGATCCAGCGGGGGATTCGCTCCCAGGCCCCGGGCGGACAGGCCTTCGTAAAACTCGCCGAGAGCACTACCCTGCGCAAAGGCTCAAGCAAGGCGCTCATCGACACCGGCTTTCTCGTCAACGCCATCACCCAGAAGATCATGGCCGACAAGGCGTTCGTCGGCCTGCTGCGCGGCACCGTCAACAAGGACGGGGAAGACATGGTGAACATCGGTGCCGTCATGGAGTACGGGGCCACCATCAACCATCCGAACGGCGCGACCATCATCATCCCCGCAAGACCCTTTCTGCATCCGGTGATGGAGAAGTACCGCGAACAGATCCTCCAGAACTATCGCGAGGCGATCCGCTCCGCGCTTTGATCCTCCGACACATCGCCAGCGCTTCCGGTAAGTAACCAGGCAGAAAACGGAGGCGTCCTTTGAGCACGATACAGACCGTCACAGAAACACTGATCCGCCTGGCCAAGCAGGCCATCCACCCGGACACCGTGCTGGTGTTCCCGGATGACCTGTTCGAGGTCCAGCGTACCCCCAGCGTCATCCTCCAGGGGCCGAAGCTGGCGGAAGACCGTTTCCGCCGCAGCCAGAGCCGCCTGTTCGAGAAGAATGTCGCGGAGCTGAGTTTCGAGGAGTGCCGGTTTCCCCGGCTCTATCACCTCGATTTCGACCTGGTGGTGACCGTGGACCGGGAGGCCGAACTGCTCGGGTTTCATGAGTCGGTATCGCGGTTCCTCCAGCTTCACCCGGAGATCGCCATCGCCGACCAGGGCAGCCTGAACCTCACCGAACTGGTTCCTCTGGGCGGTCTGACCCGGGTGAACCTCTCCAATCTCCGGCAGAGCTCCGGACGCATCCGCATCGAATCCTGCCCGGTGTACGACGGCGACCTGCGCGACGGTCGGCTGATCCGGGATCGGACCTTCCAGTTTCACGGCGACGTGACAGAGCAACGAACCATTCAACCGTAAAGGAGAACAACCGTGATCGAGATCAGAAACCTGCAGTTTCAACCCCTGACGTTCAACCTCTCCGGCCAGGGAACCCTCCACCTCGGGCCGCGAGAACGCAAGAGCATCGCCCGCAAGGACCTCTCCGCCGAGATCAAGACAGCCGGAAAACGCGGCCTGGTGCGCATCACCGACCTGACCGGCGGCGCGGAACCGGAGCCGGAAAAGCCCACGGCGACCGATGACGCCGGAACCGATGAGGCCAAGACCACCAGCAAGCGGAGGAAATAACCATGCCGACCTATCTATCGCCCGGGATTTACACCCGGGAAACGGACTTCAGTTTCTATGTAAAGCAGATCTCAACCTCGTCGGCCGCCATGGTCGGGGTGGCCGAGAAAGGTCCGATCAACAAGCCCGTGCTGGTGACGAGCTGGGAGCAGTTCATCAACCGTTTCGGCTCCTATATCAACGAGAGCTATCTGGCCTACGCCGCCCGGGCGTTTTTCGACAACGGCGGCTCGGTCCTCTATGTCACCCGCATCGCCCATCTCACCGATCCCACCGACCGGGACACCCTGACGGCGCTCAAATCTTCCATCGTGCTGCAGAACCGGGAGGCGACGCCCGCCGACGCCCTGCGGATCGAGGCCGTGAACGAAGGCGTCTGGGGGGACCGGCTCTCCGTCTCCATTGAGGATGGCTCGCTCGACCCGGCCAACCATTTCAACCTGGTGGTCCGGCATAAAGGCGATGTGGTCGAGGTGTTCAAGGATCTGAGCATGGACGAGACGCTGCCCAACCATGTGGAGCTGGCGATCAACGACCGTTCGGATTTCATCCTGGTCCAGGATCTGGCCTCCGCAACGGGAGCGCCCGGCGACCGTCCGGCATTGGGCGTGTTCACACTCACCGGCGGTGACAACGGGCTGACCGACCTGGCCGATGCCGATTTCATCGGCGATCCCTCGCAGCATACAGGCATCTATGGCTTTGACGAGATCGACGCCCTGAACCTGCTGATGGTTCCCGGCGTCACGACGGTGCCGGTGATCAACGCCGGAATCGCCTATGCCGAAGGGCGCAAGGATCTGCTGTTCATCGCCGACACGCCCATGCATCTGGAGCCGCTCGAAGCGGTCGACTTCCGCAAGGGACAAGGGATGTACAGCCACGCGGCCTTCAACTCCTCCTATGCGGCGCTCTACTACCCCTGGCTGGAGATCAGCGATCCGGTCAACTCGCGCAAGAAGCTGGTGCCGCCCTGCGGCGCGGTGGCGGGCTGCATCGCCCGCAGCGACCAGAAGACCAACGTCTGGAACGCGCCCGCCGGTATCGACCGGGGCCGCATCTTCAACACGCTCTCCCTGGCCTACAAGACCAGCCGTGGCGAGCGCGATGTGCTCTATCCGGAAGGGGTCAACGTCATCGCCGTGTTCCCCGACACCGGCATCAACATCTGGGGGCAGAAGACACTGCAGAGCCAGCCATCGGCCGTGGACCGCATCAACGTCCGCCGCCTGATGATGTACATGGAGGAAGCCATCTCGGAATCCTCCCGCTTCGTGGTGTTCGAACCGAACCATCCCCAGACCTGGCGTGCCCTCGGCCGCCTGATCAATCCCTTCCTTCAGGACATCAAGGACAAGGGTGGCCTCTACGACTTCGCCTTCCAGTGCGACGAGGAGACCAACACCCCGGCGGTCATCGACCGCAACGAAATGGTGGCCCGCGTGTTCGTCAAGCCGACCAAGACGGCGGAGTTCATCGAGCTGAACTTCATCCTGACCAGCACCGGCGCGGACTTCAAAGAAATCATCTAACGGGAGAACACGGCTATGAGAAGCGGAAATATGCCCAAAAGCCTTTATCAGAACTGGCAGTTCGCCATCGAGGTAAACGGCTTCGACGTGGCCCTGTTCCACAAGGGACAGGAGCCCAAAACCGAATTCGAGGAAGTGGCCTTCGCCCCGGCCGGTTCGATGTTCGACCAGAAGGTGGCTGGGCGGGTCAAGTTCGAGGACATCACCCTCGAGAAAGGCGCACTGCAGGACGGCTCCGACGAGGCTGCCCGCGAATGGATCAAGAAACAGGTGGACGTGAACGCCGTCACCGGCGGTCTTCCGGCCGACTACATGCGCGACATCGATGTTGTCCGCTACGACCGCACCGGCAACGAGACCCGCCGCTGGACCCTGCACGGGGCCTGGGTGAAGGCGCTCGAATACGACGAGCTCGAGGGCGGCAACACCGAGAACACCATTGAGAAGCTCACCATCTGCTTCCAATACTGGACCTAAACCGGAGGATCGACCATGTACAGCTTTGAACTGCCAAGCGGCACTGAACTCGAGCTCCGGGAAATGACCGGGACCGAGGAAGAACTGCTCACCAACCAGCGCCTGATCCGCTCCGGAGAGGCGATCAACCAGGTACTCCGCAACTGTTTCGTCCGACTGGGCGAGAAGACCGATCCCGATCTTTCCGAGGTGATGAACCTGCTCTCGGGTGACCGGTTGTTCGCCCTGGTCCGCCTGCGCCAGATTTCCCTCGGGGACGAGGTTGAACTGGAGCTGAGCTGCCCGAACAGCGCCTGCCGCATGACCAACTTCGTGACCGTCAATCTCGAGGATCTCAAGGTCACCCCCTACGGCGAAGAGCGGGAGTTCGCCTTCAAGCTGCCCGGCTCGAAGAAAACCGTCCGCTTCGGATATCTCGACGGCCATAAGGAAAAACGCCTGGCCAGCCTGCGCGAGCCCAACATCTCCTCGGCCATGCTGATCCGCATTCTCGACATCGACGGCAAGGCCCCTTCCAAGAAGAGCCTGGCGGAAATGTCGATGCGCGACCGCAACGCGCTGCGGCAGGAGATGTCGCGGGTCGACGCGGGAATCGACACCTCGGTCGAAACCGAATGCGATGGCTGCGGCACCAAGATCCGCACCCGTCTGGAGGCCGAACCGGCTTTTTTGTTCCCCGGAGTTCGCTTGTAAGCGACGCATTTTTTCTCGCTTACGGCGGACTGCACTGGGGCTGGTCGGAAACCCGCTCGCTGCCGCTCAGGGTCCGGCGTCAGTTCGTCGAGGCCCTCGAGCGGCAGCTTGATTTTGAACGTGAGCAAACGGAACGGCGATAGATGAACGGCGATCTCGGACTGGGCATAGTGGTATCGATGAAGGATGCGTTCTCGCAGAACGCGCAGCGCATCCGTGGCTCCATGATGGACCTCGATTCCACCGTGGCTGATGCCAGCGAGCGGATGACCCGCAACCTGGACCGTATCCAGCAAGGCACCATGATGCTGGGGGCGGGGCTGGCCCTGATGGCAGTGCCCGCCGCCTTGGTCGCCTCCACCGCCGCGACCCAGAAGGCCCTGGGAGAGCTGGCGTCCTTGGGCGTGCAGGATCTCCGTGCCATCGAGGACGCCGCCGAATCCTTCACCAACCAATGGTCCGGTGCCGACAAGGCCGCCTTCATCACCGCCACCTACGACGTGAAATCGGCCCTGTCCAACCTCAGCGACGAGGCGGTGGGCGTCTTCACCTCCATGGCCGCCATGACCGCCAAGGCGACCAAGGCCACCACCCAGGAGATGGTCGGCACCTTCACCACGGCCTACGGGATCTTCAAGCCCATCATGGCCGACATGAACGACATGGAATGGGCGACCGCCTTTTCCGGAGCCATGGCGCAGACCGTGGCCTCGTTCAAGACCAATGGCACCCAGATGGCCGACGCCATCAAGAACATCGGCGCGGTGGCGGCGGCGAGCAACATTCCCCTGAACGAACAGCTCGCCGTGCTCGGCCAGCTCCAGACCACCATGCCCGGCTCCGAGGCGGGCACGCTGTACAAGGCGTTCATCATGAAGGCGGCCGAGGCCGGGGACGAGCTGGGGCTGTCCTTCACCGACACCAGCGGCCGCCTCAAGGGCGTGGTTCCTATCCTGCAAGAGATCAAGCGCCAGTTCCCCGACCTCTCCAACGCCGCCGCCCAGGTGAAGCTGAAGAAGGCCTTCGGCTCCGACGAGGCGGTCAAGTTCCTGCTGCAGATGTCGGCGGGCATGGAGAGCCTCGAAGGCAATATCCAGTCGGTAGGCCGGGCCATGAAGACAGGCACGGCGGTCACCGAACAGATGGCCGACGCCATGAACCAGGACATCGGAGCCCGGTTCCTGCTTCTGCGCCAGCAGATGGCCAACCTCAGCGAAATCCTGGGCCGCACTCTGCTGCCGGTGGTCACGCCGGTGATCAACGGCGTCTCCCGCTTCATTCTATTCCTGCAACGCATGGCCAAATCGATGCCGGGCGTGACCCGAGTGGTACTGGGGCTGTCCATGGCCCTCGGCACCATTCTGGTCGTGGCCGGAGCCGTCACCGCCGCCGTGGGCATGGTGGGACTCATGCTTCCCGCCATCAAGGCCGGGTTCGTGGCCATCAGCGCCGCGCTGGCCGGGGTGGGTTCGGCGGTCGCGACCTATTTTTTGCCCGTCACCGCGATCATCGCGGGCGTGATCCTCTCGGTGTATCTGCTCAAACGCGCCTGGGAAACCAACTTCGGCGGCATTCAGGAGATCATCACCGGGGCCTGGAACAAGGTCTCGCTGGTCTTCCAGGGGATCAGAGAGCTGGTGGGTTCGCTCAGCGGCGGCGTCGGGCAGATGTCGTCCGAACTGGCCCAGAAGCTCGAATCCGCCGGACTGCTGGGCTTCGTGGTCACCGTCTTCAAAGCCTATTACCGCGTTCGTGAGGCCCTGGCCGGATTGTGGGGCGCGTTCTCCCATGCCTTTGGCCGCATCCGCGCCATCCTCGAACCAACCGTCCGCACCCTGATGAGCGCCTATGCGGCACTGGCCAGCGCGGTCTTTTCAGTGGTGGAAATCTTCGGCGTGGCCGCCAGCGCCACCGACGGGTCGTCCTGGCGTACCTTCGGCACGGTTATCGGCACCGTCGCCGGTGTGCTTCTGCAGGGGTTGGCGTTCGCGCTGAAGATTGTGGCCTGGAACCTGTCGCTCATCGTCCGAGCCCTGGCGGTGGTGGTGCGCAGCGTGGTCTGGGTCGGCAAGGCCATCGTCGGGTCACTGGTCGGAGCGGCCAAGTTCATCTACAAGTTCCTGTTGCCCGTGCGCATGATCGGCGAGGCATTCGTGGCCGCCGGGAAGATCATCTATGCGGTCTGGCAAGTACTGACCGGCGACATCTCCCTGCTGGACGGGCTCAAGGCCATTGGCGGCGCGGTCTACGATTTTCTTGCCACCCCGTTCCGCTGGGCGCGGGATGTGGTGGTCGGGGTCTGGAATTTCATTTCCGGCATCTTCACCTCCATCGGACGCCTGGTAGCCGACGCCGCCGGACAGATCGGCCAGGCGATTCTGAATCTGCCGATCATCAGCACCCTGCGGGAGCTGTTTGCCACCGTGCGCTCCTTCTTCGCCGGGGACACCACCTTCTTCGAGGCGGGCAAAAAGCTGCTGATCACCCTTGGCGAAGGGATCTGGTCGGCGGTGACCTATCCCTTCACCATGCTCAAGAACGCCCTGGGCAAGCTGCGCAATCTGCTGCCGTTCTCCGATGCCCGCGAGGGACCGCTCGCCAGCCTGACCGCCTCCGGGTCCGCACTGCTCAAGACCCTCGCCGACGGCATGAGCCTTACCCAGTCGCTGCCCGCGAAAGTGTTCGGCTTCGCCGCTCGCGGGATTCTCTCGGCCGCTGCGGGAGCCTGGCAGCAGATCAAATCGGCGGGCGGAAACCTCATGGACGCCGCCTCAGCTCCCTTCCGCATGGCCGGAAAACTCTGGGACGGTCTGACCTCCGGGGCTCAAAGCGTCGCGGCCAAGGCCGGTGCCATCTTCGGCGGTCTCAAACAATCCCTGTTTGGCGACACGCCTGAGCTGGCAATCACGCCGCCCCAGGTCAATGCCTGGGATGCGCTGGCCACGGGAGCCGTCACTGTCCGCGACCGGATCGTTGACACGCTATCGGCCGTGCCCGGCGCTGTCGGTCGAATCTTTACCAACGCCGGTGCCGAGGGGCAAACCCTCTGGCAGAGGCTTTCCAGCGGCGCGAGCGCGGGCATTCAGGCGATCAAGGATCGCAGCGCCGGGATCGCCAACGGTTTGTTCTCCTCCGCTCGCGCCATGCTGGGAGTACAGACTCCGATTCCGCAGGTGGCCGAACAGAAGCAACCGTTCAAGGCCGCGCAGCCCGCCGAATCGATTGGACAACGCATCATCGAAAGCGTGCTCAGTCTGGTGCCGCGTCTGGACGAACGCCTGGTGCCCAAGGCCTTGAGCGCCATGCTGATGCTCCAGCCGGTCATGTCCACGGCCGCGCCACCCCCACAACCGATGAACGGCACCGTGCAGACCGTCGCGGCGGCCGTCGAGCCGGTAAGTAAGAGCTACATCCAGCCGTTTGCGGTGGAACCGGCACCGGAAATCGGAAGTGCTTCTCTGGCTCCGGCCGGGATTGAACGGCCCAAGACGGCCGCACCGACTCCGATAGCGAAGCCCCTGCAATCGGGACTCGCCGAGACGGTGCCCTCCGAACGGTTGATTTCTCCGGCCCGCACCGCTCCAGCGACACCCCAGCGCGGAGAGGAAGCCGGTCCGGGAGTGCGCGAACTGCTGGAATCGCTGCTCTCGCGCCTCGATGGCCTGGCCGACCGACCGGTGGAACTGAGCGTGACCACCAACATCGATGGCCGGAAGGTGGCCGAGGCCGTCTACAAGGATCTTCGGGAGCGGAAGATCAGAAACTACGAAACACTTTGAGAGGACCGATGAAACGCATCTTTGTCTGCAGCCCGTTCGCGGGTGACATAGCCCGAAACGTGAAGGTCGCCGAGGCGCTTTGCCGTCGGGTCATGAGAAACGGTCACGCGCCGTTCGCGCCGCATCTGCTGTATCCGACCTTCACCGACGACAGCGTTCCCGAGCAGCGGGAGACGGGCATCGCCTGCGGCCTGGCCTACATGGAATGTTGCGACGAGGTATGGGCGTTCACCGGCAACGGCATTTCCAGCGGCATGCGGCGGGAACTGGACCGGGCCGGACAACTGGGCAAGCCGATCATCGAGATCGCCGAGGTGTAAGAAATGGCCTGGGATCAACAGCCCATCAAGGGATATCTGGTGGACGCCGACACGGGGGAGCGGCTCGAATTCCAGTACAACCCCAACTCCATCAGCGACGAGAAGTCGACCGACTACGCGACGATCAAAATTCCTGGCATGAGCCATCCGCGCTACCAGTACGTCGCTGGGGAACCGCGCCGGATCGCCTTCAAGGTCGAGCTGTTCAAGGGGCCGGTCAAACAGAAGGTCGACTGGCTCCGCTCGCTGCAATATCCGGAACACGCCGGAACCATGCTCAAGAACGCACCGCACCGCGTACTGCTCATCTTCGGCGATCTCTACCCCGGCGTGACCTGCATCGTCCGGCAGGTGAAGGCGCGGTTCTTCGGCCTGTTCGACCGGGACAGCCTGCTGCCGCAACGGGCCGAGGTGGACATCGTCCTCGAGGAATATGTGGACCGTTCCATCAACTGGTCGGAGGTACGTTCATGATCGGCCGTGATTCCCGCTACGCCCGCAGCATTCTCTACCGGGACAGCGACGGCACCTCCCTCGGCATGCGCCAGCGCATCGACACCACCCCCAGACACGACGACCGCCTGCACACCGTCATCGAGGGCGACCGTCTGGATCTGCTGGCGTACCGCTATCTGGGTGACGCCAGACTCTGGTGGATCATCTGTGATTACAACGACCTCTTTTTCCCGTTGGCGCTCGAGCCCGGCCTGGCCCTGCGCATTCCTTCTCGCGAACACGTCCAGATGCGCCTGCTCGACTGAAGCGTCCGACACCTCGCCATGCCTTCCGGTAAGTAAGCAGGGAACTGCGAACCGCCGGAGAGACGCATGGAACTGGATACCTTCAAGCCGACATTTCTGATTCAGATCGAGGGGCAGGACCTCTCGAAGGACATCACCCAGGAGATCACTTCGTTCGTCTTCACCGACAACGAGGAGGAGCTGGATGTTCTCGAGCTGTCGGTGACCGACCGCAACCTGCAGTTCGTCGACGATCCGCTGTTCCAGGAAGGCAACGAGATCGTGGCCCGCTTCGGCTACGTGGGGAACCTCTCTCCGCGCAAGAAGGCGGTCATCAAGGACATCGATTACGACTTCCCGGAAAACGGCGATCCGACCATCCGCATCAAGGCCTACGACAAGGGCTTCAAACTGGCGGGCAAGGAGAACCAGAAAGTCTGGCAGAAACCCGCTCCCGGCATCCTCTATTCGGAAATCGCCGAACAGATCGCCGCCGCCAACGGCCTCACCCCGGTGGTCACGGCCACCAAGGGAACACATCTTCGCGTCACCCAGAGCAACATCTCGGATGCCCAGTTCCTCAAGGAGCTGGCGGAAAAGGCCCGCGACCGCGATGGCGACGGCGTGAGCGGCTATGTCTTCTATATCCAGGATGACGAACTCCATTTCCATCCTCGCGAGCTCGACCAAACGCCGCTGCTGACCCTCGAATATTTCACCGACACCAAGGGCCTGCTGCGCTCGTTCCGTCCCAGCACCCAATCCCAGGGAGCCAAGGGCGCGGGTGTCGAGACCAAGACGGTCGGCGTCGACCCGCGCAAGAAGGACGTGGTCGAGCACAAGGCCAACAACGCCACCACCCCCGAGCGGACGGCCCTGGGCAAACAGACCTATCTGGTCGACGGCAACACCGGCGAAGGCAGCTTCAAGGAACAGGAGACGGGACAGATCGTGCCCAGCTTCGACCGTTCCGAAGGCTTTCACGAAGAGCCGCGCCAGGAGCCAGCCCAGGACAGCGCCGAAGGCAAATTCCGCGAGGCCGAGCTGCGCCAGGTCGAGGCGGACGCGGCCACCATCGGCATTCCCCAGCTACGTGCCAAGAAGAACGTCGAGATCAAGGGCGTGGGCCGGAAGTTTTCCGGCATCTACTACTGCCACTCGGTGCGCCACAGCATCAGCGGCGCTGGCTATCTCTGCGAACTCAAACTCAAGAAGAACGCCCTCGGCAAGGGCGCGGGCGACAAGTCCGCCGAGTCCCAGGGCAAAACCAACGACAAGGAGGCCCCGCCCACGCCGCAAAACGAGCCGCCAGCCATGGTGACCATCGACGCGGATTCCGGCGCGGTCACACAAGGAGGCGGCAATGGGTGATCTCAGTAAGAATTTCAACCGTTCAGAATTCGCCTGCAAGGGCAAGAACTGCTGCGGCCATTCGGCTGCGGTCCATCCCGACCTGGTCGACGCCCTGCAGGCGTTGCGCGACCGCATCGGCAAACCGCTGTCCATCACCAGCGGCTTCCGTTGCAACCGGCATAACAAGGCGGTGGGCGGCGCGGAGCAGAGTTTCCACACGCTGGGCATGGCGGCCGACGTGAGCTGTCCCGCAGGCGTTTCGCCCGAGGAACTGGCGGTCATCGCCGAGGAAATTCCGCTCTTCCGCGAGGGCGGCATCGGCGTCTATGCCTCCTGGGTCCATCTCGATGTGCGCCAGTCGGGCAAGGCGAGGTGGCGGTCATGAGCGCCGAAATCAAGACCCTGTTTTCGGGCACCGCGCTGGGTCTCTCCGGACCGCTTCGGGTGGAGATCCTGCCCAATGGAATGACCGCGAGGCTGACCCAGCCGTTCCGTGTCCGCACCGGCGCTGGCCGCATCATCGAAGTGCCCGCCGGGTTCGAGACCGACTTCGCCTCGGTGCCGCGCCTGTTCTGGCGCGTGGTGCCGCCCTGGGGGCGATATTCCCCGGCGGCCGTCGTTCACGACTACCTCTACCACACCGGCAAGGTCTCGCGGCTTGCTGCCGACCGTGTCTTTCTCGAACTGATGGCGGCCCTGGGCGTGCCTCTGTGGAAAAGGCAGATCATGTATTGGGCGGTTCGCCTGGGCGGCTGGCTGGCCTGGGACGCCAGTCGAAAACGGGAGACGGAGCATGCTTGAAACCCGCGACCGTCAATCCGAGGAGCGCTACCGCAACCGCTGGTACGGCAAGTACCGGGCCTTCGTACGCGACAACAACGATCCCGAACGCCTCGGCCGGGTCCGGCTGGAGATCCCCGCCGTGCTCGGCAGCGGGCGGGAGAACTGGTCCGAATGGGCCGCTCCCTGTTTCCCCTACGGCGGCAACGACGACACCGGCATGTTCCTGGTCCCCGAGGAAGGGGCCTCGGTCTGGGCCGAGTTCGAGGGCGGCGTCGTCCAGTATCCGATCTGGACCGGGGTCTGGCTGGCCAAGAGCAATCCCGGCGAGCAGCCCGAGGAATCCAAGCGCACCTGCGCGAATGCCTTCTGCCATGACTGCGAGGACAAGGTCGAACATCAGGCCAACCGGCACGACGATCTCGAACACAAGAAGTACCACGGCCATCCGCCGTATTACTGCCCGCGCCTGAAGGTCCTGCTCAAGACCGAAACCGGCCACACCATCTTGGCCGATGACCGCGACGGCGACGAGCTGCTGCGGATCATCGACCGTGCCGGACAGATCCTCACCATGGAAGGGAAGGTGAAGCCGGAGATGCAGAGCGGCAACGCCCTGCGTCGAGGCACGAAGGACGCCGAGAATGGCGACCAGCTCGACATCGCCTCGCAGATCGTCGGCTCCCGCGCCCGCATCCAGCTCACCGACCTCTGCCGCCAGCAGGTGATTCTCGAAGCCTGGCAAGACAAGGAGAAGGTCCACATCCTTTCGTGCGACAAGGGCCGTTCCCGCTGGCAGAAGATCCTCATCGACACCACCAAGGGCCGGGAAAAGGTTCACATCTGGGGACTCAACGGCACCCAGGAAATCCTCGTCGATTCCACCGCCGCCGCCGAACAGATCCGGCTGACCGACAAGGCCGGTCAGATGGTGCGCATGAACGCCGCGCCCGGCCAGGAGAGCATCAGCGCCACCGACAAGTCCGGCAGCCTCGTGTTCATGGATGGGGTGGCCGGAAACATCATCATTCGCTCGACGAACACCGTCTTGATCAACACATGAAGGAAGCATTGCATGGGAGAAAGAACAACAACGCCCTCCGGACTTTCGGCCAGCGAGGAATTGCTGGCCCGGACCTTCGATCATTGGCGGGAGGAATTCCGCAGCATTCTCGAAAGTCACCGCCGGGAAATCCAGGACCGCCTCGAGAAGATCGAGCGTGAAATCGAGAAGAAATCGGACAAGGAAAACGTCGAGGTGCTGGTCCGCTCGATCTATTCCGATCTGCACCGGCACGCCGAGGAGATCGACCGGCTGCATGCCCGGGTCGGCTCCAAGATGGGGACCGAGACCATGTGGAAGATCATCGGCCTGGTGTTGACCATCGGCAGCACCATCGGCGGACTCATCGGCTTTCTGATCCATCTGCTGCTGAAGGTGAACCCATGAGTTCCCAGGCGCGACTCGGCGACATCAGCAGCCACGGCGGCGTCATCATCACCGGGGCGAGCCGGACGCTGGACAACGGCATGCCAGTGGCCCGCATGGGGGACCTGCACGTCTGTCCCATCCCGGGGCATGGCGTGACACCCATCGTGACCGGCAGCTTCGACACCATCACCGAAGGATTGCCCAACGCCCGCATCGGCGACATCACCGCCTGTGGAGCCATCATCGTCACCGGCAGTCCCGACACCATCGACAACTGAAGGGGACGCCATGAACAATCTCGAACAGCCGCAGGAACCGCACTACTGGGATGTCTTCCCGAAACTGATCCGGGTCTCGCGATCCCCATTCGTCCAGCGCATTCCGCTCTCGATCCGTGGTCTACCCGAAGCGCCTGTGTTCGAATCATCCAATCCCGACGTGGCCAGTGTCGATGAGGACGGCAATGTCGAGTGCGGCTTCGTTCCCGGGGCGGCCATGATCCTGGTCTGGGATTCTGCCGAGCGGCTCAGCCTGCGTCACGTCCAAGTCGAGGTCTATGGCGGCGGCGTCTCTGCACCGGTGGAGGTTCCTTCATGACGGATACCGCGTCAGCCTACAACCACTGGGAGGTACAGCCTCTCTCCATCCGACTCTCCGCTGGCGAGTTCGAGCAACGGGTTCCGCTCTCCCTGCGCGGCGACGTGGACGCTCCGGTCTTTGCCTCCAGCAATCCAGAGGTCGCTGAGATCGGGCCGGATGGCGTCATTCGCTGCGGCTGGACCATCGGCAACGCCGTGCTCATGGTTTGGAGATCCTCGGTCCGGGACAGCCTCCGTCATGTACTGGTGGAGGTTCGCGATCCGTCCTGGTTTGCCGACCACCCGGACTTTGCCAGCGGAGCATCGGTCTTCCTCAGCGGCACGGTAGTCAACGCCCTCAACACCAGCGGTGTCGGCAACGCGCTGATCGAATTCCGCCGCTCGGAAACCGGCCCGGCGGCGTTTCAGACCTTCGCCAACGCCTATGGCCGGTTTGAGCTGTCCGTGCCCGAGGGATTCTATTACGTGGAGGTCACCGCGCCGGGATACATCGCCTGGCACGGCTGGGTGAACGCCGACCCCAACACCTCCGGCGACATCCAGATCGTTCTCTCGCCCGAACTCGACGGCCAGGTCGCCCGCATCGTGTTGCAGTGGGGGCTCAACCCCCGGGATCTCGATTCCCATCTCACCGGACCGACGCCATCGGGCGGCAGGTTCCATGTGTTCTATTCCCACACCATCGAAAACGAGGCGGCGGAATTGGACGTGGACGACACCAGTTCCTACGGGCCGGAGACCATCACCATCCATCGGCTCATTCCCGGCGTCTACCGCTACGCGGTCCACGACTACACCAACCGCAACGCCAATCCGAGCACCGGCCTGGCGCAGTCCGGAGCATCGGTGAAAGTGTTCCTGAGCGATGGCCGTGAGCAGACCTTCACCGTTCCCAATGCCCCGGGCACGGTCTGGACCGTGTTCGAAATAGACGGTGCGACCGGGACTGTGACGCCGGTCAACGCCATGAGCTATCAATCCCAACCCGCCAATGTCGGCATGTAATGGAGGTTGTCGATGATTTCCGAAGAACCCGCCGACTTGCAGGCCACCATCGAACAAACCGATTCCGGCGAACAGCAGTATGTACTGCGGGCGCTCTGCGATCACCTGTCCGGCATCCGTGAGGAGCTTTCCGGCATCCGCACGTTGCTGGAGGCCGGTCACGCCGCCTCGGAGGCGATGCGCGGCCAGGCCCAGGCCTATCTGGAAGCCCAGCAGGCCAGGACCCAGGAGTACCTGGAGCAGGTACAGATCGAGCCGGAGCCCGATTTTTATCCCTTTGTCGAACTGCCTGTGGGCACCGAACCCCGGGATCTGCCGGATGGCAACCGGCTCTTCACCTTGCCCGACGGCATGATCCTGCGGACCACGGACGACCAGCGCATCTGCGTTATCGACGGAGGAGAACAGCAGGTCATCACTCCCGGACCCGGCACGGCAATCGAGGTCGCCCCGGGACGCCTTTACACCCTGGTCGAGTCCTATCTGCGCTCGACCCAGGAGGCAGCCGGTATCAGCGGACTGCCTGCCGGGATCGAGCCGACCGCAATGGGCGCGGAACGCTTCGCGGTGGTTCTGCCCGAGGGCATCCGCCTCGACGTCGATCACCGGGAGCGGTTCATCACCCTGATCAACCCGGCCGGACCTATCGACATCATCGGCATCGGCCGCATCGAGGGCATCGGCGAAACCATCGCTGTCCGTCTGCTCTCCGGGGGAGCCAAGGGATTCCAGTGCGGTCAGTCCGGCCACGGCGGGCTGATCGAGGTGGACGGCACCATCCACCTGGGGCTGAACAATGGCCTGGATCTGGTGGTCCGGTTCCAGGGAGAAGCCATTGACGACGGCACTTCGGAAAATGGCTGCTCGGGACAGTGCGGCCTCGACTGCGAGGAGCGTACCTGATGAGCTACGACTTTCTCGGCAAGGGGCTGCGTTACCCATTCCGGTTTCAGTCGCTATCCGGCGGCATCCAGGTATCGACCGCCACCTCGCGGGAGCACGAACACATCCGCGAAAGCATCCTGCAGATCCTCGGCACCCGAATCGGCGAACGGTTCATGAATCCGGAGTTCGGTTCCAGGCTGAAGGATCTGGTGTTCGAACAAAACGACGAGGTGCTCAAGGGCCTGCTGCGCCATTACGTGATCGACGCCATTAAGCGCTGGGAAAAGCGGGTGATCATCACGGAGGTACACTTCGACGACCGGCCGCTGAACATCGACGGCAACCTGCTGCTGGTGCATATCGCCTACCGGGTGATCCAGAGCCAGGTGGACGGCAACCTGGTCTATCCCTTCTACAGAGAAGACCCGAACAATCCCGCGCCCAGCTATCCCCAGCCGGAGCCCGAGCCGGAACCGCCGCCGGTACGCAGCGTGCGCCTGTCGCCGGACGTGCGCTCGCTGTTCAATCTGCTCTGGTTCGACGCAGCCGAGATGAGCCCTGATCCAGATGATTCCTTCATCTGGCCAGCGGGAGAATACGAAGTCGCCTACATCGAGGGAGCCTATCAGGACCGCAACGGCAAGTGGATCGTCAGCGATCCGGGTGACAACCACGGCCATTACCTGACATTCGAGGGAGCGCCAGAAACGGAAGCGCCCCAGGCCGAGCACGCCCTCTATCTGGCCGCGAGCGGTCTGGGCTTCGACACCCAGAGTCAGGCGGAAGACAACGCCGCTGGCACCGTTCACCGGATCACCACCCTGGAGCCGGGCCGCATCGGTCTGTTCTATTTCGAGGGCAAGAAGGAATCCCACTACCTCAACAACACCTCCGGGCAGCCCAATCCCGTCTGGCAACTGCGCGGCCCGCTCTGAGGCATCCCGCCTCCGACACATCCAGGTCCCTTCCGGTAAGTAACCGGCGTGGCGAGAGCATCAGGCGCTCGCGCATAACCGCCGAAAAACGGAGAGACCATGGGCCGCGCAAGCATCGGATACATCAACAAGGATTACGAATCGATCCGCCAGGATCTGTTGGCGAAGATCCCGCAGCTCACCGACCGCTGGACCGATTTCAACCACTCCGATCTCGGCGTCGTCCTGCTCGATCTGTTCTGCGGCGTGGGCGACATGCTGGCCTACTACCTGGACGCCCAGGCGGCGGAGGCCTTTCTGCCCACGGCCCGCCAGCGCCAGAACGTCATCAACCTCTGCAAGCTCATCGGCTACCGGCTGGACTCGCCGGTGGCCTCCACCACCACGCTGCGTTTCCGGCTCTCCGTCCCGCTTGGCAAGGATCTGACCATTTCGGCGGGGACGGCCTGCCGCGCCTTGCTGAGTGACGGCGAGGCGGATTTCGAGACGGTCGAGGACGGCTTGATCCCGCGAGGCGTACTCTCGGTGGACATCCCGGCCCGGCAAGGCGTGCGCCGCACCGAGACCTTCACATCGACGGGGCTGCCATTCCAGCGCATCCGCCTGACCGGCGACGTCATCGCCCAGGGCACCATCACCGTTACGGTGGGGGAAGACGCCTGGAGCGAGGTCGATCATTTTCAGGACAGCCTGGCCGACAGCCGCCATTTCATGGCCGACCTGGATGCGCTCGACATCTCCACCCTGATTTTCGGCGACGGGCAAAGCGGCGCTATACCCACTCAGGGAAGTGCCATCACCGTCAGCTATCTGCAGACCATCGGAGACCAGGGCAATCTCGGCCCGAACCGGATCACCCAACTGCTGAGCCCGGTCTACCTCGACGGCGGCCAGGTTTCCCTGACCGTCACCAATCCTGTGCCCGCCACCGGCGGCGCTTCGCGGGAAGCCCTCGAACACGCCCGCCGACAGGCACCGGCGGAGCTGCGCAGTCTCTGGAAGGCCGTCACCCTGGAGGATTACCAGGCGCTCGCCGAGGGCTACCCCGGTGTCGCCAAGGCCAAGGTGCTCGACACCAATGCCTGTCAGAACATCCGCTATTACAACGTCCACCTGGCCATCGCCCCCAATGGCGGCGGCATGCCCTCAGCGCTGCTCAAGCGGGACCTCGCCGAGTTTCTCGAACGCCGCAAGGTCATCACGGTCGAGATCACCCTGTTCGACCCGATCTACCGGCCCGTTTCCATCGACGCCGAGGTCTACATCTGGCCCGGTGAACCGCTGGAAAACGTGCGCAGCCGCATCGAAGCAGCGCTCACCGATTTCTTTTCCTTCGACGAGGTCTCCTTCGGGCAGACCATTCACTTCTCCGACCTGGTGGCGCTGATCGATGGCGTGCGCGGCGTCAGCCACATGCATCTCTACGCGCCGCAGCAGGACATTGAGCTGCGCCACGGCGAAATTCCGGTTCTCGGCAGTGTCAACCTCGATCTGCGGAGGGCCGGTTGATGTCGGATTGGTTCAAGGACAATCTGCTCGGCCTGCTGCCGCCGCTTTACGAGCACAACGACGAAGCCGGTGACCTGCGCACCTTTCTGAGCCTACCCGCCGGAACGCTCGACGAGCTCAAGCAGGCTATCGACGACTTCCCGACCATCTTCGACGTCGATCACTGCGACGAACGCTTTCTGCCGCTGCTGGCGAGACTGGTCGGCCTCGAAGTGGACGGCACCTGTTCGCCGGACTGCCAGCGCCGCCGCGTGCGGGAGGCGATCGAGATCTATCGCCGCAAGGGCACTATCCCGGCCATCGAACGCGACTTTGACGCGCTTGGTTGGCAGGGGGAACTGCAGGAGACCTTCCGTTCGGCTCTGCGCCTCAATGCCCGCTCCAGACTCAGCAGCGCCAAGCTGCCTGGACTGGTGTTCAGCCTCGGCGTGTTTCGCGTGCTGTGCCTCAACCAGACCGAGGGGCTGCGCGACGCCCTGGTGTTTCACCACCCAGCTGGCACCCGCTGTTTCTGGCTCCAGTTTCTGCTCGAATGGATCGAAGGCGGCGCGATGCTCGACTTCGGGCATGCCAACGCGGTGCGCCGGATCGTGCTGGCGTTTCTCGACGAAACCTTCGTCCTCGGACGTTCCTCGCTCGGTTCCTGCCGTCATCTGACCAACAAGCAGAGAGTCTGGGAGCTGCTGCAGCTCACCAGCACCACGGAGATGATCCCGGAAATCGACCGGGCCGCCGTGAAGGTTTCCCGTTTTCACGGCCGCCAGAACCGGATGCGCCTGAACCACAAGGCCCTCAATGACTGGCGGCTGCCGTACACCCGCGTCGGCGAAGATCGGGTTTCCTTCTGCACGCCCATCTACACCGGCCGAGACTTCGAAGGGGATGTGCTGGAAAGCGGCTTCGGGCTGGGCGAGAGCCACCTCAACCGCACATCGCTGACCCATGGCGAGACCGCGCTGCGCTACTGCTTCCGGCAGAAGGATTTCTTTTTCGACACGCAAGCGGAACCGGTCGAACGGGCGGAGGCCAAGTACGACCTGCGCCTGCCGCTGGAATCTCGTCACCGCCTCTGCTTCCAGCTTGGCCGTGCCAGGCTCAACGACGGTCTCGATCTCACCGCCAACCAGGGCGGCATCAGCAATCTGCTGCTCGCCTCCACCGCTGGCTGCGACGCGGACGTCACCCTGGCCGTCGACCGGATCGACCGATGGCGGCGGAGAGGGCCTGTGTTCCGGCTCAACGCGAACACCCTGAACACCCGGTATCTGAGCAATGCGAATCTGACCGGCGAACGGGCCTCGCTTGAAGTCTACGTGGACACGGGCTCTCTCCAGCGCCATCGGGTCGAGACCATGAAGCTGGGCGCGAGCCCGCTCAACACCACCGGCCTGCGCCTCTCCGTTGATCGGACCCGCCCGATGCGCGTCAGCCGCATGCGCCTCAACCAGGCCGGATTCCGCTGGTCGCGGCCGTCCTACCGTTGGCTGTTCCGTCAGCAGGACCTGCACGCGCCCACGCAGGCCGGGTTCGAGGCCGCCACCAATAACTATCGCGCCACCCAGTGGCCCACCTGAAGGAGAACCCATGGCGATTCACCTCTATCTTGACGAAGCGCTGACCCAGCAGATTTCCGAGGGGGATTTCAGCCGCCCCGAGGCCGAGAGCTACAACGGCACCGACGGCGACATCAAGGATCGGCAGCTCTACGTCGCCAACGAGCAGACGAGCCTCGCCTCGGCCATAGACGCGGCGCAGATCGCCATTCCATTGGCCGAACCGCGCTTTGCCGACGGCGAACTCATCATCATCGACGGCGAGCAGATGCTCGTCGAAAGCGGCGGCGGCACCGCCAATCTCACCGTGCAGCGGGGCGTGGCCAACACCGATCCGGCCGCGCACGACGTCGGGACGACTGTCTATTCCGGCTACGACTACACCGGGCTGGTGCTCGATCCCATCGATGAAACCGGCACCGACGAAGCGGTCTGGTACCGCCTGGCCCTGACCCAGGCCGAACTCGACACCGCCACCCAGGGCGCACCGCTGAATCTCGGCGACAAGGCCTTTCAGCAGACGCTGTCTTTCTGGCGGCGCTGCACCGTGCTCCCGGGCACGCCGGTGCAAAACAAACTCGACATCAAGCTGCGCCTGACCGGCACGGAAAACCCGATTCTCTAAGGAGGCCGCCATGGCATACCAAAGCATTCAAGGACTCGCCCACGGTCGGCTCGACCTGCTCAATCAACTGCGGACCTTCCTGGTGACCACCACCGGCTGGACCCTGCACGACGACCAGTCGGCCGACCCGCAGCCGTATTTCGTCTTCAAGTCGCACGGGGAATCCGGGGCCGAGGACGTCTATCTGCAGTTCCGTATCAGCACCACCTCCGGGCGGATTCACGTCGCGGCATTCCAGTATTGGGACGCGGCCACCCACACCGGCGTCAACGAGGCGTCGCACACCAGTTACACCTACCTGCGGGTGGAGGACAGCGCCGACTTCATCTTCTGGCTGTTCGCCGATCTCGACCACGTCTTCGTGGTGACCAAGCTCATCTCCACCTACTACGGCCATTACAGCGGATCGCTGAAACGGTTCTGGTCGGGGGCTGTCGCGCTCACACAGGCGGCGGTCACTGCAGGAAGCGGTGTGGTGCTTCAGGTCAACGACGCCACCGTAGTCACACCCGGACAAGACTATGTGATCAAGGACGACGCGGGCATCGAACGCGTACGAGTGAGCGCCATCGACACCGCCGTCACGCCAAACACCATCACCGTCGAAACCCTCGTTCGGGATTACGCCTCGGGGGCCAAGATCGGCGAGGACCCGCAGCCGGTCATCAACAGTTACTACAACGCGCCGGGCACCTTCTACGCCGTGAACAAGTTCGACGGCTGGACTTCCGCGTCCGGTCAGCAGGGTCGCTGCGGTGCGGCAAATGGCGGGCTCCAGGGCGAAACCGATCCGGAGATGCGCTACGGCACCACCATCCTCTTTCCCTGGCTCGCCTCGATGTCCGGCTCCGCCGCCTACCAGGAACTGCGCGGCGAACTCATCGAGATCTTCGCCGTGGGCGGCGGCAACGTCGCCTCTGAAGACACCATCCAGATCGGAACAGACAGCTACCGCGTGTTCAACCTGACCACCGGCGGCTGGTGCGCGGTGAAGGAGTAACGCCATGGCAACGCATAGCGGAAAGCTCAAATTCGTCACCACGATCACCGGCCAGCGACGCCCGGAAACGCTCCTGTCCATGAACCGTGGCCAGGCTCTCAAGCTCTGCGGGAGGATTCGCCGTGGCCGTGCATAAGGGACAACTGGCATCCATCACCACCCGCAGAGGCATCCGGCGGCCGGAACTGCTCGCCATCGGCGCAGCGCAACCCGGAGCGCTCTTCGAGCTGTTTTCCGGGGCACCGGCTAGGCGCACGGTGATGGTCCGGGCCGACAGCGCAGTACGGGTCGCCCATCGGCTCGAACGTCGGTCCGACCTCGCGCTTCGCGTGAACAACCACCTGAACCGGAACACCGACCTGTGGCTCATCATCCATGGACGTCTGGGCGTCGATGCCGACACGGCGGTGCGGGTGACGCGCCCCTGGCTGCGGAGCATCGACACCAGCGTCCGGACATCCGGCGCACACATCAGCCGATCCGACACCGTTCAGCGCATCGCGATCCCGGCCGGGCTGCTGGCCGACACGCGCCAGATCCTGTTCGCGGTGCTCATCGATCAAGACCACGAAATTCAGACCTAAAGGAGAACAGCAATGGCACTGGGACTCATCGTCAAAACCGGCCGGATACTGACGGCCAAACTCCTCCTCGGCCAGGCCGTGGACGGCATCACCCACTGCGCCATCGGCGACGGGGATGCCAGCTTCACCGACCCGCAGAATCCGCCCGCGCCGGACATCGGCCAGACCGGACTCAGAAACGAACGCGCCCGCAAGCGCTACTACAAGCGGACCTTCCTCAAGGAGGACGCCGAAGGGGCGCTCCTGGTCAACGGCGTGCGCTACCTGGAAACCGGCGAGGAGACCAACACCATCGGCATCTTCTTTCGCTTCGACGAGGCCGAGGCCAACGGCATCACCATCCGCGAATACGGCTTCTTCGGCGGCGACGTGCAGTACACGGCCAGCGTCACCGGGGATCTCGCCATGGGCGGCGTGTTCCATCAGGACACCAACCCGACCGGCGAGGTGCTGCACCCGGGCTACCTGTACGAGGTGAAGAACATTCCCGACTTCAACAAGATTTCCGACACCCGCGTGGAGCTGGTCGGGATCATCAAGATCTAACTGGAGGATTCAAACATGAGCATCTCACGCGAGACATTCGACCCGACCAAGAATTACAAGCGCATCCGTTACCATCAGGATCGCGACCTGCTGGATTCCGAACTCAACGAGCAGCAGGACATCATCAACCTGGAGCGGCGCAAGATCGCCGACATCCTGTTCAAGGAAGGCTCCATCATCATGGGCCTCGAGGTCAGCGCGGCCGACAACGTCCTGACCCTGGCCCCGGGCGTGGTCTACATCGATGGCCATCTGGAACAGGTGAGCGGCGCGACCCTGACCTATGATCCGGCTACCACCAGCGGGGCCGATTACGTCTATGTGGAGCTGCTGAAATACAGCTACGGCTACACGCAGGACCCGGCCCTGATCAATCCGGCCACCGGCGAGCCCACCGCCGAACGGGAAAAATGGGTTCTTTCTCTCAAGGCGACGGATACCAGCGGCCAGACGCTGCCCAACAACGTCACCGAGCGCCGGGTGATCCCGATCTACAAGTTCGACCGCGAGAGCGGCGATGTCACGCCCACGGTGCAGGAGAAGTCCAACCTCTACCTGCGGGATCTGCTGGGTACGCTGCCAGGCAGCCGGATCACCGTCTCCTCGATCACCGAGGACCAGCTCTCCTTCGCCGCCGCCGAGGGGCTCAATTCCCTGATTCAGAACCTGGCCGAGCGCACCTTCGACCAGGCCGGAAGCTATCTGGTGCGGGGCTTCGACACCTTCATCGGCGGCGTCGACGACGACAGCGTGGAGGCGATCACCAACGCCGGACGCGCCTACATCCAGGGCTTCCGGCATCAGCGCGATCTGCCCACCTCGACCCTGGTGCCCAAATCCATCGCCACCAAGTCGGTGCGCGGCGAGCAGAAGACCTTCGATATCAACAAGCGCCGCTATCCGGTCAACTCCACGCCGCTCAAGGAGACGACCCAGGTGGAGGCCATCGTCGAGATCACCCGCAACGTCACTCGCGGCTCGGTGGGCGGCGGCGAAGACCTGCTCGACCCCAATCCCGTGGTGGACATCCTCGAGGTCAGCCAGGGGGCGACCATCTTCCAGGAGGGCGTGGACTGGCAGCAGTCGGGCAACCATGTCGACTGGCTCGGCTCCGGCAACGAACCGGCCATCGGCACCACCTACACGGTGCGCTGGACCTACACCAAGCAGATGGTCAAGGGCACCGACTACGTGGACAGCGGCTGGTTCGGACAGCCCAACCATCCGGCGGCCGGAAACTACTTCTATCTGGTGACCGCCTACAACGCCACCGGCGAGACGGCCTTCAACGCCGCTGCGGTCATTGCCCGGGCCACCGCCGCCGGTGAGATGAACAAGCTTTCCTGGCTGCCGGTCAGCGGCGCGACCGGCTATCGCGTCTACCGGGCCGCCACCAACGGCGCACGCACCGACTACAAGCGCCTGATGGAGCTGGGCAGCGAGGCGCTTTCCTACGTCGACGACGGCGTCGAGGAGATCGGCACCGCTTCGCCTCCGGCCACCAACACCGCCGGACTCACCATGTCACCGGTGCAGCTCGAGCTGGGCAACCTCAACGTGATCAACTTCGGGCACGGCAGTCTCGGAGACCAGCCGGTGAACGGCTCCAACTGCAGCCTGGACTACGACTATTACCTCGGCCGCCGCGACATCGTTTACGCCACAACCACCGAGATCAAGCGGCTGGAAGGGGCTCCGGCGGATTTCCCGAAGCTGCCCATCGTGCCGGAAAACGCCCTGGGGCTGTGCAGCATCGACTGCCCGCCCAACTCCACCGACATGGAGATCCGCAACTTCGGCCTGACCCGCATCACCATGGACCAGATCCACGACATCATCCAGGACGTCGAGGACCTGAAGTACAACGACGCCCAGTACCAGATGAACAACGAGCTGCAGAACCGGGACGCCCAGACCAAGAAAGGCATCTACTCGGACGACTTCTCGAACACCGCCCAGTCGGACATCTACCACGCCGAATGGGACGCCCGAGTGAACGAGATCGCCCGTTTCGTCGCGCCGGACCGCATTCCGCACTCCACGGTGCTTTCGGTCGATCAGGCGGGCAGCAACGCGAGCTTCTTCGGCAGCCTGGCGCTGTTGCCGGGCAACGAGACCGTGCTGGTGGAACAGAACGACTGGTCCGAGGAGCGCAACATCAACCCCTACGCGGTGTTTGACAAGCCCCCGGCCATGCTGCAGATCACGCCCAACCTCGGGCGGCGCGGCCAGACCGGGATCGCAGTCACAGGCATCAACTTCACCCCAAGCAAATCCGGCATCGTGCTGCGCTGCGACGGCCAGGTGATGGCCAGCAACCTGATCAGCGACGAGGCCGGTCGGGTCAGCGCCTCCTTCACCATCCCGACCAACGCCCGCAACGGCAACCGCATCGTGGAGATGGCCGACGGCGTCTACTCGGCGCGGGCCAGCCTGCAGATCAACGATCCGCTGGTCATCACCCGCATCGAGCGCATCATCGAGAACCGCATCATCCGCGTGCCCGTGGTGCAGGTGGTCTGGCGCACCCAGACCATCTTCGTGCCCCGCGATCCGTTGGCCCAGACCTTCAGCTTCACCCAAAACCAGGTGATCTCCAGCATCGGTCTGCAGTTCACCGCCAGGGACCCGAGCATTCCGGTCACGGTGCAGATTCGCGGCGTCACCACCGGTCTGCCCAACGGCGTGGTGTTCGCCGAGAAGGTGCTGGCCCCGAACGAGATCAGCCTGAGCGGCGAGACCCGCATTCGCTTCGACGACCCGTTCTACGCCGAGGCCAATACCAGCTATGCCGTGGTGCTGCTGACCAACAGCACCAATTACAAGGTCCGCACCGCCACCCTCGGCAAGATGGGCCGCTGGGGCATCATCACCCGGCAGACCTACATGGAAGGCGTGCTGCTGGAGAGCTCCAACGCCGAAACCTGGACTCCGCTCAACGGCTCCGACCTGGCGATGAAGATCTACGGCTACAACTTTCAATCCGAGGGGATGATCCGCTTCCAGCCGATCACCGGCGTGCAGTTCTCCGACATCAACCTCGACGAATACTCGGCCATCCCCCAGGGCACCGGTCTCGACTGGGAATACTCCACCGACGGCGGCGTGACCTGGGACGCCATGGTTCCTGCCGAGGAGGAACGGCTGCCCAACCTCGCCACCCGGGTCCAGATCCGCGTGCGTCTGAGCAGTTCGCTTGCCAACGACACCCCGGCCATCAACTTCCGCGACGTCAACCTGGTGGGCTACCTCAACAAGACCACCGGGGCCTACCTGACCCGCGAGAATGAGCTGACCCAGGGAGTGGAATCGACCAAGGCCTATGTGCAGATGCAAATCCCCAGCGGCACCACCCTGCAATGGTTCGCCAGCAACGACGGCGGCCTGACCTGGGAGACGATGACCATCCAGGACACCCGGCCCATCGACGAGAACTGGACCGAGTACACCCTGGTGCGCACCTTCACCGACAACACCGGCAACAAGGTCCGCTACAAGGCTGAGATGACCGGCACGCCGCTGATCTACCCGCGCATCCATTCGCTGGGCGCGACCCTGAGCTAAGGAGGCACGGCCATGATCGTTCGACGCAAAGGCGGCCTGACCGAGTTCATTCCCTCGCCGCAGGAGAAGCGCGACGGCCTGATCCGCGACCACGCCCTGGGCCTGCTGGAGAACCTGCACCAGCGCCTGGCGCGGCTGGAACGGGCGTCAAAGCTCCCGGCCGACGAAGCGGAGGCCTTCACGGCGCTGCTGTCGCGGATGAGGGCCGACGAGTCGCGCAACCTCGAGCTGCACGCCAGCCTGATCACCTCTGATACCGCCTCCGGCTGACCGGCTCACTGCCACCGCCAACCCAGAAACCCCGGATACGGCCAGCCCGTTCCGGGGTTTCGGCCGCCTGTGCGCCGCCCAATCCGGCCAAGCTCGCAAGTCATTGAAAATAAACGTGTTAAATGTCTGCTTCGGCTGTTCTTCTACTTGATTTATGTCCGGAAAGAAGCATTCATTCATGGTGTAAGCGGAGGCTGAAAAGCCTTGCCATACAACGGCTTAGAAGCGCCACGAACGACGGAGGCACGCATGAACCTGAAAGAGATCCACTACGGGATCGAGATCGAGACCGTAAAACGCACCCGGGAGCAGATCGCCTGGGCCATCCACTCGGTGGTGGGCGGCACGGTCCGCCATGTCGGCATCCCCAGCAGCTATGACCCCTGGGAGGTCGAGGACCTGCGCGGCCGCGTCTGGAAGGTGGTGGGGGACGCATCCCTGACCAGCGTCCCGGCCCATCTGCGGGCCGAGGTGGTCAGCCCGGTGCTCGGCTACGACGACATCCCGCAACTGCAGGAGGTGGTCCGGGCCATCCGCCGCGCCGGAGGCAAGATCAACAGCCAGTGCGGCATCCACATCCATATCGACGCCGCGCCCTTCGACGGCAGGCACCTGGGTAACCTGGCCAAGATCATCTACAAGCAGGAGCCGCTGATCCTCCACGCCCTCGGCATCAGCCGCGACCGCCTCAACCGCTACACACGGCCGGTCAGCGACGAGCTGATCCAACGCATCGAACAGCATCGCCCCCGCACCAAGGACCAGCTCAACCGCATCTGGTACGGCTACCACAACCGCCAGCCCCAGCACTACGACAACAGCCGATACCACGGGGTCAACCTGCACAACGTCTGGTACCGGGGCACGGTGGAATTCCGCTGGTTCGAGGCGACCCTCCACGCGGGGCGGATCAAGGCCTACCTGCAGTTCTGCCTCGCCGTCGCCGCCAAGGCGCTCAATGGCCGGGCCGCCTCCAGCCGCAAGCGGGATTTTGATCCCCAGAGCGCCAAGTACGACTTCCGGGTCTTCCTGCTCCACCTCGGCCTGATCGGCGACGAGTTCAAGACCGCCCGCAAGCATTTGATGGCCAACATGCCCGGCGACGCCGCCTTCAAAAACGGACGGCCCAAACCGGAGGACGTCCTTCCGGACGAAACAACCACTACTCTCACCAACGAGGCCGGGCAAGTTCCCGGCCTCACTGTTTAAGGTGCCCCATGAAGATTCTGATCCGCTCCACCACGCTGGACGGCGAACCGATCCCCGGCAGCGGGGAAACCCTGCAAGCCGCCGACTGCCTCGAAGTTATCGAGCTGATGCGCGGCCAGACGCCGTTTACCGCCAGCCGAGCGCCCCGGGAATACATGACCGAAGTGCTTTCCGGCATCGAAGGCGGGCCGCCCCAGCCATTGCCGGAGGAAGTAGCCGCTGCGGCCGCCGAGTTTCTCACCCGTCTGGCGCGGCACGGCCTGATCGAGTTCCTGCCCGACGACAAGGCCAGCGATCCCTGGCCGGAACGCTTCCTCGAAGCCCTGGAGACGGTGCGGCTCTCCGGGCGCACCAACATGCTCGACCACCCGGAGGTGACCCGGCTGACCGCCGATATGGGCTACCCGGAGGTGGCCGAGTGGCTGGCGGACCACCGGCGCGAATACGCGGCCTTCGTCATCGAAGGGACGAGACCGCTCGGTAAGAACTTCGGCGGCAAGGAGGACCCGGCTCCATGTGCGGACAAGTAGGCATCATCTTCGGCCGCAAGCGCAGGCGGCCCGACGAGCGGGATTACCTGCGCGAGGTCTTCATCCGCATGCTGCTGCACAGCGAGGAGCGCGGCCCGCACGCCTCCGGTCTGGCCTGGCTCAAGACCGACGGCAGCCACCGCATCTTCAAGCGGCCGATGCGGGCGCACGAACTGGTCTACGAGAAGCCGTTCCAGGAGCTGCTCGGGCAGGTCGACAACGAGACCACCATCCTCATGGGCCACACCCGCTGGCGCACCCGGGGCAACGAGTTCAACAACCGCAACAACCATCCCATCCGGGCCGGGATCGTCATCGGCACCCACAACGGCACCATCTACAACGCCGATTACCTGTTCCGCCGTCTCGGGCTGCCGCGCTACGCCGAAGTGGACAGCGAGCTGATCTTCCGCTTGGCCGACCGCTTCGCGCCTGAAGGCCCCATCGACCAGGAGGGCCTGAAGAAGGCGCTTGCCCTCTGTCGCGGCCAAATGAGCGCCGTGCTGGCCTCGCGGCTCGACCCCGGCACCATCACCGTGCTCAAGGGCAACAAGCCGCTCTGCCTGCGCATCCACCGCCAGCACCGGGTGGTGCTCTACGCCTCGGACGACGCCTTTATTGACTTTGCCGTGGTCAACGAGAAGGGCTGGCGCGAGCTGGAGGTTCCGCCCATGACCATGCTCACCATCCGCCACGAGGATGTGCGGGCCATCGAAAACAGCGAATTCCGCTTCATACCCCAGGAGCGCAAAGGGACACTGCCCGAAGGAGTGAATGCATGAACATTGGAGACACCGCGAAGCTGAACACAAACCCGGAAGACGCTCCCGAGACCATCCTCCGGCTGTTCGTCTACGGTACCCTGAAACGGGGCTACTGGAACCATCAACGCTTCTGCGCCCAGGCTCGCAGCATCGAACCAGCCGTGGTCTGGGGCAGGCTCTACCATCTCAACGCCGGGTTCCCGGCCCTGGAAGTGCCGGAAGGTTTGATCCTGGCCCGGGGCACCGCCGATCCACTGACCGACACCCGTAGGCAGCAGGTGATCGACACGCCACGTTTCGGCCGCCCGACCGGAGACTGGGATCTGATCCACGGAGAGCTGGTGACCTTCACCTACCCGCAGCGCGACCTGCCGCCCATCGACCGGCTGGAAGGCTTCCGGCCCGGCGGGCACAGCATGTACCAGCGGGTGATGGTGGCTGTGCTGTGCGGACGCACCTCGATTCCAGCCTGGACCTATTGGATGCCATGCCCGCCTTACGCGGAGAGAGTCGCCAGCGGCGAGTGGTTACGTCCGTGAGCAGACTTTTGCGGCCTTATCCGGACGAAAGCGTTTGACAATCGGCCCCTGCCTAAATATATTAGAGGATGTTTTAAGTTGGGGAAGCTGCGCCCAGCATCCCCGTTACCGCCTCTGGCGTGGCAAGAAAACCAATCGCCCATGAGGAGTTGGAGATATGGCCGAGATAGAAGACCGCTGGTTATCAGTAGACGAGATAGGCAAGTACCTCGGTGTCAGCAGTGACACCGTTTACCGCTGGATCGACAAGCATGCGATGCCCGCCCATCGCATGGGCCGTCTTTGGAAGTTCAAGAAAGACGAAGTCGACGAGTGGGTGAAGGCTGGCGGCGCGGCGGATAAAACAAATGGAAACAGTTGATTTATATGAACAGGAACCAGTGATGCTGTTAGATAAGAAAAGAAGCCCTTCCATACCTCAACCAGGGAAAGAAACGCTCTCGTCTATGCGAGAAAGATCCGTGGTTTCGTTTTTTTGCGGATGCGGAGGGCTTGACCTGGGATTTCTCGGGGGCTTTTCGTACAAGGGCACCAAAGTCCCCAAGCTTCCATTCAAACTTCTCGCCGCTTATGACCATGATGACAAGTGCGTTCAGACATACCTCAAGAATATTTCTGATCACGCAGAAGTTCGGGACCTATCCAGCTATAACCCTATCGAAGTTCCGGCCGCCGAAGTTTTGATAGGGGGATTCCCTTGCCAGGATTTCGCCACGTGCGGGCCACGTCATGGGCTGAAGTCCACCCGTGGAAGGTTGTACCAAGCACTGATTCAATACATGGAGGTTCACAGACCCCTTGTCGTCATTGGTGAAAATGTTCCAGGTCTTGCCAATATGAAACAAGGAGATGTGTTAAACACGATAAAACAGGACATCGCTTCGGCCGGATACAGGGTCGAGGTTTGGACTCTTTTTGCTCCAGATTATGGCGTTCCTCAGAGAAGGACGAGACTTTTCATTGTGGCGGTTAGAGACGATTTGCAGGGGTTTCCGGTCATGCCTAAGAGAACTCACACCGAAGAACACTACAGGACGACTCGCTGGGCGATAGAAGATCTTGAAGGGATATCGGACGATTCAATTCCAAACCAGTCGCAATATTTCAGAGCGTCAAGAGCAAAAAAAGGAAATGGCCAAGGAGACGAGACCACGCCAGCCGATTCGCCTTCATACACAATCAGAGCGAACGCGAAGTCCCGTGTGCAGTTTCACTACTCTCTTGATAGACGGTTGACTGTCCGCGAGTGTGCCAGGTTGCAGACGTTTCCAGACAATTTTGATTTTCCCCATTCGGCCACGTCTAACATCATGCAAATTGGCAACGCCGTACCGCCGATTCTGGGAAATAAAGTTGCAAGAGCTATCGCCAAATATCTGGAGGGCGTGAAATGAAATCAGAGTCGCTAATAACGCAAGTCGTCGACATCACACCCACCCCGAGAATCCTTAGAACGTTGGGGGACATTCCGTTTGCCGCTTGGCAATGCTTGGCGGAACTGACCGACAATTCGCTGGACGCATTTTCTGAGGCTGAAAACAAAGGGAAAGTTATAAATGGCCCCAGGGTCGATATCCATTGGTCCAGTGATTCTGTCGCCGCTTATGATAGAGAAATTGTCGTTCAGGACAACGGGCTCGGCATGGAACTCGAAGTCCTCCAGAAAGCTGCTAAGGCGGGATATTCAAGCAACGATCCTATTCACAACCTTGGACTATTTGGAATGGGTTTCAATATCGCCACTGCCCGACTTGGAGATGAAACTCTTTTCCTTTCGGCGACTCCAGATGGAACTGAATGGGTTGGAATTAAAATCAGTTTTGAACAATTGATAAAGGAGCAAACCTTTTCCGCTCCTGTTGTTAGGGAACCAAAAAAAACTCCGGACGAATCCGGCACTAAAATAATTGTCAAGAGCTTGAAAGACGGCGTTTTCGCGGAAATTAGGAAAAAGGAAAGCGCGATAAGAAGGCAGTTGGAGATAATTTACACGCCGATTCTCAGCAGAAAAAAGGTTTCAATCTTTGTACAGGGAAAGCAGCTTTCGCCTCGTCCACATTGCGTTTGGAGCGATTCAAGGTTTGTGGTCCGTAAAGGGGTTCGAGTAGAGGCGATCCAAAGAATAAACCGAGACCTCGGAGAGACATACTTCGACTCTCTGAAAAACCGCTACCTGACCGAAGACGAAACCGCTGATCTCGATGTCTCGATTAGTAAAGGTGGTGTTTCTCCGACACACATAGTCAAACGTGCTCGTCGGCTTAAAGGTTGGATTGGTATCCAGCGGTATGCCGACCCATCTGATTTTGGTGTGGATTTTGTTCGCAACGGACGGAAAATACTGGTTTCTGACAAATCCCTTTTCGGCTACGAAAATCCGGATACTGGAACTTACACGTCTGAATACCCAGTCGAACTTGGATCGACGGTTGGCGGGAGAATCGTTGGCGAGCTCCATGTTGATTACCTGATCCCGACGTATCAAAAGAATGGGTTTGATATCACAGACAGAGCATGGCGACTCACACTGGAAGCCGTTCGAGGCGCTGGACCGATTCTTCCCAAGAAAAGGCAAGCTTTGGGATACGATGGGGATAACGAGTCTCCTCTAGGTAGATTGGTCAATGCATACAGAAGAACAGACCCTGGCACAAAAAATCTCGCGGTTCCTAATTCACTGGCGAGGGAATTCGCCAAGCGTTTCTTTTCCGGAGACCTAGAGTACGAAACCGATGATAAGTGGTACAAGGTCGCTCAGGAATCAGACAGAGAACGGGGGGATGGCGGTAAAGGCTTGACTCCGGTAAATTCTGGAGAGTCTCCGTCAGATGACATTTCCAGCTATTTGCCCGGCGCTCAATCTGGGGCTGGCTCTCATACCTCCTCTCCTGTCAGTACTCCACCACAGCCAACACCTACTGTGGCTCCCGTTCCGGCGACTTCTGACAGAGATCTCTTGATTCAACATTCTGACAAAGAGGAATCACTGTCAGGAAAATACTCTTACGACACAACTCCCGGAATGGAAATAACCGCTTGGAGAGTGCGTGACAGCCAAATCAAAATCCAAGGAAGCAGAGTGCCATGTCACCTTTATCAGGATGGAATCGAGGTTGATTTCTTTTTCGACCCGACTCATCCAATTCTATCCGAGTACCCACTTTCCCCTAAACAATTGTTGCTGCAGGGCTTGGCAGAAAAATTTGCGCTCCGTGATCCTGGCGTGTCTATTCAAGCGGCGTTTATTGGGCTCGTTGACAATCATTTGCTTGAAGAACGGATCAATCCCCAAGCTCTACAAGAACGGGCGCATTCGATTGTTTCGTCAATACGCGAAAAACTACCTTCTTTGCTCGGGCATCGATTTGCCAAGGTAAAAGAAGTTATCCAGTCTGTTGAAGCTGAAGAGGAAGAACTGGCAAAACGCCTGCTTGATGAGGCTCCAAATCTGCTCGGTGCCTATCAAGACTCCAGTGAAGAATCGATTCAGTCTCTGGCGTTTGTTTGCGACACGACTATAAAACGGCTGATAGCCGAATTTCCTGAAGAGTTTATGGACAACAAGCTTTTCGCGCAGCCTTTTGCCAACCTAAAGATTGGTAATGAGGCGATGCGTGAACGGTTGCGGAAAAACTCCCTTGAACGGGTCCTGTCCTATTTTTCCGATGTTATTTTGCTTCTTCAGGGCGGAAGAGCACAGAGCAAACAAGAACTATTGAGGCACGCGAACACACTGTCTCTGCTGGAAGGACTCCTGGAATGAGTGAACCACAGAATGCGACTTTCCTGACTGAGGCTGTAATGGCGGGAGGTGACTGGAGAGCTCTTGAGCTCGCAGTCTCTAGGTTATTGCTGCACTGCGGTTGGAAAAATATCCAATATGTTGGTGAGAGTGGAGACAAAGGGGCTGATGTCTTAGCAGTGAGAGCGAACCCCTCGAAAGGGATTGACGATTCATACCTCATACAGGTCAAGGCGGTCAATTCAAACTCCTATGTTGGCAAGTCCGCTGTCGATCAAGCCGTCAAGGGTCAAGCCTACTACAAAGCCAAAGTGGTAGTCGTTGCCACCAATGGGGACTTTACAAAATCAGCGTATGATAGAAGAGATGACCTCAACAGACAGGGGTATGATGTTAGGCTCTGGAACGGAAAATTTCTGACAGATCTTGTTGCAAAATGGCCTGAATACAGTGAAGAAAAGAGGTCGCCTCGTGAATATCAGTCAAAGATAGTCGACTCGGTTGTAAAGGGCTTTCACAGTGGCCGTAGAAAGGCCCTATTCGTTGTTGCGACCGGGCTCGGAAAAACCGTCATCGCTTCATCGGTCGCCGACCTTCTTTATTCGACTGGCCTAAAAAAGATACTAGTCCTATGTCATGCTACAGACTTAGCCTTCCAACTCCAACGATCTTTCTGGGCGCAGATTTCCAAGAACATACCAACGAGAATATTCATGGATGGAGAGCCCCCTGTTCCATCCGACGGAATCAATTTCGGGCTGTATCAGACGCTGTTTGGGTATCTCGGAGGAATCGAGCCGACCGCTTTTGATCTCATTATCGTAGATGAGGCCCACCACGCTTTGGCAAACGCTTTTTCGTCATGCATTGAGCATCTTTCCCCAAAACTTCTTATTGGCATGACGGCCACTCCCTGGCGTGGCGACGGTACATCGATTGAGTCTATTTTTGGTGAGCCGATTGAAAAAGTATCGTTGGTCGATGGCATGAGGATGGGGTTCCTTGCAAAAGTCGATTATCGGATGATGTGTGACAACATCGACTGGGAACAAGTTCCGAAACTGGCTCGCACCTCGTTGTCCATCCGAGACCTTAACAAGCGACTTTTCCTGCCACAGAGGGATGACGCTGTTATCGCCAAGCTTCTTGAGTTGACCGCATCCATGGAACGTCCACGGATCGCGATATTTTCACCATCAAAAAACCATGCGGACACATTCGCAGGGAAACTGGTGTCCTCGGGCATTCCAGCAGCCAACATGTCTGTTGATGACAAGGTTAAACGGCGACAGGTTCTGTTGAATTTCTCATCTGGAAAAATCAAAGCGGTTACGGCGGTCGATGTCCTGAATGAAGGTATTGACGTGCCTGACGTGAATATCCTTGTGTTCTTAAGGGCTACCCACTCCAGAAGGATATTTGTGCAACAACTCGGTAGAGGGCTCAGGATCTCACCAGGAAAAGAAAAAGTCATTGTACTGGACTTTGTCACGGACATAAGACGATTGGCTGCGGTCAAGGAGCTTGACAAGGAGGCCAAGGCCGACCCCAAGCCAGGTGAAGTTGAAACGGTTTTCCTGCGGAACGGGGTGGTGACTTTTAGCAATGAAAAAGCGCAGAAGTTCGTGGATGCATGGCTTGATGATGTGGCCAGTCTGCAGGACCAAGACGACGCTGAACGTCTGGCTTTTCCTGACACGGAGGCTTGGTCATGAGCAAAAAGGTTCCTGATGATATCGCTAAAGAGATAAAAGAATGCGTCTTTCAAGAGGCTGACCGAGTTAATTATCTCGCACGTTCTAGGACAGACAACGGCAATTTCCTCGCGCAACTGGTTACCATGCCCAATGTCGGAGGAAGATTGTCCCAGTACATGAAAAAAGCCGAGGTCCGCACATATATAAAAGACGCGATTCTCAACCGGTATTCAAAAGATAAAACACAGGAGGAACGCCCAGACGACCTTGAGTCAATAATTTTGGAAAAGGTAGGGATTCAAGCACTCTTTGTGGAACATGAGGCAAAAAGTCAGATTTCATTATTCAAGTCCCCAGCCGACGCCTGCTTTGTGGTTGTGGCGGATGGCACAGTTCTAAAATGGGAAACCGCATTGCGTAAAGCGTTACTTTACGTTGCCTCAAAACCATTTTCCGATAACTCCGATGCATCTATAAAAATCGTTCTGACGTTGTTCGCCAGACACCAAAAGGTGTCTCCTTCCGATTTACGCCATTTGGAAAAGGCGCTTTCGATGTGCAACGCTAAACCGTACATCTATGGAGAAGGATGATTGGATAACATCAGCAAAGAAGAACGAAGCCGAGTGATGGCTGCTGTAAAGCAAAAGGACACCAAGCCAGAAATGAAGGTGCGTTCTTTCTTGCACAAACATGGGCTGCGATATCGGCTTCACGACAACAAGCTGCCAGGAAAACCAGACCTTGTTTTCCCAAGGTTTCGGACGGTTCTATTTATCCATGGCTGCTTTTGGCACGGCCATCCAGACGAGCAATGCAAATTAGCCAGAATCCCTAAATCGAATGTCAAATTTTGGAAAGACAAAATACGGGCAAACCGACAACGAGATGATAAAAATATCAGGCTATTACAGGATCTCGGGTGGAATGTTGCTGTGATATGGGAGTGTCAGCTTTGTAATAACGCATCATTAGATAGGCTTGCCCTTCAGATTCGTAGCGCTCAAAGATTAAAGAACGGAAAAAAGTCCTCAGATATCGGAGAACAGCCATGAAGCCATGGGGAAAGCATGTCTATCGCATCGGGAACGAGGAGAATCTTGACGTCCAAGACCCCGATGACAGCAAAAGTATCGAATTCCAGAAAAAGCATATCGAACCCTGGCTGGCGGCTGTTTTTCAGAGTGAGCATCTTGCTCTCTTGCTTGGCAGCGGTTTCACAAAGGCAGTTGCATATCAGGCCGGAACGAGCGCAGCCGACATGGCTTGTGACTATGGTGGTTTCCCACTGGACGACAAACTGAAGGAGGCCGCCCAGCAAGCCGCTGTGGCCATGGGACGCGGCGAGGCAAATATTGAGGATCAGATCCGGGCTGCCAACGCGCTGGCTCAAGGCTTGAAAATTCTGGGAGATGATCGCCATACCGAGGTCATCACCGCGCTTGATTCTTTGTTCAAAAAGTTTCTGAACGGTATATCCAAAACCGAACGAGACCTGAAATCAGCGGTCGAAAAATGCGCGGCACCTGAACCAGCAGATGCCGACCCTGCGGCCGAAGAAAAAGCCGGGGAAGAAGCGTCGGAGACGCTCGATTCGCTTGTCATGCTCGTTTCTTTTTTGCTCAGCTTTTCTAGCCGGACAGCGACAAGGGAGCGTCTCCATATCTTCACGACCAATTACGACCGGTTGATCGAATATGGTGCAGATCTAGCGGGTCTGCATTTGCTTGATCGCTTTGTCGGCTGCCTTGAACCGATTTTCAGGTCTTCGCGCTTGGACATCGATATGCACTATAACCCACCTGGCATACGTGGCGAACCACGTTACCTGGAGGGCGTAGTTCGTCTTTCTAAGCTTCACGGGTCATTGGACTGGATTTACCGAAAGGGTTTTGTAAGAAAGGTTGGGTTGCCATTCGGCCCGCAGGATGACCATCCGGCGATCAACGACCAGCCCAGCGATTCCGTGATGATCTACCCGAACTCGGCCAAGGACCGGGAGACATCAGAATACCCCTACGTTGAACTATTCCGCGATTATGCGGCTGCGGTCTGCCGCCCGAACTCGGTGCTTGTCACCTATGGGTATGGCTTTGGTGACGAGCACATCAACCGCACCATCGCCGACATGCTGACAATCCCATCGACACACATTGTCATCATTTCCTATGGCGATGAAGGCGGTCGAATCAGCTCTTTTTGTAAACAGGTCGGCAGAAAAGCGCAGATATCGTTATTGATCGGTCCGCACTTTGGGAACATGCCGACCTTGGTTGAAAACTACCTTCCGAAGCCAGCGATAGACCGCATCACCATCCGGCAGACTGAATTGCTTCGAAATCGAGGCTGGGAACCGGCCGCCCACAATAGCGGGGAGGAAGAGGCATGACCTCACCGATTTCCAAGATTTCGTCCCTGACAATTGGGACGGTGGAGAGTGTTGCCCCAGATGAAATCAAGGTTTTGCTGGATATCGATTCTCCAAGAAATACTGCCCTCAACACCGGTGTCCCGACACCATTTCCGAGAATAAACAGTTTCGTTCTGCTGCCCAACGAATCCGGGGCGGTCGTCGGGATCGTCGTGTGGCTGGGGGTGGAAAGATCGGCCTATCCCAAACGACAAGGGCTCAAGGATTTCGGCCTGATCGACCTGCCATTCCCGCTGCGAAAAATGGCGGTGTGTCCGATTGGAACACTTCTTTCGGAAAAGAATAAATGGCGGCTTGAAAGGGGCGTTCAGAGCTTCCCATCAGTTGGTGATCCAGTAATTCTGCCAACAAGGGAGCAAACCATTGCCATAGTTACCGGCCAAGGCAAGGACAGCCGAGTTCCGCTTGGAACCTGTCCTATCGCGCATGATGCGCCAATCGCGGTTGACCCTGATAAGCTGTTTGGCCGCCATCTTGCCGTTTTGGGTAACACTGGCAGTGGTAAGTCGTGCACCTTGGCAGCCTTGGTGCGATCTGCCGTTGAATCGGCTCAAAAATCCATCAAGAAACCCGAGATTCCTGCGGGAGCCGAGGAAGCTCAAAGCGGACAAGACAATCCAAACGCACGTTTCATAATCCTTGATCCTAATGGTGAGTATTCGAAATGTTTTCAGGACTTGGGAGCGGGCTGCAGGGTATTTCAGGTTCCACCGCTTACCAACACCGATGCCGCTGAATTCACTTTGCCTGCCTGGATGTGGAATAGCTCGGAATGGGCAGCAGTTGCCCAAGCGGCACCCCGCGCTCAAAGGCCGTTGTTGCAAGAAGCGTTGCGGAATTTAAGATCGAATAAACAAATAACGCTCACCATAGAAAATCGACTGAGGGCTCGTTGTAAGTCGCTAAAGTCTTATTTGTTGCAGTTTGCTGGCACGGGCGCATCTGGCTTCCCTAGCAATAACAACTGCGGACAGCAGCTAAGCCGCTTTATCGAAGATATTACATCCTACTGTTCCACTCTCACTGGCGACATTAAAACAAGAACAGAGCGTGCGGCGGCAGCCATTACTCAAGTGGTTGATAGCAGAAAATGGACCAGCGGCGGAAGAACTGGCTTCAACGATTTTGGTGACAACGATTTAAACACTGTCGATCAATGGATCGAAAATATCCTCCAAGGATTTCCCCAAGGCGAAGATGTTGGGACAGTGAACGAAGATTCTCCACTACCCTTTGATCCTCAGGTGCTGGCTGAGCATCTTGAGTCATTAGCCATGCAAGAAGGTGGATCGGCCTCCCAATTCATCTCTACCCTGACGATGCGGATCAAGGGGATCATGTCAGATCCAAGAATGAATGGCGTTATCAACCCTGATTCCTCAATATCGCTGAAAGATTGGCTCGACCTTCATGTCGGCTCCGATGGTGGAGCTAATGGTCCGGTGGCAGTAATAGACCTGTCCCTTGTTCCTTATGAAATTCTCCATCTTGTTATTGCCGTTTCGTCACGTTTAATACTTGAATCACTACAGCGTTACCGAAAACATAATAATCAGAACTTACCCACCGTACTCGTCCTGGAAGAAGCACACACATTCGTGGCAAAGCGCCTTCCTCATGGCGACGACATCCCGAGTCCTGCTGATATGTGTCGAGGGATTTTTGAACGTGTCGCGAGAGAGGGGCGCAAGTTCGGATTGGGACTTGTGCTGTCATCACAGAGGCCTTCCGAACTATCCGAAACGGTACTGTCTCAATGCAACTCTTTCCTCCTCCACCGGATCACGAATGATAGGGATCAGGAGCTGATCTCCCGCTTGGTTCCTGATAACGCACGCGGACTGCTTCGGGAACTGCCCAGCCTGCCCACACGCCATTGCATTCTCCTGGGCATCGCCTCAAAGGTACCCGCGCTCGTCGAGGTGAAACATCTGGAGGACGGTCAGAGGCCGGAATCTGACGACCCGGATTTCTGGAATGTCTGGACCAACGAAGAAACTCGCCCAATCGATTGGGATAAAATCACCAGCGATTGGGCAGGATCGGAAGCGGGAGCTGATGGCGACTCTATGCAGGAAGGCGGGGATGCCCAATGAATCAGAAATTGCCGCCGCTCAAATTGCTCCACACATCCGACTGGCACATTGGGCGTACTCTTTATGGCAGAAAACGCTACGAGGAGTTCGAGGCCTTTCTGACCTGGCTGGCTGAGACGATTCAGCAGAATGAAATTGACGCACTGCTGGTGGCGGGTGATGTCTTTGACACCAGCGCTCCGAGCAATCGCGCCCAGGAGCTCTATTACCGGTTTCTGTGCCGGGTGGCCGCTTCATCCTGTCGGCATGTTGTTGTCGTTGCGGGCAACCACGATTCACCGTCCTTCCTCAATGCTCCCAAGGAGCTGCTCAAAGCCCTGGATGTCCACGTGGTCGGTAGTAGCACGGAATCCCCGGAAGACGAAGTGCTGGTGCTCCGTAATGAGCAGGACGTTCCGGAATTGATTGTCTGTGCCGTGCCCTACCTTCGCGACCGGGATATCCGCGTGGCGGAAGCGGGTGAGAGCGTCGAGGACAAGGAGCGGAAACTGATCGAAGGCATTCGCACCCATTACGCCGCCGTCGCTGCTTTGGCCGAGCAGAAGCGTGAAGAACTCGGGGCCGATATTCCCATCGTTGGCACGGGGCATCTGTTCACCGCAGGCGGACAAACCGTCGACGGTGATGGCGTGCGCGAACTCTATGTCGGCTCCCTGGCTCACGTGACGGCCGGGATTTTTCCTGGCTGCTTCAACTACCTGGCGCTTGGACACCTCCATGTCCCGCAAAAAGTGAACGGCTCCGAAACCATTCGGTACAGCGGCTCTCCTCTGCCCATGGGGTTCGGAGAGGCAAAACAGCAGAAGAGCGTTTGCCAGGTTGAGTTCCACAGCACGGCTGCATCCATACAGCTGATCGACATACCGGTGTTTCAAAAGCTCGAGCGCGTCAAGGGAGACTGGGAAGGCATCTCAAACCGCATCATTGAATTGTCGGCAACCGACTCCCAAGGCTGGCTCGAAGTCATTTACGACGGCACTGAGGTAATAGGCGACCTGCGTGAACGCCTGGAGGCTGCGATTTCCGGTACCCAGATGGAAATCCTCCGGATAAAGAACAACCGCATCATTGAACGTGTTCTGAGACAAATCCATGAAGAGGAAACGCTCGACGACCTGAACGTGAACGACGTGTTCGAACGATGCCTCGCCGTCCATGACGTGTCCGAAGAGCAGCGGCCAGAGCTGCTTCGGGCCTACCAGGAAACAGTCTCGTCTCTCTATGAAGACGATATGCAGGCGGAATAGAGAGGCTGTCGATGAGAATACTGCAGGTACGCTTCAAGAATCTGAACTCACTGGTCGGCGAATGGCAAATCGACCTGATGCATCCGGCCTTCGCGTCTGACGGCATCTTCGCCATCACCGGTCCCACCGGCGCGGGGAAAACCACCATCCTCGATGCTATTTGCCTCGCCCTATACGGGCGGACGCCGCGCTTGAACAAGGTCACCAAGAGCGGAAACGAAATCATGTCCCGCCAGACCGGCGAGTGCTTTGCCGAGGTGACCTTCGAAACCCAGACCGGGCGTTACCGCTGTCACTGGAGCCAACACCGGGCACGCAAGAAGCCGGATGGTGAACTCCAGGCCCCGAAGCACGAAATTGCCAATGCCGATTCCGGCGAAATTTTCGAATCCAAGATCAGAGGTGTAGCCGACCAGATCGAGTCCGCTACCGGCATGGACTTTGACCGTTTTACCCGCTCCATGTTGCTGGCCCAGGGCGGCTTTGCCGCGTTCCTCCAAGCGGCACCGGATGATCGGGCTCCTATCCTGGAGCAGATAACGGGCACAGAGATCTACAGCCAGATATCCATCCGTGTCCATGAACGCCAGCGCGAAGAGAGGGAAAAACTGAACCTGCTCCAGGCTGAAACGGCAGGCATCGTGATTCTTGAGCCGGAGCAGGAACAAGAGATTGGGCAGGCACTCGAAGCAAAGCAGAAGGATGAGACAGACCTTGCCGCCAGGGCCGCTGAAACCGGGAAGGCCATTGCCTGGCTCACTACCATCGATGGGCTGAAGAAGGAAATCGTCAACCTGGCCGATGAAGCGAGCAAGCTGCAGGGCGATATCGAGGAGTTCAAACCGGATCGTGAAAAGCTGGGCCGGGCTTTGAGTGCCGCCTCGCTGGACGGCGCATACGCAACGCTCACCGCCACCCGCAAACAGCAGGCGGATGACAGTGCAGGCTTGAAAGCCGAGGAAGAGGCTCTTCCTGGAATCGAATCCTCCGCCAAGGAACAGGCCGAGGCACTGAAATCAGCTGAGCAACAAACTGCTCGGGCCAAAGAAGAGTTGAAAGCGGCCGCGCCTACATTGCAGAAGGTTCGCTCCCTTGATCAGAAACTTGCCGATCAGAAAAAAGCTGTATCGGAAGAGGATGAGGGCTTCAAGAAGGCTACGGCAAAAATTGATGCAGACAAAAAAGCCCGGCTCGAAGAGCAGGACAAACGATCCAAGGCTCATGAGACGCTGGATCTTGTGGACGGCTATCTCAAGGAGCATGCACAGGATGAATGGCTGATAAGTGGTCTGGCTGGCGTTGAAGAACAGATCGGCGGCCTGCTTTCCAAACAAAATGAAATCGTTCAAAAAGATGCTGCTCAAGAAGCAGCCAATACGACTCTGGAACTGGCGACAAAGTCACTCGACGACTGTCAGAAGCAATCCGGCATTCGGAAGCAGGAGCTGGAGGACGCCTTAAAACAGCTTCAGCAGGGTAAGGATGCTTTGAGCCAGTTGCTGGGAGACCGCTTGTTGCGGGAATACCGCACCGAGAAGGAAACCCTGCTGCGTGAAATGGCCTTCCTGACGAAAATTGCGGAGCTTGAAGATCACCGGGCAAAGCTGGAAGACGGCAAGCCCTGTCCACTCTGCGGTGCAACCGAGCACCCGTTTGCGGAAGGGAATGTCCCTGTTCCCGATGAAACCGAAAAGAAGATCGACGCCCTGACCAGGCTGATCAGCAAAGCCGAGGATCAGGAAGTCGCCATCAAGAAACTCGAAGAAGCTGAAAGCCTGGCCCGCAAAAACCTGACGGAGGCTGAAAAGCTGGAGTCAGCAGCGGCTAATGACAAGAAGGCTGCCGAGAAAGCCCACGCCGAGGTGAAGGACGGCCTGGTGAAACTCCGTGCCGATTTTGCCGTACGCAGGCAGGCTGTTGCTAACAAGCTCCAGCCGCTTGGTATTGCGGACATCTCCGAAACGGACATTTCATCACTGATCGAAACCCTCACGGCGCGGCTGAAGGGGTGGCAGGCCCAGGTCAAGAAAAAGGCGGACATCGAGAAACAGATTGCCGACATCGACAGCGAGGTGAAGCGGCTGGACGCGGTTATCGAAACTCAGAGCACCGCCCTGGCTGAAAAGCTGGAGCGTCTTGAAACCTTGAAAAAGGAACTCGCCACCGGAAGTGATGAGCGCAGTGCACTGTACGGCGACAAGAATCCCGACGATGAGGAGCGCCGTTTAAACAAGGCGATTTCGGATGCCGAAGGTGCCGAAAAACAGGCCAGAGACCGGCACAATGAGCTCCAACAAAAATGGAATACCGCGAAGGTTCATGTCGAATCTCTGAATAAACGCATCGACCAACGAGAGCCGGAACTGAGAAGGCTGGAAACTGAATTCTCCGCAGCGCTCGCGCCCGTTGGCTTTTCAAATGAAGAACAGTTTTTGGCGGCCATACTGCCTTCTGAATCGAGGGCTGAGCTGACGGCCACGGCCAAGGATCTGGATGAGCGTCAAACAGATCTGAAAGCCAGACAGAAGGATCGGGAAACGCGCTTGGCCACGGAGGTGGCCCGCAAGCTCACAGACAAGTCGCTGGAAGAACTCGAGCCCCAATTCAAGGAGCAAGAGGAGACCCTGAAAGAGCTGAGGGACATCATTGCCGGTCTTAAGCACAAGTTGAGTGAAAATGCGGCTGCAAAAGAGCGGATAAAGGAAAAGCAGACAGCTATCGAAGCTCAGAAAAAGGAGTGCCGCCGGTGGGAAAACCTGCACGAATTGATCGGCTCGGCAGACGGCAAGAAATACCGCAATTTTGCCCAGGGGCTGACCTTCGAAATGATGATTGGTCACGCCAACCGGCAATTGCAGAAAATGACCGACCGCTACTTGCTGGCTCGTGACGATGCTCAGCCCCTGGAGCTCAACGTCGTCGACAACTATCAGGCTGGGGAGATTCGATCCACGAAGAACCTTTCCGGCGGCGAGAGCTTCATCGTCAGCCTGTCCCTGGCGCTGGGGTTGTCTCATATGGCCAGCAAGAATGTCCGGGTGGATTCGCTGTTTCTGGATGAAGGCTTCGGCACCCTTGACGAGGAAGCCCTCGACACCGCCCTAGAAACCCTCGCGGGCCTGCAGCAGGACGGCAAACTGATCGGTGTCATTTCGCACGTGCCCGCCTTGAAGGAGCGGATCAGCACGCAGATCCAGGTAACTCCTCAAACCGGTGGCAGAAGCCAGATATCCGGGCCTGGATGCGGCAGCGTCGTCCCAGTTTAGCGGAGCTGGAATTTCGAGAAGATGGTTAATAACAAGGAGACAAGATGAGCAAGAAAATCAGTGGTGCCGAATATCCTCTCTCGAAAATATTCAGCTCCGATTTTGATTATGTCATACCGTCGTATCAGACAAGCTCCCTTTCTCTCTTGTGGAGGGAAGTCTGAAAGATGCCTTCCGTCCTTGCATGGATTGACCATGACTCGAAAGCGAGGGAACGCACGCTTCGCATCCTTTCCCTTTTCCAGGAAAAGGAAAGTCGTGACGAGCTTGGGCTCGGCTCCGTGCGGGACAGCTTTGCCGATCAGTTGTTTCCAGGAACAAGCACGATCCAGACACGCCTTCGCTACATGCTTTTCGTGCCATGGATTTACCATTCGCTGGAAGAGAAGCGACTACCAGCAGAGAGTTTTTCGATCCAGGCTGACAAGCTGGAAAGAGACCTGGTTCAGCCGTTGATGGATTCCGATGATCAGGCTGGCGTCTTTGGTAAGACCGCAGGAAAGAGGCTCAAACGGTTGCCCAGCTCCGTCTACTGGGCCGGTCTCGGTGTCTGGGGAATACGCATTACGCCATTCTCGCAGGACGAATATCACAGGCGCATCGACGAGACTTACCGTCGCCGGAATGCCCTGAAGGCTCTTGAGAAAGACGCAAAGGTACGGGGAGACGACATCGACGTTGAGCAGCGGATGGCCACTCTCAGTTGGCATCCTCGATTGCCAGCACCTCCGGAAGATTTTCCGGGGGCGGTGAACTTCGCTTTATCCAGGGAAGAAGCCGAATTTATTCGGGATCGCATCCAGGTCGCTTGCCCCAATAGTCTCCTCTCGTTCTTGGCACTGCACTGCGAACCCGCCGACACCCAAGCTCCATGGGAACATCCGGACTACGGCCGCTTTTCCGAACAGCATAAAGAACTCCTGACCCATGCACGGCTGTTCTCGGAGGTGATGCATGGAGCGGCGCTCTCGTACAACGTTCAGCTCGCCAGGCTTCGAAACCATGAAGACCTTGTCGCCGAGCATCAGGCAAGTTTCGATGAATGGACCGCAAATCTTCCCCTGGAGGAAATTCGCTCCTGGTCGGTGAGCCGCCTCTGGGAGTTGACCATGGATCATGGCCACACCATCACCCCGCAAACGAGATTCTTCGTTCAGCAGTGGATCGACCATACCCGGAGGTCCCCCAATGACCTCCTTTCTAACGCAGATGCGCTCACCCTGATCAAAAGAAGGGAAATGAAACTCAAGGGCACGCGTTCCCGATTCAGGAACCAGAGGGCGCTCGAGCAGTGGGGCGGGTACTCCGGCGTCGGAAGACTTGTCTATCGCTGGCCGAATGTGAAGGTGCTTTTGAACGACCTGTACCAGGGGATGAGCCGGGAGGAGCAATGCTGAACCCAAACTCCCGGAGCCTTTATACCTCTGCATTGACCCCACCGCCGGGGATGATTTTCGACGAGGCCATTGCAACCACCTTTTCGATGGACCCAGCCCTACTGCTTGAGGCACCTGTCTACCTGGCGTTAATGGCGGCGGATGGTCATACCGATCCTGACCCGTTGTCTGTGCTTGAAGCCATCCGCAGGTACTCGAAACGAATCACCGTCTATGTGCAACGAGGACGGATTCAAGTGCCCCAGATTGCCAAGCCCAATCCATTGTTTGGGTTTCTGGAGGAAATGGTCGTCGAGGTAACGGCCCCTGGCGGAGGCGTCTTCCATCCAAAAGTCTGGGCAATCCGTTTTGTCAGCCCCGATCAAAGCAGCTCGATGTATCGTCTGGTTGTCCTGACGAGAAATATGACCACCGATCAGTCCTGGGACCTGTCACTTCAGCTCGAAGGGACGATTGCAGGCCGGAAGTCCAAATCAAATAAACCTCTGGCTCATTTCTTCAAGACGCTTCCTGATCTGGCCACCGGAACAACAGAGCCTGGCAGGAGCGAACAAGCTCTCAGATTCGCGGACGAGTTGCATCGAGTCCAGTGGGAACTCCCCGACGGCTTTGACGAGCTGACCTTCTATCTTCCGGGAACGAAAGCGTATGACTGGGAGCCTCCCATGGCGAATCGGATGGCCGTCATTTCGCCGTTCTGTTCTGATGAGGCCCTGCGAGCATTGACGAGAAAAACCAAGGCCGCAGATGCTCTCATCTCACGTCCGGAGTCATTATCAGCCCTGAAGAAGGAGACTCTCGAGCTCTTCACGCAATGTCTTCATCTGGACGACGCGGCGGAAACCGAGGATGGCGAGGAAGACGACGCCATCGAACAGCCGCTTGCGACCGGCCTCCATGCAAAGGTCTATCTGTTTGAGACCAGGTACTATTCAGACTATACCCATGTGATCATGGGGTCTGCGAATGCAACCAACGCGGCGCTGAATGCTTCGAAAAATGTCGAGATTCTGGTCGGGCTAGTTGGCCGGAAGAGTAAAGTCGGCGGCATCGACGAGCTTCTTGGCGCTGACGGATTAGGTGAATATCTTGTCGACTTTGACACGAGCAAGGAAGCAGAGATTGATGCGCTCCGGCAGGCGGCTGAGGAATCCGTTGAGAGGGCTCGCTCCCGGATAGCTGAAACAGCCCTGTCCATCGAATGCAGTCCGGGATCGAAGGACGGTCTGTGGGCATTGGTGTTGACGGGAGAAATCCCATCCCTTGATGGGATCGTCAGTGCTATTGCATGGCCGATAACCGTTACTCGGGACTTCGCGGTGGATATTCTTAACGGCGATGCTAACGGTGGGATCGGCCTCGGAGAGTTCTCCGCCTCTTCTGTAACGGGGCTCATCGCGTTTGAGCTTAAGACCAACCATCCGGACGTTTCGGCCCGGTTTGTTCTGAATATTCCCGTTACCGGCGTTCCAGAAGAACGCAACTCTGCCATCCTGCAAACCGTGATCAGCAATCAGGAGGGATTCCTGCGTTATCTCCTACTGTTGTTGGGGGATGATAAGGTATCCGGACTTGATCCAGGTAGTGGCACCGGGTTTGCCAAATGGTTGGCCCGGTTGGCCGACGGTGAAGATATCCCGCTACTGGAAGAGCTGACCCGCACGTACAGCCGACACCCGGAGCGACTATCGGAAATCTCGGGGCTGGTTCGTGATCTGTCCCAGGGAAGCCAGAATGCGATTATCCCCGAGGATTTTTTGAACCTCTGGACAGTTTTTGAATCGGCTATCGGAGGGCGTGATGCATAGCAACCGCTTTTTATCAGCCCCCGCCTTGGCCGGTCTGAAAGATTTCCAGAGGAAGACCGTGGAGTACGTCTTCAAGCGGCTCTATGGCAATGAGCCAACTTCCCGTTTTCTGATCGCCGATGAAGTTGGACTCGGGAAAACGCTAGTCGCCCGGGGAATCATTGCCAAGACCTTGGAGCACCTTCAAGACGAGGTGGATCGGGTCGATGTGATCTACATCTGCTCCAATGCCGCCATCGCGACCCAAAATGTCAATCGGCTCAATGTCAGCGACACGGATGGTTTTTCTATCGCTACGCGACTGACGTACCTGCCCAGGCAAGTACGCTCGCTGCGAAAGAACAAGGTAAATTTCATCAGCCTGACGCCCGGTACAGCCTTCGATCATGCCCGCAGTCGAGGCGGGCATGCCGACGAACGGGCGATTCTCTATCGGATGCTGTACGACTTGCCCCTGGCGCAAAATGAACGGCGTAGACGGCTGCGCGTAGGCCTCCTCAACATTCTTCAGGCGACAGCAGGTAAGGATAACTGGCGAGCCAAGGCCAAAAACCTTCCAGCAGAGGATCTGGATACAGACCTTTCCAAGGCCTTTCGCCGGGCAGTTCTTGAGGATGCTGAGTTGTATGCGGCCTTGAAGGAAGGCTGTGAACGCTTTGCCCGATACCGGGACTACAGCAGAATTCCTTGGGAAGACTCCGAGCTTCGTTACGACCTGATCGGAAAGCTCAGAAGCAAGCTGGCTTCGGTGTGCCTTTCCGCGCTTGAGCCCGACTTGGTCATCCTTGATGAATTTCAACGATTCAAGCACCTGCTGGACGGCGATGACGAAGCCTCCATGCTGGCGACCGCGCTCTTTGAACATCCCGACGTTCGCGTTCTCCTGCTGTCCGCAACGCCCTACAAAATGTTCACCCTCGACCAGGAGAATGACGAGGACGACCACTATCCAGATTTCATCAGGACACTGAACTTCCTCTTCAATGATTCCGGCAAGGTCGACGAGGTCAAAAGTCTTTTGTCAGAGCATCGAACAACGCTCCACGCCTGCGCGAAGGGCTCCGTATGTCATCCGGGGAAAAAGGCCGAACTTGAACGAGCGCTCCTGAACGTCATGTGCCGAACGGAGCGGGTCGCGACGACTCGTGATCACAATTCAATGCTGACCGAGATCGAGCGGACGGCTCCCCTCACGCCAGCGGATCTTCAGCACGCCGCGACCGTTGACGCAGTGGCAATCTGCGTTAAAGCCGGGGAACCAATTGAATACTGGAAGTCTGCGCCTTACTTGATCAACTTTTTGAAACATTATGAGCTGAGGCATAAGCTGGATGCCCAGTTAAATGCCCCTTCAGATGCTCTTCGCGGAACTCTTTCATCGGCAAATGGGCAGTTGCTGACGAAGGACAAACTGGAGGGCTATCAGGCTCTCGATCCTGCCAACCCAAGGATGCGCGTGCTCTTCGAAGACACTATTGATAAGGGCATGTGGCAGCTTTTATGGATGCCGCCGTCCATGCCGTATATCAAGCCTGGTGACGCATACCGGGACAAGGATGGTTTGACCAAAGCCCTTGTGTTTTCCTCTTGGAGCGCCGTTCCGGACGCGGTTGCGTCAATTTGCTCCTACGAAGCCGAACGAATGATGATCGCCGGAACCTCGGTTTCCCACAGCGAACTCTATGACAAGATCAAGCCATTGCTGCGGTTTGCGGTAGCCTCAAACGATAACCGCCTTACTGGTATGCCAGTTATTGCCTGGTTGCTGCCGTCCCCAACCCTTGCCACCAAGATTGATCCGCTCGAGATTGCACTTCGCCATGGATGCGGGCCAGTGGACGCCCAGGAACTGAGGAACGAGGTTAAGGCTACCTGCCGTAGTTTGGTCGAAACCCTGCCTCGTGCCGGGGAAGGGACGCGAGCTGACGAGCGATGGTATTGGGCGGCTCCCATTTTACTCGATTCTCATAACGGGTTGCTGGACTGGTGTAAGAGCCATTCGGGATGGAGATCCGCTACACCGGACCATGAATCTGGCACTCGCTTCAAAGATCACATCGACCTGCTGGTCAGCATGGCGGAGGGTAACATTCCTCTCGGCCCTCAGCCGGATGATCTAGTCGATGTGCTTTGCGATCTGGCTCTTGCCGGTCCTGGCGTGTGTGCCTTGCGAGCTCTTCGCCGTATCAGTGCCGAACTTGACGTGTCCGACCCGAACCTCCTGTCAGCCGCAGCCAGGATCGCATCCGGCTTCCGATCTCTTTTCAATATGCCGGAAACGATTGCCATGCTGCGAGGCTCCGGCGAGGACACTTATTGGCGGTTAACGCTTCAGTACGGTATCGACGGCAATCTCCAATCGGTGCTCGACGAATATGTGCATGTCCTTCGAGAGTCTTTGGGTCTTCAAGAGCACTCACCGGAAGAACAGGTGGCTGGCATAGCCGAGTGTATCCAATCGGTGTTGTCACTGCGGACCGCGCAGATTCGAATCGATGAAATAAAGATGTCGGGCGACGGCTTTGCTCTTGATGATTTCAACACCCGCTGTCGTTTCGCGCTCCGGTTCGGGGATATTCGAGACGACAACAACCAGGCTCTCGTTCGTGCCGACTCGGTGCGGGATGCCTTCAACTCACCGTTTCGTCCCTTCGTTCTGGCGTCGACCTCAATTGGTCAGGAAGGGTTGGACTTCCACACTTGGTGCCATGCGGTAGTCCACTGGAACCTGCCTTCCAATCCCGTTGATCTTGAACAGCGCGAAGGCCGGGTTCATCGCTACAAAGGCCATGCGGTCAGAAAGAATATCGCGGAACGATATGGTCTGACTGCTCTCTCCGAGGCGTTTGAGGAAGGTGATCCGTGGCAGACCCTTTTCCATATCGCGGCCCAGCGAAAGTCCAATGGGCACTCCGATCTCATCCCATATTGGATCTTCGAGGATGGTTCCGCCCGGGTGGAGCGCCGCATCCCTCTACTCCCGTACAGCAAGGAGGTTGGGAAGCTCAAACGACTGAAGCAAGGCTTGGCCCTTTATCGGATGGTTTTTGGTCAACCCCGCCAGGAGGACCTGCTGTTCAGCCTTAGCCAGAACGGTAACCATGAGTCAGCGGATTTAGCCGACTGGCTGATTTCGCTTCAACCCCCGGAAACTGTTTTGAAGGATGAATCGGCCGAGGAAAACACCCTGATCCTGCCTCCGGCAAAGTCCGCTCAGGGCATTAGCAATTGATACGAGGGAGCGCATGAGTTTTTCAAAGGAAATCGTCGAAGATGCATTAGTCGCCTGCGGGCGATCATGCTGCATTTGCCACAAATTCTGTGGGGTCCGAATTGAGACGCACCACCTCAAACCAAAGCACCTTGGCGGTGACGACAGCTTTGAAAACTGCATTCCCCTCTGTTTTGATTGCCATGCGGAAGTCGAACACTACAACAATAACCATCCGCGAGGACGCAAATTTTCGGAGGGAGAACTCAGGAAACATCGGGACAACTGGTACAGCATGGTCCGCGAGCTGAATACGCCGCTTCCGCGTCATGAGAATTCCGTCCACGTTATTCAGGCGGTGAATGGCAAAGGAAATATGGTAGCCGGTCGAGACCTGAATATTGTTACCGAGAGAGTGGTTAAGAAGACCGTCGTGCAGACAGATCCCGGCGGAAAGCACATTGAAAATGCTACAGCTCGAAAAATCCAAGAGCTTGTAAAGGAATACATCGACCTTCATACGGCGGCCGAAAAAGATCCCCAGCGTGCTGCTCAGCGCATTTGGAGTGGCATCAAAAAGGAGTTTAATGTCACCACGTACAAGGAGATACCTGCCGAGAAGTCCGATGAAGCCATTCAATGGTTGTATGCTCAAATTGCCATGGCTCGTCCGAAGATCAGGCGTAAGGCTCCGGAGCGGTGGAAGCAAAGTTTCTATAAGCCGATCTATGCCCGAGCTAATGAGCTTGGGATGTCAAAAGAAGAGCTCTATGCGATTGCGCAAACACGACTTGAATTGAAGAAACCGGTCGGGTCTCTAAAAGACCTGACCCAGAAGAACCTTGAAAAATTACACCATATTATGATTGGCGAGGTTAACAAATCGAAGCGCGGGGATTGATCAGTGGAAACGGCAGATACGCCTTTGGGGCCGAATAAATTGGGTCGGAAACACATCAAGAGCTTTGCCAGCGGCATCGCTCACATGTTTTCCTGTTCGGCCCAGCATTATGCTTGGCAGGCGTATCAGCACCGGTTGCCAACGGTGACAATTGACCTCCTGGATCTGCGAATAGAGCCCTCGGCATTCGACATTGAAAGGAACCGGATTCTTGCCGGGATGTGTCAGAGAACACTCATCCGAAACGCCGGGCAACTGGCACCACCTGGCGCTGTGGTTACGGCGGTTCTCTCTGTCCACTTCGGGATCGATGACTATTCGGAGGACGGCCGTTCTGCCTCGATTGGCAGGTCAGTTTTCACCGCAATCCTGACCGATGACCGAGGCAAGGAGTGGCGCGTGGACCATGCTGAGGAGCGGATGTTGATCCAAGCGTAGCCGAAAACGGTTCGATCAACTCATATAAATGGAAACCATGAAATAGGAGGCAACCATGCCAAAGAAACCAGGATCACATCATGTCGTGCCCAACGCTGACGGCGGCTGGGACGTCAAGAAAGACGGCGCGACCCGTAGCAGCGGCCACTTCGACAAGAAGCAGGATGCCGTCGATGCCGGGCGCAAGATCAGCCAGAACCAAGGCACCGAGTTCTACATCCACGGCAAGGACGGGAAGATCCAGAACAAGGACAGCCACGGGAACGATCCGTATCCGCCCAAAGGGTGATCCGGTGCATCTGCTTTCAGGGAGTTTTGGTTCTGTATGACACTGGCCTTCATCGCTGTAATTTTTGGCTTGGCGCTCCTCGTCTGGAGCGCCGACCGTTTTGTGGAAGGATCGGCCTCCACCGCTCGCCATTTCGGCATGCCGCCGCTGCTGATCGGTATGGTGATTGTCGGGTTCGGTACCTCCGCACCGGAAATGGTGGTTTCGGCCCTGGCCGCTTCGCAGGGTAACCCAGGCATCGCGCTGGGCAACGCCTACGGCTCGAACATCACCAACATCGCCCTGATCCTGGGGGTGACGGCCTTGATCAGCCCCATCGCCGTACATTCGCAGGTGCTGCGCAAGGAACTGCCCATTCTCACGGTGGTGACCGCCCTGGCGGCATGGCAACTCTGGGATGGTGAGATCACCCGGATCGATGCCGTTGTGCTGCTGACCGTGTTCGGAGGCCTGATGGCCTGGACCATCTGGCAAGGGATGCAAAAGAAAGAGGATGCGCTGGGAAGCGAGATTGAGCAGGAACTGGACGTCCGCACCATGCCGATCCGCCGTGCGGTCTTCTGGTTGGTAGTGGGGTTGGCGCTACTCATCGTCAGCTCTCGCATCCTGGTCTGGGGCGCGGTGGAAATTGCTCATGGATTCGGGGTCAGCGACCTGATCATCGGCCTGACCATCGTCGCGGTCGGCACCTCGCTGCCGGAACTGGCCTCGTCAATCATTGCAGCCAGGAAGGGTGAACACGATATCGCTCTCGGCAATATCCTGGGCTCCAACCTGTTTAACACCCTGGCCGTGGTGGGCATCGCTGGAGCGATTCATCCGTTGGCGGTGGGGCCGGAGGTATTCAATCGGGACATACTGGTGATGGCCGTGCTGACCCTGTCGCTATTCGTCATCGGCTATGGGGTCCGGGGGCCGGGGCGTATCAATCGCATCGAAGGCGCGGTGCTGCTGGCCTGTTATGTTGGCTACACGGCTTACCTGATCAGTACGGTTTTCGGTGGGCAGGCATAGGCCAATTCGATTCCTGTTTTGGGAACCGAACCGGCGTCCGAAAACCGGATTCGAAGTTGTTGCTGAGAAGCGCGAGGTATCCGGTTTTACTGCAAACCAGTAACCCTCGTCCGGTGCAGGGAAATCAGGGGAGAAAATCGTTTCTCTGGTCGGGTTGTCGGGAAATGGTTGTGTAAGATGACTTCGGCGTTTATTATCAAGGAGTTACGAGGAGCGCGGGCTTTGAGACTGTTTTGCGGTAGGTCGGCGTTCCCTCCACCATTTACAAAAGATAAACCCGTCTCTCCAGAGGATGACCTTGGAGTGACGGGTTTTCTTTTTCCGCGTACCACCGGCAATGTGTGTTGCCATCAGGGTACCGTGCTGCCGCTGTTATCACTCTTTTTTCGAGAAGTCCGTCACATCCCGCTTCTCTTTTGCCTCGAAATTTTCTGCATTCTTATCCCTGTTATCCGGATCTCGTCCGCTTTCCTGCATCCTTCCTACATTCTTCTTGTTTTTATTGGTGCCCAGGGTTATCTTTCTTTATCATTTTTTCACTACGAATCTCTTCTGAGCGGTGAGGTCATGGATAAAATCGACAAATGGCTGACCATTGATGAGTTGGCAAGCTACATCAAAATGAGCCGAACCAAGCTCTACGGTATGGCCCAGCGCGGCGAGGTTCCCGCCTCCAAGATCGGCAACCAATGGCGTTTCGACCGGGAGGAGATCGATCGGTGGATGAAGGCGCACGCGACCGGCAAAGGGGAACCCAAGGCATGAACGCCGGAATCGACACTAAGGAATCTTCCATGAACACCAAAGATATCATCGATCATATCTTCAGGGACCCGGCCACCAAATACGAGCTGACCGAGTTCGAAAACCTCGGCAAGGCGATTCACGACATCCTGGCGATCTACCCAAAAACGGCCGCCACGGGTCGGGATGCGGGCAAAACCAAGTACTACCTGAAAAGCTTCATTCCCTTTTCCTCGGGCAACGAGGAGGTACAGGTCTACGTCGAGAACGGCAAGGCCAACCCCGAAGAGATCGTGCGCCAGCTGTGGGTCTACAAGCTGATCCACCAGTACGGCTACAAGATGGACGAGATCGACCTGGAGGCCGGCGTGCAGTTCGGCACTGAGGTCGGCACCAAGGCAGCGGACATCATCGTCTACACCGACAACACCAAGGAAACGCCGAAGATCATCGTTGAGTGCAAAAAGCCCAAGCGCAAAGACGGCATCGAGCAGCTCAAGAGTTACATGAACGCCAAGGGCGCGCCGGTGGCGGTCTGGTCCAACGGCAGTGACAGCATCATTCTTTACCGGCCCTATCCAAAAGAATTCGACGACACCCTGTTCGATATCCCCAAGCGCGGGCAGGAGCCGAAGGACGTTCTGGAAACCAAGAAGACCCTGCTGCAGCTCAAGAAGGACTTCAACTTCAAAAAGATCATTCAGGACCTGGAAGAACTGGTGCTGGCCGACAGCGGCAAGGACGAATTCAACGAGATCTTCAAGCTGATCTTCGCCAAGATCTGGGATGAAAAAGAGGCGCTCGAAAACCGCAGGGACAGGACCGTCGAGTTCGGCAAGGCCCTTGACCCTGATATCACCTTCGACCGCATCAACGGCCTGTTCAAAAAGGCCTGCGAGGAGTGGCCCGGCATCTTTAAGGAGAATGAAGATATCGAACTGGCCAAGCGCCACCTGCAGGTCTGCGTCGGCCCCATCGAGGGTGTGCGGTTGCTGGGCTCCAACCTGCGCATCATGGACGACGCCTTTGAATACCTGCTGCCCACCGAATCCAAGAAGAAGAAAGGCCAATTCTTCACCCCTCGTCATGTGGTGGAGATGTGCGTGCGCATGCTCAACCCGACACGGAAGGAGTACGTCATGGACCCGGCCTGCGGTTCCGGGGGCTTTTTGCTGCACGCCATGGAGTGGTGCTATCCGGTCGGGGACAATGACCAACGCGAACTCCGCAAGCACAAGTACGCTGCCAAGTATCTCTGGGGCATCGATTTCGAGGCCCGCGCCGCCAAGACCTCCCGCGCCCTGATGCTGATCGCCGGCGACGGCCACACCAATATCTTCGGCCCGGATGTGAACAGCCTTGACCCCAAAACCTGGTATGAAAGCGGCTCCGGCCAGGCCCTGATGCTTGGCCTGCGCCAGGCCAAGCTGACCGCCAAGAAGATTCCGGAGCAGGAAAACCTCAGGGATGAAGACAAGGCCTGGGAATACTTCAACGAGTTAAAGTTCGACGTCATCCTCGCCAATCCGCCCTTTGCCGGAGAAATAAAGGACCGCAAGATGCTGGTTCACTACGATCTGGCCAAACCGGCCCTGAAACGGGCCGGCAGTAACAAATCCCCCAAGGAAGAGCGCGACGTGCTCTTTATCGAGCGTATCTTGAAGATGCTGCGCCCCGGCGGCCGGGCCGCCATCGTTTTGCCCCAGGGTAAGTTCAACAACTCGTCGCTGGCCTTTATCCGTGAGTGGATCTTGAAAAAAGCGCGGCTGCTGGCAGTGGTCGGGCTGCACCCCAACACCTTCAAACCTCATACCGGCACCAAGACCTCGGTGCTCTTTGTGCAGAAATACACCAGGCAGCAACTCGCCGATATCGCCCGCGTTCATGACGAGGTGGCCAAGGATTGCCCGGCTTTTGATGCCGAGATTCAGGCCCTGCTCGATGAGAACGAGGGCGATGTGGCGGAGGACGCCATCCCCGAAGCGGTGGCCGACCTGCTCGCCGAGACCTTCAACGAACCAGAGGCGGAAGAGCCTGCTGAGAATGGCGACGGTGAAAAGAGCGACGAAGAGGCCGCTGAGCTGCCCTCTGATGAAGAACGCATCGCCCAGGCCGAAGAGAAGGTAGACAACCTGCGGGGCGAGCTGCTGCGGGTGAAGCAGAAGCTCGCCGACCTCGACAGCGACGTGGAAGCACTGGCGCAGCAGCAGGAGCAGGACCTGGACGCCCTGGCCAGCGCCTGGACAGGCAACAAGGGGGACCTGCGCTTTCAGGTTAAGGAAATGAGGGCCACCTACAAGGTTGATACCCAGACCCTCAAGCAGAGCCAGAAGGAAAAATCTAAACGCTACAAGGCTGAGATCAAGCGGCTGGAAAAGGAGATCCCGATTGCCGAGCGCGACCTGAAACTGCTCACCAATCGCGGCAAGCTGGAGTTGATTCTGGCTGACACCGACCTGATCGACACCTTGAAGGAGCGCTGGATCGCCGCCGAGGTGGCCAAACGGCTCGACTACCCGATCTTTATGGCGGTGAGTGAGCGCGGCGGCAAGAACAACTCCGGTGATTACGAGTATGTGCTCGATGCGGACGGCCACCTGATGGAAGAGGCCAGCGGCCAGCCCAAGATCGACCAGGATCTGGTCAACTACGACCTGACCGCAGCCGACCTTTTCAATGCTGCCACCATCCCCGATGACCAACTCTGCGTAGCCGAGGCCTTTGTGCGCTTTGCGCAAGCTGAGGGGTTTGATTTCTGGGGGGCGGGGTGATGGCTGCAATCAATCATGTAATGCTCAGTGATGCAGTTTCCAATAACAGATTCTCAGCCGAATTTTTTGATCCACAATATGTGTTTAAACCAAACAATTCCGTGTGTTGGGCACCAATCGGACGAATCCTGAAAAAATGTGAATACGGCATTTCCATTTCGATGAATACTGAAAGCAAGGGTTTCCCTATTTTCAGAATGAACGAATTGAACAACTGCTTTGCCTTACGACCAGAAAAATTCGCAGCTATCTCACGGCAAGTATTTGAGCAGTACCGATTAAACGAAAACGATGTGCTGTTTAACCGCACGAACTCTTTTGACTTTGTTGGACGTACCGGAATAGTAAAAGACCAGACCGACTGCACATTTGCATCATATTTGATCCGTCTGGTTCCAGACAGAAACGTAATATTGCCCGAATATTTGGCTGTTTATCTGAACACTCAGTTTGGAATAGGCCAGATTAAACGCCGCGCAATGCGTTCGATTAACCAGGCAAATGTGAGCGGATCTGAGGTTAAAAGAATCCTGATCCCCCTCGTTGCTCCCGAAACTCAAGAGCATATTGCCGAGCTTGTTAATGCCTCGTATCAGGTAAGCAAAGAAAGTGAAGCTTACTACACCCAAGCCCAGCAACTCCTCGAATCTGAGCTGGGGCTGGACAGGCTGCGTTTTGACAAACCCGTGGGCTACACGGCGCGGTTTAGTGTTATCGGGCTGTCTGACAGCGTCAGCGCCAATCGTATTGATGCCCAGTGTTTCTCGCCTGAAGCCGTGTTCTATGAAGACTGGTTGCTGAAACATGCGAACTGCGATCGACTGAATCTCTTGCTTGCCAGCACTGCGAAAGGTCGGCAACAAGCCGAAGCCGAAACGGGCACAGCAGACTATTGCAGCATCAAACACATCACTAGCTGCGAAATTGTCGGCGCATCCAAAGCATCACCTTCTGCCGGAACACCAAACGCCAGAAAGGATGATCTACTGTTGGCCATTACCGGCGCGACCATCGGCAAAATCGGCATCGTCAATCGCTACGACAACCTCGTTTTTTCGGGCGACATGTTGCGTCTCCGGGCCAATGGTGCGGTCAATCCCCACTATCTCCTGCTGACTCTGGATCATCACTTGGGCCAGGTGCAATTTAATCGCTGGATCACCGGATCAACCAACGGCCATCTTGCCCAACGCGATGTCAGCCGGGTTCTGGTGCCGCGCCTTGCTCCTGAAAAAGAAAAACAAATTGCCGTGCTGGTGGCGGAGTCGCTTGAAAAGCGGCAGGAGTCGGAACAACTCCTTGACCAGGCCAAATCCCGCGTCGAACAACTCATCGAAGAGGCGGTGCGGGCATGAGCGACAAACCCGACAAACTACCTACCGACTACGTCGGGTTGTTGGCCGATATCAAGCAGCGGGTGCGTCATGCCCAGACCCGCGCCGTGCTGGCGGTCAATGCCGAGTTGATCCGCCTCTACTGGGAAATCGGCGCCCTGATCGACCGCCGCCAAAAACAACAGGGCTGGGGCGCCGGGGTGATCCCGCGCCTTGCCCGCGATCTGCACAACGAGTTGCCGGAGGAAAAGGGATTTTCCGAACGTAACATCAAGCGGATGCTGACTTTTTACCGCGAATATCCTCACCTGAAATTTGTGCCACAGGCTGTGGCACAAATCGAATCCGAGCCAAAAGGGCCACAGGCTACGGCACTTTTTCCGGCCGACCTGATCCAGTCCGTGCCCTGGGGCCACCACGCCGAGCTGATCACCAAGGTCAAGGATCCGACCACCCGCCACTGGTATATGCAGGCAAGCCTTGCCAATGGCTGGAGCCGCACTATTTTGGTCATGCAAATTGAAACCGCCGCCCATCAGCGACAGGGACGGGCCACCACCAACTTTGCCAAACGCCTGCCGCCACCCGATTCCGATCTGGTGCAGCAAACCCTGAAAGATCCCTACCTGTTTGACTTTCTCACCCTGGAAACGAGTTTTCACGAACGCGAGCTGGAAACCGACCTCATCGCCCATCTGGAAAAATTCCTGCTGGAACTGGGCCAGGGGTTTGCCTTTGTCGGGCGGCAATACCACCTTGATATCGGCGAGCAGGATTTCTACATCGACCTGCTCTTCTACCACCTCAAACTGCGCTGCTATGTGGTGATCGATCTCAAACGCGGCAATTTCAAACCGGAATATGCCGGCAAGATGAACTTCTATTGCAGCGTTGTCGATGACCGACTGAGTCATGCAACCGACAAGCCGACCATCGGCCTGATCCTCTGCCAGCAGCCCAACCGTGTGCTGGCGGAATACGCCTTGCGTGGAGTTGATAAACCCATTGGGGTATCCAGCTTTGAATTGACCCGCGCCTTACCGAAGAGCCTGGAAAGCAGCCTGCCGACCATCGAAGAGATCGAACGTGAATTGGAAGGGGATAAACCATGAATCTGACCAGTGAGGACAAACGGCTGCTGGAGGATCTGTGCCGACAACACGGTGTGAGCGCCGACAAGGTGCTGAAGCTACTCGACACAGTGCGTGATTACGAATTCAAGGAGCGCCGCACCGGGGTCTATGACGCCCTGCGCGAGATCCTGAAATCGACACCGGGAGGCGCGACATCATGAGCCACGGTGGAGAGGTCGAGCGTTATATGAAGGACCCGGGCCTGCTGGTGGAGTTGTGCCGGAAGGTGATCGAGCGGCTGGACACCGGGAGCGAAAACGGCGAGACCGCCGCCATGGAGGCGCAGTTGCGGGAAATAGCCCGCACCATTGACAAGCTCGACAAGCAGGGGGTGCCGGTGCCGGACGCACTTCGGGCTGAGAAGACCCGTCTAGCCGCTGCCCTGGGCGTGAGTGCCGAAGCCACCCAGATGCTTAACCATCTGGCCGATGAACTGGAAGAACTGCTGAAAGAGCTCAAGGATCGTATCGGCCGCACTCCTGAAGCTGCGCCCACCAAAAAGCCTCGTACCAAACGGTCGAAATCTCCAAAGACCGACAAAGCGATTCTGCGTATATTGATCATTGAAGCGCTCCGCCATCTCGGCGGCTCCGCGCCCAAGAATGATGTCTTGAAGTACATGGAGGAAAAACTCCTTGGCAAGCTCCTGCCCGGTGATCTGGAATGGCGGGAGGCAACAAATGACCATGCCTGGCAGAACAACGCCTGTTGGGAGCGAAATGCCATGAAGAACGATGGGATTTTGAAAGCGGATTCCACTCGCGGCATCTGGGAACTGAGTGAGGGCCACCGATGACAAATTTGCAGAACAGAAAATTTGCATGCACGCAGTGCGCCCGTCAGGCTGACATACAGGGAGGTATGTCATGAAATTCATCAAACTGACCATCGAGAACTACAAGTCGTTCCAGTTCGCCACCGAGATTGCCTTTCCCATGGCGGCGGACGGCCGCAGCATCTTTTTGATCGGCGGCATGAACGGTGCGGGCAAGACCTCGATCATGGAGGCGATCAACTATTGCCTCTATGGGGCCAAGGCGGACGAGATCTACCGCAACATCAACCGCCGCGAGAAGGCCAAGGGCAACGCCAATGTGGTGTTCGAACTGGTCATGGAGATGGACGACGGTGCAGAGCTGATCGTCAAACGCTCCTGGAGCGCGGGTGCGGTGGCGGAACCCAAGCCCCGCGACCTGAGCGAGCGGCTGGTGGTGGTGCGCGACGGCAAGCGGGTTTCAGTGCAGAATCAGGAGATCTGGCAGGATTTCATCCGCGCCGCCATTCCGCCCGGTATCACCCAGTTCTTCTTTTTCAACGGCGAGAAGATTCAGGAGATCGCTGCCGATGATCATTCCGAGGTGCGCCTGAAATCCTCGCTGGAGGCGGTGCTGGGCATCCAGAACATTAACCGCCTGGCCTCGGACCTGGCCTACATCAAGCAGGAAGAGCGCAAGGGCTTTGTGGAGATCTCCGACGAGGACCTGGAGTTCAAGCAGAGCGAGCTGAAAAAGGAGAAAAGCAAACTCGGTCGCAAGCAGCAGGAGCGCACCGGCTTGCAGGAGGAACTGGCCGGGTTCCGCGAGCAACTCGCCGACGCCAAGAAGCGCTTTGAGGCAACCTTTCATGCCGAGCCGGAAAGCCGCGAGACCATGCGCGAGCAGGAAAAGCGGCGCATTCAGGCATCCAACCGCCTGACCCAGGTGGAGAACGAAATCCGCAATCTGTGCGAAAAGGCGCTGCCCTTTGCCCTGGCGGGCAAACTGTTTGATGGCATCCGCCGGCAGATCGACCAGGAGCGCGACTCGGCCACCGGCGCAGCCATCAAGGAGCACGCCGCCGAGTTGGCCAAACGGCTGGTGCGAGTAGTCGAGGAGCCGGAGCCGATCTACCGGGAAAAGCTCTCCGCCGAAAGGATGGCCGAACTGGAGCGGCGCATCGTCCGCCTGCTCAAGGAAGGTGACGGTCGCGGCGATGCGGCCAAAGTGCTTGATCTCTCCGACCGGGACGCGGCACGGGTGCTGAACCAGATGGAGAATCTGGAACGAAGCGAGGTGTTCCTGATTCAGCCGCTACTGGAGGAAAAGCGCGAGCTGGAGACTCTGGTGCGGGCACTGACCGGCCTCTCCGGCCTCGGTGGCATGACCGAGTCGGAACGGGAGCTGTTCGACCAGCTGCAGGCCGAGATGGAAAGCTGCTCGACTCAGATCGGCCGCAAGACCGAGCAGCTTCGCCTACTGGAAGAGGAAATTCTTTCGTTGGAAAAACGCATCGGCGAAATCGAGATGGAGATCGAAAAGCTCTACGAGAAACACAACGTCTCCAGGGAGAAGGCGGAGTTCATCGAGGAGTGCGACGCCGTCGCCGGCGTGCTCAACCAGTTCATGGTGCGCCTGCGCAAGAACAAGGTGTACCTGCTGCAGGAAAAGACCTTCGAGATGTACCGCCTGCTCTCCAGCCGCAGCGGCTTGATCAAAGACCTGACCATCGACGACAAGACTTACGAGGTGCGTATCAGTGACCGCAACGGGCACGAGATCAAAAAGTCGGGCCTATCGGCGGGGGAAAAGGAGGTGTTTGCGGTGTCGCTGCTGTGGGGGCTGGCTCAGACCAGCCGGCTCAATCTCCCGATCATCATCGATACCCCGCTCTCGCGTCTGGACAGCACGCACCGGGATAACATCGTCAACAACTACTTTCCCAACGCCGGGGAGCAGGTGGTGATTCTCTCCACCGATACCGAGATCGATACGAACTACTACCGGAGCCTGAAGCCGCACCTGAGCGGTGCCGGTTGCCTTGCCTTTGACCAGCGGCAAGAGCTGACCACCTTCAAAATCGGCTATTTCTGGGAGAACTGAACCTATGGCGGATCGTCTGTACACATCGAGTGAGGCGGATGAAATCCTGAGCGCTCTGCGCTTTGAAACCAAGCTGGAGAAGGCAACCCTGGCACGGATGGCCTTTGCGCTCTCTCTTTCCAAGGTCGGTGCCGAGGTGCCGGGCAGCCCCAACTTCAGCGGCGGGGAGATGAAACGGCCAACATTCTTCGCTGAGGACGAGACCTTTATCCGTACCTTGCTTTCCTTCGCCTACAAGAGGCCGGATATCAGCGAAGACGAGCTGTTTTCGAACCGGTCGCTGACAAAGAATCACATCGACCATGGCGCAATGCTGCTGAATGAGTTGTTCCAGACCTGTGGTCGCAGCGGTAACGGGCTGATCGCCCGGTTGGTGGAAGAGGTGGAGTTCTCCGGCCGTCGCGAGAATTTTGGTCTAGAATTGGATATCTTCATCGGCCGTACGTTACTCAAACGCAACGAACTGGTGATGGCGTTGAACAACACCGCCAGGCATGCCAACTCTCACCTGGCCATCATGGGCAAGCCCGGCGTCGGCAAGACGCAGTTCCTGTTGAAGCTGCTCGCGGATATCCGGATTCAATCAAACTACCAGACCAATTTTGTTTACTTCGATTACAAGGGCGATGTAGTTGATAACGAACGGTTTCTGGAAATCGCCAAGGTTCAGCCGTACCGGCTTTTGCAGGCAGGGCAGAGCCTGCCGATCAACCCCTTTGTACTGCCCGCCTACGACGAGCAGACCATCAACGTTTCAGCCCGCGAAAAAGCGGAGAGCTTTGCCTCCATCAACAATAAACTTGGCGTGGTCCAAAAAGGGGCGCTGACCGAAGCGATCCGGGCCGGATATGCAAAACGTACCGGGTCTCCGACACCTTACCCGGATTTCCAGGACATTCTTGAAATTGCTGCGGCAGCATACGAGGAGGATGGCAAAAAGGACGACAGCCTGATCGAGGTCCTACGCGATCTGTCGGACTTTGATCTGTTCTGGAAGCACGGCAGCGACGCGCCGCCCATTGAAAAACTCTCCAATCGCACCCTGCTCATTGATGTACACGCCATGCCGGTTTTGAAGGAGCTGGTGGCCTACCTGGTCATTGAGCGAATGTATAAGGAGATGGCAAGCATGCCGGATAGCCCGGTGACCGACGGGCGACGAACCATCCGCACCATTCTGGTTATCGATGAGGCCCATAACTACCTCAACCAGAAGAATATCTTCTTGCAGCGTATTATTCGCGAGGGCCGCTCAAAGGGCGTGGTGGTGTTTTTCGCCAGCCAGTCGCCCAACGATTACCAGCAGGACTTCTTCAATTTCCAGGAACTGCTGGAGTTCGCCTATATCTTCCAATGCGAGGGCGTGGCTGCCGGTTCGGTCCAGAAGATTCTCGGCTGCACCAGCAAGACGGCCAAGGAGTTGCAGACGGAAATTGCCCGGTTGGAACCCTGGCAGGTGGTAAGTCGCAGTTCCGACAAGACCGAGGAGTTCGTTAAGTTCACGGCCGAAGCGTTTTACAAGAACTATTAAGGAAGCTCATGGTGCAGCCCGAGTTCACCATTGCCAGACGGCAGACCTCCGCAATCATCCGCATCAAATGGGCTTGGTCTGTTTGGCTTCGTGTTGAACCGGATCAAAGGTCCCACAACTTCACGAAAGGGCTTTGGATATTGTAATCAGCGAGGGAGGCAACACCCTGAGCGAGGCGCAGCATGGTCAACTACCTCATCGGGGGGGGGTAACCAATAGGCACAAACAGCGGTTCAGGAACGATCTTTACCCAGTACTGACGCAATCTCTCACACTCTGTCCGCAGCATGGCATCAACGAACAACGGTTCCAGTGGGATATAAAAGCTGGACGGATTCCCTTCCGCAAATAGCATTGAGTCCACCCATCCTTTCTCTCTGCCTTGTAACTCCCTGCAGTACAAGAACAGATCATCTGCTCATCTGAAGAGCTGTATCCTTTAATAAAAAAGGTTGTCAGCTCAAGCGTTATCTGATGTTCGCTCTTCCGGACAAGTTGGTTTTATTGATCAATTGGTGCCTGAAAACCGAGGTTTATGTGATTTCCCACCCGGTGAGACGGCAAAAGAAGACGGCTACCCTTGCTTGTTGATGCTATTAAACTACAGCCTTAAAATTCACAAGATGGTATGCATATGATGCCATCTTGGCAAAAAATAAGAAGATATCTAATCTGACGAATATTTTTTTATGACTGGAAAAAATATTTTTCTCTCTACAATCACTGACCAGGATCCTTAACACTCATTTTTGATATCCTGTCAAAATGTCTGACGATCAATGAAGCTACCTTTTTTTCAACGGCTCAAATCTACGATATTCAGAAAACAGCAATCTGCACAGGCCGAACACATCCATCCATACTGGAGTATCGGTATCTACACCGGAAAAACTCCCGACGCTCTCTCCTCTCCGACAGGTAGCATAAACCCGGTTCTTACCGCCAAGGATGTATCTGATGTCCCGGCAAATTTTGTTGCCGACCCGTTCATGCTCTACGAACAGGGCTGCTGGTACATGTTCTTTGAAATTGAAACCACGCTCAACGGGGCACCCATCGGCAGAATCGGGCTGGCCACCAGCCCGGATGGTCTACATTGGCGGTATGAGAAGGTCGTTTTAGAAGAGTCCTTTCACCTGTCCTACCCCTATGTCTTCAAGTGGCAGGATCAGTTTTACCTTGTGCCGGAAACCAGGTCGGTGCGGGAAGTACGTCTGTATCAGGCTGTTGATTTTCCATGGAAGTGGCAGTACAAAAGGTTGCTGTTAAGTGGCCGCCGGTTTGCCGACTCCTCACTTTTCCGCTTTAACGACCGCTGGTGGATGTTTTCCGATGCCGGTAACAACACCCTGCGGTTGTATCACTCTTCTGAGCTGACAACCGGCTGGCAGGAGCATCGTAAAAGCCCGATCTTAAGAAAAAACCCCTTGCATGCACGGCCGGGCGGCCGGGTTATTCCCACAGACGGTACTGTCCTGCGTTTTGCCCAGGATTGCCAGACATCCTACGGCAAACAGGTCTTCGCCTTTACCGTGACAGAGCTGACACCGAAAACCTATCGGGAAACACCGATAACAGAGCCGATCCTCTTGCCTGGTGCGTTTGCGTGGAACCGGTTTGGGATGCACACTGTTGATCCGCATCAACTGGCCGATGGCAGCTGGATTGCGTGCGTTGACGGCCTGGGTGAGAAGTAGCGGCATGCAGAGATATACCATTGTCCACTCTCTTTGTCATAACCAGTGGGGAGGGCTGGAGCGGCGCGTGTTTAACGAGGCGCGCTGGATGGCGGCACGCGGTCACCGGCTCTGTATTGTCGCCCCGGAAGGATCCCCCATCTTCTGCGAAGCACAGGAAGAGGGATGGGATGTTGTGGCCATGGAGTTTTCCAGGGCTTCGTTACTGCCCGATCTCTTCCGCTTTCGCCGACTCCTCCGGGCTATGCGACCGGATATACTCAACACGCACGGCAACATTGATACCAAGGCAGGCCTGTGCGCGGCCATGGGCTTACATATCCCCTGCATCATCTTATCGCGTCATATCACCGCACCTGTTCCGAACTCGTTTTACAACAGGCTGCTCTACAACACCCTGTGCCATAAAATTCTCACAACATCCGAATCAGCCCGGCAGCAGATTATCCAGACTTTATCGATCAGCAGCGATAAAATCTTTGCCGTGCCAAGTGGCATTATACCGCCGGCAACCCTCGTCTCACAACAGACCGCTCATCTGAAGATGACAAGGCAGCTGCAACGGCCGCAGCATACCCGGTTTATTGGCTTTGTCGGCCGGGTGACACGGGACAAGGGGGTCGATTATATTGTGGAAGCCTTTGCCAATATACACGACCGCTTTCCCCACTATGAGCTGGTGCTTGCCGGGCATTGCGATTACCACAACCAGCTGACGGAGTTTATACAGGAACGATCGCTTACCGGTCGAGTGCACCTGACAGGTTATCAGGAAGATATCTGGACGCTCTATCGTGCCTTTTCCTGTACAATTCTTGCCAGTGTTGAAAACGAAGGCGTGCCCCAGTCGCTCATTGAATCTATGTATGCGCAGTGCCCTGCGGTCGGTACCAATGTTGGCGGCATTCCTGAGATACTGAAAGACGGCGAGCTCGGATGGCTTGTTCGCCCGAGAAGTTCAGCGGATATTGCTGCGGCACTGACCAACATCATTGAGCAACCTGCTGCTGCCATGCAAAAAGTTGCAAAAGCCTCTGCCCATGTCAAGAACCATCACACCATCGACCAGATGGGCAACAGACTGCTGCATATCTATAAAAACTGATTTCCGCATATACGGCCTGCAGTGTATGCGACAGGGGTAGGGTTAGCAATGGCAGCTCTGTGTGTTTTAGCCGTTTTTTACAGCTCCTTGAACAACCAGGGCCGGGCGGCATGAGGATTTTGATTTTAACGAAGCCTTGCAGAAAATCCATATGGAGCTGGAGGACCTGAACATCGAGGCAGCAAGGCTGGCTGCGACCATTAAAAAGAATTTTAAGAAACTGGGAATATGACATACCGCCCGGATACACAGCATCGGCGTTCCATTCGGTTGCAGGGCTATGATTATTCCAGGGCCGGGGCCTATTTTATCACAATCTGCGCACAGAATCGGGAATGCCTGTTCGGCAAAATTGTGAATGGGAAAATGGGGTTAAACAATGCGGGGATGATGGTGCAAACGGTCTGGGATGAAATCCCGGCCCATTATCCGGGCATTGATATCGATGCATTTATTGTCATGCCCAATCATATCCACGGTATTGTCGTCATTGTTGGGGCGGTATTCGTAACCACCCCGATGATGGTAATGGGCAGAATAACGGGCAGCCACAGGGGCCTGCCCCTACGACGGCCCCTGATGTTCGTTACGATGATGGTAAAAAACGTACGGCGGGATTGTCCTTACCGGATGTGGTGCCTCGATTCAAAACCATGACCACAAAACAATATGCCCATGGCGTGAAACAAAACCATTGGCCAAGGTTTTCCGGTGAATTGTGGCAACGCAATTATTATGAACGTATCATCCGTGATGAAAACGAATTGAACCGCATCCGCCAATATATCATGGATAACCCGGCCAGATGGGACATTGACCGGGAAAATCCAGACATGGCAAACAGACAATGACCGATTGTGCAGGAAAAAACTGCAGCTGTCTTTGGCCATGTGTTCCGTGCGTACCCCGCAGTGCCCTCGTCCTATCGTCCTATTATGCGGCCATGCCCGCATAAAAAAGGAGGAGCAGACCAGGATCTGCTCCTCCTTCACAACAAAATCAAAAGTTATGGAAACGCTGATTCATTCTGTCATTGCGAGGAGCGTAGCGGCGTGGCAATCTATAACCGACTGATAAATCAAGAATTCTTGATTACTTCCCGCTTCGATTCCTCACGGTCACAATGACTGTCTCAATTTAATCAGTGCCTCCTTAAGTCTTTTACAAAATTCCCACTTACGCGGGCATAACCTATAAAGCAGTACCTACTTAAAATCCCCGATGAAGCGGGGTGCAACGGTGTAGCATCAGGCACCACATCATCGGCAACGGAGCATGAGCACCTGCATGATGATCGGCATCTCATACACCACATCAACATTCCCCCACTGCCGGTAGCCAACAGATACCCACTCTCCCTGCTTTTCCCAGAGATCATAGCCATACTTCCAGGCACCGCACTGATCGGCACACAGGTACTGGTAGGTCGGGCCATAGTAGAGAAAGGTCGGCCCACTGTTTTTTGTACTTGTCCGCGCCTGACCGATGAGCACCTGGTCAGCTCCGCGCGTACCGGCCTCTTTCAAAATGGTGGATTCGATATCTTTGCCGGAAAACTGCTCAGGCAGTTGAACCAGCACCTCTGCAAAAACACGGCACGATCTGTTTACCTGATCTGCTTGAAAAGCAGTGGCGATTTTGCTGGTGGCCGGATACACTGGCCCGCTGTAAACGGTCGGGTCGGGTCCACCTAAACCAACAACCTGCATGACGCGGTCTTTGGCTCCGCACCCTGAAAGAACAGCCAGAAGAATAACCGCGGCGATCATACACTTTACATTGACTCTATACATGCTTCGCACCCGTTGTGGTGTTGACTAAGAAGAAGGCTGTGCCGGCAGCACTTCCATTGCAGAACAACTGCTTTCAAAACAAACAAGACCTATCCAAGAATGCAAGAAGAAAAACAGCATACCTTTGGCGCAGATTTCCTTCTGCTGCTGGTTGCCCTGATCTGGGGATTCGGCTTTGTCGCTCAAAGAGCGGGCATGGAGCATCTGGGCCCTTACACCTTCAACGGCATCCGGTTTCTTTTTGGCTCCTTCTGCCTCCTGCCGCTTGTATTGCGCCAACAACCCAGACAGCACGACCACACAAAAAACCAAATCTCACTGACCAAAGCAGGGCTGATAGCAGGGGTCATGCTCTTTGCCGCGGCCACCTTTCAGCAGGTTGGCCTGCAGTACACCACGGCCGGCAAGGCTGGTTTCATAACCGGGCTCTATGTGGTTCTGGTACCGTTGATCGGCCTGCTCTGGGGGCAGAAGACCACGGCCGGCACCTGGCTCGGTGCAGCAGCCGCTGCTGTCGGCCTGTACTTGCTCAGTGTGAACGAGGACTTTTCCATAGAACCCGGAGATCTCTTAGAGCTGTTCGGCGCTGTTTTCTGGGCAGGGCATGTGCTGGTTCTGGCCTACCTTTCGCCACGAACAAATCCGGTACGGCTGGCCATGGTCCAGTGCGTGGTCTGCGGTGTGTTGAGCCTGGCTGTCAGCCTCGTCACCGAATCATTCAGCCTGGCTGCTCTTAGCGATGCCGCCATACCGCTCATCTACGGCAGTGTCTTTTCCGTGGCCGCCGGGTACACCTTACAGGTTGTGGTGCAACGCAAGGCACATCCTTCCCATGCCGCCATTCTTCTCAGCCTTGAGTCGCCCTTTGCCGCCCTGGGCGGTTGGCTCCTGCTGGGGGAAATCCTCTCTGGTCGGGCCATGGTCGGCTGCGCGCTGATGCTGACCGGAATGCTGGCCTCCCAGCTGTGGACCAGAACACGGTAAACTACATCCCTAAAAGCAGATCAACATGTCTGCAGGCGGTCTTTCCACCTGTTTCACCCGCATCTTCCCGGTTCAAGGCGATTGCCGGAACAACGGTGTGCTGGTAAGATAGCACCTGTCCTGAGACTTTTATCACCGACTGCCGGAGAGCACGATCAGATCGATCCGTTCTCCGGCAGCGGTTGCAAATACATTTCCACAGAGGAGAAAAAAGAGAATACATGGCCAATGAACCAAACAAAATCATCTATTCGATGATCAAAGTCAGTAAAAAATACAACCAGAAGCAAATTTTAAAAGACATCTCCCTCTCCTACTTCCATGGGGCTAAGATCGGGGTGCTTGGCCTTAACGGCTCCGGCAAGAGTACCCTGTTGCGTATTCTGGCCGGTATAGACAAGGAACATGAGGGAAAGACCGTCCTCTCGGAAGGCTATACCATCGACTATCTGCCCCAGGAACCTGCTCTCGACCCGGACAAGACCGTCCGTGCAATCGTTGAGGAGGGGGCACAGACCACGGTTGACCTGCTCAACGAGTTCAACGCTATCAACGAAAAATTTGCCGAGCCCATGGACGATGATGCCATGCAGGCTCTGATCGAACGCCAGGCCCAGGTACAGGATCGACTTGATGCAGTGGACGCCTGGAACCTGGACTCACGCCTGGAGATGGCCATGGACGCCTTACGCTGTCCACCGGCGGACACACCCTGCGGTGTGCTTTCCGGTGGGGAGCAACGACGGGTGGCTCTGTGTCGTATCCTCCTGAAAAACCCGGATATCCTACTTTTAGACGAGCCCACCAACCACCTGGATGCCGAGTCTGTGTCGTGGCTGGAACAGCATCTGCAGAAATACCCAGGAACCGTGATCGCTGTTACCCACGATCGTTACTTTCTCGACAATGTGGCCGGCTGGATCCTTGAACTTGACCGCGGTCATGGCATTCCCTGGAAGGGAAATTACTCGTCCTGGCTGGAACAGAAGCAAAAACGACTGGCAACAGAGGAGAAAAAGGAAACGGAACGCCAACGTACCCTGGCCCGCGAGCTGGAATGGATCCGCATGAGCCCGAAAGGACGACGGACAAAGTCAAAGGCCCGCATCACAGCCTATGAAAACCTGCTCAATCAGCAGAGCGACAAGGTTGCCGCAGATCTTGAGATCTATATCCCACCGGGTCCGCGGTTGGGAAAACTGGTTATTGAGGCCAGGGATCTCAGTAAAGCCTATGAAGACAGGCTCCTGATGGATACGCTCAACTTCTCCCTGCCACCGGGCGGTATTGTCGGCATCATCGGTCCCAACGGTGCCGGCAAGACCACCCTGTTTCGCATGATCACCGGCCAGGAACAGCCCACCAGCGGGACGATTCGTGTTGGTGAGACGGTCAAACTGACCCATGTGGATCAGTCCCGGGAGGCACTGCAGCCGGATGACACGGTCTTTCAGGCGATCAGCGAGGGCCAGGAGACCATCTGGCTCGGCACCCGGGAGGTCAATGCCCGCGCCTATGTGGCTAAATTCAACTTCAGCGGCAGCGATCAGCAACAGAAGGTGAGCGAGATCTCCGGCGGCCAGCGTAACCGGGTCCATCTGGCCCGCATGCTTAAAGACGGTGGTAACGTGCTGCTGCTGGACGAGCCGACCAACGACCTGGACGTGAACACCATGCGTGCCCTGGAAGAGGCCCTGGAGAACTTTGCGGGCTGCGCGGTGATCATCAGTCACGATCGATGGTTTCTCGACCGTATCGCCACCCACATCCTTGCCTTTGAAGGCAATTCCGAAGTGGTGTGGTTTGAAGGCAATTACTCGGATTACGAACAGGACTATAAAAAACGCAAAGGGGCAGATGCGGATCAACCCCACCGTATCCGCTACCGTCAGCTCACCCGCGATTAGGCCGGCATGTGCTCCTCCGAGTATCTTTTCCGGCATGCCGCGGAGGAGCCTCCAGCCACCTGTTGGTCTTGCCGTATAGCACAGCAGCCACATCACGGCCACCCGCCCCCGATTTCCTGTGGCATAAGTCCTGGTCCATGCTTATACATTTGACCTATGCCTGTTGCAGATCCGGATGCCTGTAAAACTTACGCCATGAAACACTCGCCACTCCAGTAAAGGACAGATGACCATGAGCCCCTCTGCCGACAATGAACATGCACCACTGTTGGTGGAACGCCGATACTTTACCTTTGCCGAGCCTCCCAAACAGATGCAGCTCGACTGCGGTGCACACCTGGGCCCGATTACCCTTGCCTACGAGACACTGGGTGAGCTGAACGCCGACCGGTCCAACGCCATCCTGATTCTGCACGCGTTCTCCGGTGACTCCCATGTTGCCGGCCGCCTGAGTATCGATGATGAACGACCGGGCTGGTGGGACAACATGGTCGGCCCGGGAAAACCGGTGGACACCTCCCGTTATTTTGTCATCTGCTCCAACATTCTCGGCGGCTGCTCCGGCTCTACCGGTCCCTCATCGATCGACCTTGCAACCGGTAAACCGTACGGCCTGCATTTTCCCATGGTCACCATCAAGGATATGGTGCGGGCGCAAAAACACCTGATCGATCACCTGGGGATCAGCACCCTGATGGCACTGATCGGTGGTTCGGTGGGCGGCATGCAGGTGTTACGCTGGTGTGCCGACTTTCCGGAAATGGTGGGTTCCGCCATTCCCATGGCCACAACCACTAGGCATTCGGCTCAGGCCATTGCCTTTAATGAGGTGGCACGACAGGCAATCATGGCTGATCCGGCCTGGAACAACGGTGACTACTATGGGGGGGGCGGTCCGGCCCATGGTCTGGCGGTCGCACGCATGATCGGGCACGTCACCTATCTGTCCGATGAGGCCATGCGGGAAAAGTTCGGTCGCCGTCTGCATCGCAACGCCCTTTCCTTTGACTTTACCGGTGACTTCCAGGTGGAAAGCTATCTCCACCATCAGGGTAAAAAGTTTGTCAATCGTTTTGACGCCAACTCGCTGCTCTACATCACCAAGGCCGCCGACTACTTTGATCTTGAACGCGGCGGCAACCAGCTCATCAACGAAGCTCTTGCCAATGTACCCTTCCTCATCATCTCCTTTACTTCGGACTGGCTTTACCCCACCTACCAGTCCCGTGACATTGTCTCTGCCCTGAAAAAGAACGGCAGCGATGTCAGCTTCTGTGAGATTGAGGCTCAAGGGGGCCATGACGCCTTCCTGCTGCCGAACAGGCGACTGGATGGCCTGGTCAGCGGTTTTCTCGATCGGGTATATCATGACCGCTGTTTATAATCAGGAACTCGGCAATATGCGGTTTGATCTCCAGGTCATTGCCTCCTGGATTGAACCCGGCTCACGGGTGCTGGATCTTGGCTGTGGGAACGGTGATCTGCTGTATTACCTCAAGCATCACAAGCAGGTGATCGGCACGGGCATTGAATTTTCCGAGGAGAAAGCCGCCCGTTGCATAGAACGCGGTCTCACTGTGCTGCAGGGGGACTTCCGGCATGAAGTGAAAGACTATCCCAAAGGCCGGTTTGATGTGGTTGTGCTCAGTCAGACCCTGCAGCAGATTCAAGACCCCAAGGAACTGCTCATCGATCTGCTGTGGATCGGCCGGCGGGTGATTGTCAGCTTTCCCAACTTCGGCCACTGGTCAGCCCGGCTGCAACTCCTGTTCACAGGGATGGCACCAGTTAACGATCAACTGCCCTACGAGTGGTACAATACTCCCAACATTCGGGTTATCACCATCAAAGATTTCAAACGTTTTTTACACCTGTTCGGCCTGCGCATTGTTCGCGAGGTGGCAATCAATACCCATCATCACGAATTCAAGGGCAATATTATCCGAACGTTGAAAAACCTGCGCGCCACCTACGGCATCATGATGCTGGAGCGCGTCACCTGAACTTTCTTTCCTCAGAGATTACCATGCCGCAACACGACATACGAGCTGACAGTTGCAGAATCGAAGCCTTTACCGCCGAGCGGATGCGCAACCCGATACCGGCGGCAGTGAACGCCCTGGTTGAGGGCTTTAAAAACGGTCGCTGGACAAGTCATATCGAGCCGGTACCGATCCCCTCAAAGGGGGAGGTCATCGATCTGATCGAACAGGCGCAGTGTATTCTCTTCCCTGGTTTTTTTGCAAAAGACATCCTCAGACCGGAAAACCTGGACTATCATCTCGGCCGACAGCTCAGTCTGTTTTACGAAAATCTGGCCAATCAGATCAGCTCGGCCATCCGTCATGACTGTTTCCGGCACAACCAGGCCTGCATCCTGTGCAATGAACGGAGCTATGAATACGCTGCAGCGCTGATCGACAGCCTGCCGACCATCCGTAATCTCCTGGAAACCGATATTGAAGCCACCCTGACCGGTGATCCGGCCGCCGGTAACGCAGACGAGGTTATCTTCAGCTATCCCGGGCTGTTTGCAACCATGATCTATCGGCTGGCCCATCGTCTCTATGAACTGAATGTTCCTCTCATCCCGCGGATCATGAGCGAACATGCCTATCACCGCACCGCCATTGACATCAACCCGGAAGCCAGTATCGGCTCCCACTTTTTCATTGATCACGGCGCCGGAGTGGTGGTCGGTGCCACAACCACCATTGGCAACAGGGTGCGGCTCTACCAGGGCGTTACCCTGGGCGCTCTGTCACTGCCCCGGGATGCCGGTGAACGGCTGCGCAATGTCAAGCGCCATCCCACCATTGAAGACGACGTCATCATCTATGCCAATGCCACCATCCTCGGTGGTGCCACCGTGATCGGGGCACGATCCATCATCGGCGGCAACGTCTGGTTGACCGAATCTGTGGGCCCGGACACCAGAGTGATGCTCGAACCGCCCAAACTGGTCTACATCGGTGAAAAAGGAGAACAGTGATGCGATCATCCACCCTGTACAGCGATTTTACGGAAGCGGTCGGCGCAACACCACTGGTACGGCTGCACCGATTGAGCACAGCAGCTGAGTTGCTGGCCAAGGTTGAATCCTGCAATCCCCTGGGGAGTGTCAAAGACCGCATTGCCGTGGCCATGGTTGCGGATGCGGAACAACAGGGCCTGCTGCAACCCGGTACCACCATTATTGAACCCACCAGCGGCAACACCGGTATCGGGCTGGCCTTTGTCTGTGCCAGCCGTGACTATAAATTGATCCTGACCATGCCGGAGAGCATGAGTATCGAGCGCCGCAAACTGCTCAGTCACCTGGGGGCACACCTTGTTCTGACACCGGCGGCTGGTGGAATGACAGGTGCACTGACCAAAGCCAGGGAAATTCAGGCGCAAACACCAGGTTCCTGGTTACCGGATCAGTTCAGCAATCCGGCCAATCCGGCAATCCATCGTCGCACCACCGGTCCGGAAATCTGGCAACAGTGTAACGGCAGTATCGATGCCCTGGTAGCTGGCGTGGGAACCGGCGGCACCATCAGCGGTGCCGGTGGGTATCTCAGGGAGCAGAATCCGGATCTGCACGTTGTGGCGGTTGAACCGGCGGCTTCACCGGTTCTGTCCGGCGGTTCGCCCGGCCCGCATAAAATCCAGGGCATTGGCGCTGGTTTTGTACCGGATAATCTGGATCGAACGGTTGTTGATGAGGTCATGACCGTGGACAATGAAGAGGCCATTGTTCAGGCACGTAACCTTGCCCGTTGCCAGGGTATTCTTGGCGGTATTTCCAGCGGCGCCGCCCTGACGGCAGCGTTGCGGTTGGCAGACCGCCCCGAATTCAGCGGTAAACGGATTGTGGTCATTTTGCCTGATACCGGTGAACGTTATCTGAGCACGGAACTGATGGCCGCATGACCCCGCCTGCCGGGACTGCCGGACACAGCTGAAGTGGACGGCCCATACCGATCAGAACCCGCTCTTTTTGTCGTGCAGCGGTTGCAATGACCAACTGTACACGTGTGGAGTAATGGAACCAGCAATGAAGGAACACCTGCGACAGACACTGCAGCGCCGCCTCGACATCCTGCGGGAGGAGACGGCCTTTTTCCCCGCTGATCTGGGTATCGAGCCGAAACAACTGCTCAGGGAAACCGTGGAAGAAGACCTGGCGATCGCCAAAGTTGATGGCAATCAGAAGGAGATTGAACAGTGGACCCTGGCCCTGTCTTTACTTGATGAACTCACCTGACCATCCACCCGCCTTTCTGCTGATCCTTTCACCACTTGCAGCGGATACGACTGCAAACACCCGGACAGTCGACTGCTGACCGTCCGGGTGAAGAGTACCGGCCACTGATTATCTCTTGCGCGGATAGGGCCAGGCCACGATACCGCCCTCCATCACCTTCACATTGGTGTACCCGTGGGCGCGGAGAATGCATTCAACTTCGTAACCCCGCAGCGAGATCTTACAAAAACAGATGATCTCAGCGGCTTTGTCCGCCGGCAGCTCATCCAGCCGGGAGCGCAGGGTGCCAAGTGGAATCAGGTGTTCGCCGACACCCAGGTGCATCTCCTCATACTCATCCGGGTTGCGGCCATCCAGAAGAAACAATTTTTCTCCGGCCTGCAGCTTTTCCCAGACCTCGCGTACACGTATACCGGTCATCCGCCCCTGCAGTTTATTCTCCATGATGTGGCCAGCGGTTATGAAGTGGTCAATGGCCGGTGAAAAAGGCGGAGCATAGGGCAGATCGGCATGAACAGTTTCGGCAAGGGTGAGTTTAGCCTGGACAGCCATGGCAGCGGTGGCGATCTGTCGACTGACATCGCCGAGACCAACGCACTGGTAACCGAGAATCTGCTGGTGTTCGTCAACCAGCAGTTTGGAGATGAGGATCCTGGCTCCCATGAACCCGGGCTTATCCGGGCTGGCATTCACCACCGTGGTATAGTTGCGCAAGCCGGACTTTTCAGCTGCCTGTTCGGAGAGGCCGGTGGAACCGGCGGTGAACTGGAAGACCTTGCAGATGGCAGTATGCGCTGTGCCGGGAAAGGTGACCGTGTTGCCGACAACAATATTTTCGCCGACAACGCGCCCCGCCAGGTTGGCAAGGTCGCCCATGGGTGCAAACACCGGCTTCCGGGTGATACGACTCGGGATCTCCGTGCAGTCACCGGCTGCGTAAATGGCCGGATCCGAGGTCTGCAGGTACTGGTTGACCGTGATACCGCCACATTCACCGATACTCAGACCTGCTTCACGGGCCAGCCCGCTGTTGGGCCGCACACCAACCGCAAGCACTGCCAGACCGCAGTCGATCGTTTTGCCGTCAGCCAGTTGAACACCGGTTAATCGGCCATTGTCGCCTATAAAAGCACTGACACCGACACCGGTCAGAACCTGAGCCCCCTGGGATCGCATATGATTTTCAACAAGCTTGGCCAGGTCCCAGTCAAGAAAGTTGAGCACCTGATCCATTGCTTCGACGAGCGTCACCTGAATGCCTGAACTCTGCAGCGCCTCACATACCTCAACGCCGATCAGTCCTCCACCGACTATCACCGCATTTTTAACCTCACCGGCATCACGGACCGCCCGCAGATAATCGGTGTCCGCCATGGTCAGCAGGGTGGTGATTCCTGCCAGATTAATCCCGGGAATCGGTGGTTTGACGGCAACAGCACCGGTGGCGATGACCAGTCTGTCGTAGGCTATGGTCTGCTCTGTACCGTTTTTAAGGTCACGACAGTGGACCTGCCTGGCGTTCCGATCGATGGCTCTCACCTCGGTTTCAACCAGGGCCTTGATATTTTTGGCCTTCTGGAAGAAGGTCGGATCACGGATGACACCGGCCGGCGTGCACAACAGCTGCCGGCGGTCGTTAAATACACCCCCGATATAGTAGGGATAGCCGCAGGCGGCCATGGAGAGTTCCGGTGATTTCTGAATAATGGTGATGTCGGCAAATTCATCAAGCCGGCGTGCCTTGGACGCTGCCTTGGCTCCGGCAGCTGATCCACCGATCACAACAATCTTTTTCATGGATGCTATTCCTGTTGGTTGAGTAAAGAGTTCTGTTCATTACAGTCGTTCAGCATACATTTAATACCTGTGATCGACAAGTAATGTGCAGAATGATGATTGCATACCTCGACAATAATGATGATAACTGTATACAATTCTTTGAATTGATAACTGCAGAAAACAGAGCATGAGTAAAAAAACAGTCCAACAGCCCATCGAGGCGACCGACATTATTCTGGAAAGCATTTCAGACGGTGTGTTCACAGTGGACCATGAGTGGCGGATCACCTCGTTTAACCGGGCCGCTGAAGAGATAACCGGTGTACCGCGTCAAGAGGCCATTGGCCGGTTCTGCTGGGAGGTCTTTCGTTCCAACATGTGCGAGGGAGACTGTGCACTGCGTCGGAGCATGAAGGAGGGACGTTCCTTTGTCAGCAGCTCAACCTACATTATCTCCAGCGAAGGCAAGCGTATGCCCATCAACGTGTCCACGGCACCGCTCCGCAATGAGGCCGGTGAGATCCTCGGCGGAGTGGAGACCTTCCGTGACAACACGGTTGTTGAAGAGCTGCGTCGTGAGCTCAGCGGCACCTTTCACCAGGGAGATATGGTGAGCCGCAGCAAACTGATGCAACGGATCTTCTCCGTGCTGCCGCAAATCGCTGAAAGCGATTCAACGGTCCTGATTGAGGGTGAAACCGGGACCGGCAAAGAGCTGATGGCCAAATGCCTTCACGAACTCTCAACCCGGCGGGAAAAACCCTTTGTGGCCATTAACTGCGGCGCCCTGCCGGATACACTCCTCGAATCCGAACTGTTCGGCTACAAGACAGGGGCCTTCACCAATGCGGTGCGTGATAAACCCGGCTACTTTGCCGTGGCCGAAGGGGGGAGCATTCTGCTTGATGAAATCGGGGAGACCAGCCAGGCCTTTCAGGTCAAACTACTGCGGGTGCTGGAAGAACGGGAGTTTCAACCCCTTGGGGGGATCACCCGCAAACATGCCGATGTTCGCATTCTGGCTGCAACCAATCGCGATCTCGAAGCTCTGGTCGACGAGGGTACGTTTCGTCGCGATCTCTTCTACCGGATCAACATCGTCCGTTTAGTTCTCCCCCCTTTGCGTCAGCGCAAGGAGGACATACCTCTGCTGGTGGAACGGTTCATTGACAAGATGAACCGTCTGCGCGGCAAGGCAGTCACAGGCCTGGAACCGGCGGCTCTGGAGCGGCTGATGAGTCATGACTATCCGGGCAATATCCGCGAGCTGGAAAACATCATCGAACATGCCTTCATCCTGTGCAGCCAGGGCCGGATAGGTCTGCATCATCTTCCCGCCTCCCTCAGTCCCCGGGAAGCAGCAGCAGAGGCAACTTCTTCTCTTTCTATCCGTGCACAACAGCAGACCACCGAAGCCGAGATAATTCGCGAAGCCCTCATCCGTAATGCGTACAATCGCCTTGCAACAGCCCGTGAGCTCGGTATGCACAAGAGTACCCTGTATCGGAAGATCAAGAGGCTGAACCTTGCACTGCCCAATGTTGACGGCCGCAGTACCCGCAAAGATCACCCTACGGTTGCATGATCGCACCACTACAGTCGCACATCGTTGCACCCTTGCAACTGTAGCCGGCGACGCAGCCGACACCCCATGCGCAGTCGACAGCATATGATCATGTAACTTCAGCATGTTACATGCAACAGGCCCCTGCTGCTTCTTTTCCGGCCCTATTTTTGCAGAAGAAGTGGTATGAGAGCACGACGAACCATTGCCATCACGGTCTGGGGTGAACGGATTTCACCGGTCTTTGACTCAGCACGCACCCTGTTGATTGTTGAGATTGACGGGAACACCATAATCAACAGCGCCCATCTCACCTTTGATCCGGATCGACCGCTTGAACTTGTGCAGATGTTACAAAGACAGCAGGTGGCGCTGGTTATCTGCGGTGCGGTCTCAGAACAACCGGCAGCCATTCTTGAAACCGCAGGAATCCGGCTGCTTCCTTTTGTAGCCGGTGAGGTGAACCACATACTTGAGCGGTACTGCAAAGGCCGCTCTCTTGGTCGTGAATTCAGAATGCCGGGTTGCAGCAACAACTTCTGCTGCCACGGGAGGATTCGGCGCGGCAGAGAGATCAGTATAACAAAGTTGCCGCAGCAATACGGCAATCGAAAACGGGCTGGTTGCACTGACCTGTTGCCACACCGTCAGAGCAATGGTTCTGAGAAGCCAACACAAAAATAACAGAGTAAACTTCAATAAGGAGCAATACATATGCCAGGAATGAATGGAAAAGGTCCCATGGGAACAGGGCCGGTCGGCAAAGGCTTCGGTCCCTGTCAAACAGATACTGCAGGCCGGATGACGGAAGAAGAGCAAAGACAACAACCCGCTGACCTGAACCGGGCACAGGGTCTGCGCCGGGGTAACCGCTGCGGCTGCGGTGCGGGCAGAGGTGCTGGAGGCGGGCGAGGCGGTGGCCGCGGACAACGTGGCGGCAATCGATAGCCTTCTCCGCCCGATGTTGTCCTTCTCAAAGAAAACAGTTGTCCGTCCTTCAGGTTATGGCGGTAACAATTTTTTACGGAGTATAATTTTGACCATTGTTTTTATTGCCAAGGATTTCTCGCGCTTCGGCGCCCTTGTCTCCCGTCTGCGCCGGGAAAAGCATGTCGACCTGATTCCTGTGGTGACCGGCGCGGCCGGGTTGAGCCACCTGCAGGATGCATCGATTGATCTTGTCATTGTTGATGAACAGCTGGAAGACATGAGCGGTCTGGAATTTATCAACCGGTTGGTGAAGGTGAATCCCCTTGCCAACACTGCTCTTGTCGGTGCTCTGCCGGAAGAGGAGTTCCATGAGAGCACTGAGGGGTTGGGAGTTTTGCTGCAGCTGCCCCGTCAGCCCGGCGAACAGGATGCTGAAACGCTCCTGGCCGCTCTGAACAAGATCTCAGGATTGCTGCAACCGGCAACCGTACAGGCTGACTTATGATTATCAGTATTGCCAGTGGAAAAGGCGGTACCGGCAAGACCACCGTGGCCACCAACCTGGCGCAGGTCCTCGGCAACCGGGTGCAGTTGCTCGACTGTGATGTTGAAGAGCCGAACGCCCATCTGTTCTTACAGCCGACCTTTACCCAAAGCGAGCCGGTGACAACGCCGATTCCGCTGATTGACGAGACAAAGTGTACCTTCTGTCGAAAATGTGCGGATTTCTGCGAATTCAACGCCTTGGCCGTGGTGGGTAAACAGGTGCTGGTTTTTGCCGAACTCTGTCACAGCTGCGGTGGCTGCATGCTCGTCTGCCCGGAAGGAGCGATCACGGAAACCAGCCGCGAGTTGGGTACGCTCAATGTAGGGAACGCCGGGGAGGTTGCATTTGTCAACGGTCGTCTTCGGGTGGGCGAGGCCATGTCACCACCCCTGATTAAACGGGTCCGGGCTGCGGCTGACCCTGATCGCATCACCCTGATCGACGCCCCTCCGGGAACGTCTTGCCCTGTGATCGCGGCCATGCACGAAACCGATTTTGTCCTTCTGGTGACCGAACCCACCCCCTTTGGCTTGCATGACCTCAAGCTGGCGGTGGAGGCCGTCAAACTGCTTGGTATTCCTGCCGGGTTGGTTGTCAACCGGGCTGATATCGGTGATAACGCCGTCTTTCAGTATGCTGAAGAAGAGGAACTCCCGCTGTTGCTGACCATCCCCTTTGACCGGCAAATTGCCGAGGCCTATTCCCGCGGCAGGATGATGGTTGATGCGTTACCTGAGTGGCGACATCAATTTATCGAGCTGTTTGCTAAAATTGAACAGATCGTCAAGGTCAACAAGGAGGCGGCATGCGTGAATTAGTTATCATCAGCGGCAAAGGAGGGACCGGTAAAACCAGCCTGACCGCCGCTCTTGCGTCCCTTGCCGTCAACACTGTGCTGTGCGACGCCGACGTGGACGCTGCTGATCTGCATCTTCTGATGCAGCCTGAAATACGGCAGCACCACGATTTTATGGGCGGCAAATCAGCCAGGATCAACCCCGACCTTTGCACCGGATGTGATACCTGTCGTACCCTCTGCCGCTTCGACGCCATCAGCGAGCGGCTGGTGGTCGACCCTATCCGGTGCGAAGGCTGTGGTGTGTGCGTTCACTTTTGCCCGGCCGGGGCCATTGAATTTCCGGTCCAGCGCTGTGGTGAATGGTATGTCTCAGACACCCGTTTCGGCACCATGGTGCATGCCCGGCTCGGCATAGCTGAAGAGAACTCGGGCAAGCTGGTCAGTTTGATCCGCAAAGAGGCACGACAACTCGCAGAAGAGCACGGCCATGACCTCATCCTCACCGATGGCCCTCCCGGAATCGGTTGCCCGGTGATTGCAGCCATCGGCGGGGCCACGGCACTGCTTATCATCACTGAACCCACGGTTTCAGGTGTACATGATATGGAACGTGTGCTGGATCTCGCCGCTCACTTCAACGTACCGGGCATGGTGTGTATCAACAAGTTCGACCTCAACCCGGCAATGACCGAGACCATCGAGAATATTGCCCAAAAACGTAATGTAGCGGTTCTGGGAAAGATACCGTTTGATCCGGTCTTTACCCATGCCATGGTCGCCGGCAAGACCCTGCTTGAGTACGGCGAAGAAACACCGACGCATGAGGTGGTTCGGGAGATCTGGAACAAGATCATCACCTCACCTTCCATGCATTCCTATGGAATCGTGGATTTAAAAGCAACAATTCAATAACGATAGATGAACAAAAGGAGAAGAACACCATGGTGCGATTAGCGATCCCCTCCGAGGGACAGGGTGGTTTAGACGGCATGCGATCAGGTCATTTCGGCCACTGCGACGTCTTTACCTGCATTGATATCGAGAACGGGAAGATCACTCAGGTATCGATCCTACCCAACAGAGAACATGTGCAGGGCGGGTGTATGGTACCGGTTAACCTGTTGGCCGAAGCCGGAGTCAATGCGCTGGTTGTCGGCGGTATCGGCATGAGACCTCTGATGGGATTTAAACAGGCTGGTATAGATGTCTACCACGACGGCGTCCGTCCGGAGATCCGACCGGTGGTTGAAGATTTTTTGACTGGCAATCTGTCTAAAATCACAGATGACCAGGTCTGCGGCGGCGGGCAGCGTTAAACCGGTCACCAGGGAGACAACATGAAAGTAGCGGTAACATCCAAAGGGGTTCTGCTCAGCAGCGAGGTTGACCCTCGTTTCGGTCGCGCCCCCTACATTGTCATTGTCGATACCGAAACAATGGAATTTGAGGCTGTGGACAACAGCGCCAACGTCAACGCATTCCAGGGCGCAGGTATCAAGGCGGCAACCATGGTCAGTGATAAGGGCGCTGCAGTGCTGATGACCGGTTATTGCGGGCCCAAGGCCTTTACAACACTGGAAGCGGCCGGCGTCAAGGTGGTCAGCGATGTAACCGGTACTGTCCGTGATGCTGTCAACGCGTTCAAAGAAGGGGCCGTCACGTACTCCAGTGCACCGAACAAGGAGGCGCACTGGTAAGAACAGGGTTATCGTATCCTGTATAGCTGTCCATAACGACCGTTTAGAAGTGGAGCCTTTTCCTGTCTTCTAAACGGTCTTTTTTTATGTAAACATCAGGGAACGATCACCAAACGAGTTCTGCCTCATTCTTCCTTGGCACCAGAGCCGACAGCGCATCCTGCACACCGTGTGGTGCGGTGGTAATCCCAGGCGTTACCGTTTTCCCACCACCTCGTCTTCACGCACTTTGGACAGGATGAGGGCGCCGATCGCGAACAAAACCAGCAAACTGAGTACACCCCAACGGGTATCGCCTGTCAGCCGACCGACCAGCCCCATCAGAAACGGTCCGGTGATGGCGGCAAATTTCCCGAACACATTGTAGAAGCCAAAAAATTCAGCACTTTTTTCCGGAGGAATCAGGCGACCAAAAAAGCTGCGGCTCAGTGCCTGAATCCCCCCCATGGCAGAGGCAACAAGGAAGGCAATGCCCCAGAAAGCGAGCTTTTTCCAGAGCGGATCAATAATTGCCGGCAGAAAAAAGGCACCGACCGTTACCAGGCAGTAAAGAAGGATACCGGCCATCAGCATGGTTTTGGCGGTATACCGGGTGGCCAGGCGGCCGTAGATCAGGGCAAAGGGAAAGGCAACGATCTGAATAAACAACAGAACCACAATCAACAGCGAAATGCTGAAGCCAAGGTCACGGCCGTAGGCCGTAGCCATGGTGATAATGGTATCAACACCATCGATATAAAAAAAATAGGCCATGAGAAAGAGAAAGGCCTGCGGATACTGCCGGATCTCGAGCATGGTCTTCCCAATGCGGCGGAAGCTGTCACGAAAAGGTGTAGACGAAACAGGCAGTGCATGGATCTGCCGCAGGGTACCAACAGCGGGCAGCGAAAAACCCAGCCACCAGAGACCGACAACAACAAAGCCGATCCGTACCGATCCAACCGGCAGGGTATCACCGCCACCACCGATGAAAAGAAGTCCGATAACACCGACAAAAGGAATAACTGATCCGATATACCCATAGGCGTAACCGCGGGCGGAAATCAGATCCATGCGCTCAGGGGTGGTCACATCGACCAGAAAGGCGTCATAGAAGATATTCGCCCCGGCCCAGCCGACCCGGGCAAGAACAAACAGCAGAAGACAGAGCAGCCAGTGTCCTGCAGGGACAAGGGAAAGCGTTAAGTTGAAAAAGACACCGGCTAAAAGAAAACCAACGAAAAATATCTTTTTCCGGCCGGGATAATCGGCCATGGCCCCGAGCACCGGGGCAAGCAGCGCCAACGCGAGGGAAGCGGCAGCATTGGCAAACCCCCAGTTTGCCGTAGCAATGTGGGAAGGCTGCCCGGCAGCCATCACATCCTTGAAATAGATCGGCATGATCGCCGTGACCATAACCAGCACAAAAGCTGAATTGGCAACGTCGTAAAGAATCCAGTGGCGTTCTTCTCTGGTCATGTGCATACAGATTTGCTCGTTCGTCTATCCGGCAGATGCTTGAGGTTGAACTCAGCGGTGAAAGTGCGGTCTGTCTTTCACCTGTCTGGCGGTAACCGTCAGCACGGTCCCTCTGCCTCTTTTGTTACGTAACGGTCATCATCAGGTACAACTGATACTGTTGAGAAGGGACTCTGCGGATATTTTTAGAACGAGTAGACCCTGATGTCGGTGAACTCTGCACCGACCCGGTTTTTACTCAGGCTTTTGAGCCGGATTCTCCGCATTACCATCGATCCGGAGACCGAACGGTATTTGATGCGGAGATCATGTGCCTTAGCAATGCTGCGGCTGTACTGTGCAGGGACAGTAAAACCAACCCCCCCAATGGAGATATCGCTGAGATAAACCGGACATTCACTGCCGTTCTGAAGAATGATATAGGCCTTGCCACAGGTGGACTCTCTGCCGGATGCCCGGTGGTTCAGGGTGTAAAAGGTGGAATGTCCACAGGTACAGCGCACCATCTTTTTCCGTAACCCCGCCGGAATAACGACATACTGTTTTTTAGCGCAGCGATCGCAGGTGGTACGGATTCTTCCGTCCTTAACGTTGATGCTTTTGGTTCGGCCTGCCATGGGAACCTCCAACTGTTGAGACGATTTCCTCCAAATACACCCCGCCCGGGAAATTTTGTCAATGGGGAAGACGGGGACTGCCCTGTATTCTGCAGTGCAGAGAGCAATCGCGGATAAAAATGAGGCGGTGAAAAACAAATTGACACTTTCAGGTGGTTTTTGTATTGAATGTTATGTGCTTTTTGGAGGTTATGCTTTACCTGTGCACCGTTGCCTCCAATTTTTAACAGGTTCAGCCACCCGATGATCTGCCGGCCCCGAGCCTGGTCGGCCTAACGCTCCAAACACCACAAAAGAGGACACATGGTTCCGGCACCGATTATTCAAACTATTCTCTATGCAACTGATCTGGGGAAAAATGCCCGAGCAGTTTTTCGTCTGGCTGTCAGCATGGCCCGTCATTACGATGCCCGTCTGCTGATACTCAACGTTGTTGAACCGCTTGGTACCACCGGTTCCACCATCATTGCCAACTATCTTTCCGGTGAAACTGCAGAAAAGATCAACAGGGATGCTGCCCATGACATCCTGCACCATATGAAAGAACGGTTAGCCAGGTACAGTAAAGAGGAAATGGATGCCTTTGGCTTGGACTGGGCACCGCCAACCGATATTTTAGTGGCCACCGGTATACCCAGCGAGGTCATTTTACAGATTGCCAAGAGGTACGAGGCAGACATGATCGTTGTGGGCACCTCATCCCGCTCATTTCTTGGCAGTGCAATGATGGGCTCCACTGCTCGCCGTGTTTCCCGGCACAGTACTATCCCGGTGCTGGTGGTTCCAATCACTGAAGAGTAGGGCCTGCGGATGGACCGGTGCATCTCTGCTGCCTGCTGACACGGCGCGTCCGAAATATCGGGGAGGCGTCGCAGACATGGTCATTGGTACAAAGAGTACCGATGACCATAACATAGCAGTGCCCGTGTACAAAATGAATCTCTCCCAGGCTCCAACTGCTGCGACAAAGCCAGCAGCACTGAGGAAAACTCACATCTTTGTGCCCAATCGCCGGCCTGAACACCTTCTTCATCATTTCCCGGACACGCTGCATACAGCCGACAATACTCATACCGGTTAGCAACAGTACTTTTTTAGTTGCAACAACGACGTCAACGGCTGCCTGATCTGTTCAGGTATCGATAAACCGCTGCTGCGGGAAATGCATTGCCGCAGTGCAAAGCAGGGCAAACAAATCACTTTTCCCAACGGAAATATCGTGTATGTTAAACAACACAAAAAAAGGAGTCGGGAGACGGCAAGAGATATTCACCATCCCTTGCCGGGACAGACACCACATTTCAAAATAAAAAGGAATACAATATGAGACAAAACTATTTCAACACCTTACCGCTGCGTTTGCAGTTGGAAGAGTTGGGCAAATGCCGTTTTATGGATGAATCCGAATTCGCTGACGGTGTGAGCAGGCTCAAAGGTAAAAAGATCGTCATTGTCGGTTGTGGTGCCCAGGGGTTACACCAGGGGCTGAACCTGCGTGACTCGGGTCTGGACGTGTCGTATGCCCTGCGCGACTCCGCCATTAACGGGAAGCGACAGAGCTGGAAAAATGCCACTGATAACGGTTTCACCGTGGGCAACTATCAGCAGATGATTCCCACCGCCGACCTGGTCATCAACCTTACCCCTGACAAACAGCACTCCAATGTTGTCAATGCGGTTATGCCTCTGATGAAACAGGGGGCCTGCCTCTCCTACTCGCACGGGTTTAACATCGTTGAAGAGGGAATGCAGATTCGTCCCGACCTGACCGTCATCATGGTGGCTCCGAAAGCGCCGGGAACCGAGGTGCGTGAAGAGTATAAGCGAGGTTTCGGTGTGCCGACTCTGATCGCTGTACATCGGGAGAATGATCCCAACGGTGATGGGTGGGACATTGCCAAAGCCTACGCCGCCGCTACCGGCGGTCATCGGGCCGGTGTTCTGCAATCGTCCTTTGTGGCTGAGGTCAAATCCGATCTGATGGGTGAACAGACCATCCTCTGCGGGATGCTCCAGGCAGGCAGCCTGCTCTGCTTTGACAAGATGGTCAATGAAGGCATTGCCCCTGATTACGCCGCCAAACTGATCCAGTATGGCTGGGAAACCATCACTGAGGCGCTTAAACACGGTGGCATCACCAACATGATGGACCGGCTGACCAATCCCGCCAAACTGCAGGCTTTCTACCTCTCCGAAGAGATCAAGGAGATCCTGACACCACTTTTTGAACAGCACATGGACGACATCATGAGTGGGGAGTTCTCCAGAACCATGATGGAAGACTGGGACAATGACGACAAAAACCTGCTTGCCTGGCGTGCACAAACAGCGGAAACAGGTTTTGAAAAAACAGCCTCTTCTGCAGTTGCAATCAGTGAACAGGAGTATTTTGAGAAAGGTATCTTAATGGTGGCCATGATCAAGGCAGGGGTGGAACTGGCCTTTGACATCATGGTTGCCTCCGGTATCAGGGAGGAATCGGCTTACTATGAGAGTCTGCATGAGGTACCGCTGATCGCCAACCTGATTGCCCGCAAAAAACTCTATGAAATGAATGTGGTCATCTCTGATACCGCTGAATACGGCTGTTATCTGTTTGCACATCAGGCAGTGCCGCTACTGGCCGATTTCATGAAGGAGATCGGCACCAATGTCATTGGCAAGGGGCTGGATGTCAAGGACAGTGCTGTGGACAATATTGAACTGATTGCGGTCAATGCCGCTATTCGTTATACCGTTGTCGAGCAGGTGGGCGAAGAACTCCGCTCGCACATGAGTGCCATGAAGCCGATCATCTGACGGTTTTTTTCACAGTGCAATGCCCCCTCTGCTGCCCGGAGGGGGTTTTTTTATGTGGCGGACAATCTTCTGTTGCCTCCCCCAAAAACCGCAGACCATCGCTGCTATCAGCGCGATATTCACTGTGTCCGATGGGCAGTCCACTCCTGATACAATAGAGAAACCACGATCAAGAACAGCCCGATAAACGTTGCGGGATGGATCTGTTCATCGATGAACAGGTGCAGGAAGAGCAGGGATAAAAATGGCGTCAGGTAGATCAGATTACTGAGGCGGGCCGTTGAAGACGAGAGCTTAAGGGCTGTCATCCAGAGAACAAAGGTCATCCCCATTTCAAACAGCCCGATGTAGATGAGTGCAGGCCAGGCAGCCTGGGGTGGCCGGACAAATCCACCAAACAGGGGGCTGACCAGCAGCGTACAGACCAGTCCGGAACAAAAACCAAGGAAGAGCTTAAGAACCGGATCAACATCGTCTTTGGTATTGAGGAGCCAGAAAAAGGCCCAGATCACTGTTGAGCCGGCGGTCAGAAGCAACCCTGACCCGCTGAGTTCACCAAAGCCGATAAACTGTCCCCGAGTGGCGATTATGATCGCTCCGATAAAACTGACACCAATGGCAGCGAGTTGACGTTTTTTGAGTGATTGCCCCAGGATAGGAGCCGCCAGCAGTGTCAGGACCACGGGCCACCCGTAGTTGAGGGCCATGGCGACCTGACCGGGCAGTCGGGCATAGGCGGCAAAAAGAACCAGGTAGTAACAAAAGGGGTTGAGAATACCGAGTAAGAGAGCCCTCCATACGGCTGAAACCGGGACAACTGTCAGCCCGGCTGATCGGCCCCGGACAAGCAGAAGCAGCAGCAGAGAAAGAGTTGAGATTGCCGTTGCATACAGCAGCAGGGAAAACGGGTCCACATGGCGCAGACCGATCTTGAAGGCCGAAGCTGCGCCACCCCAGAAGAGGATGACCAGGCAGGTGAGAAGCGTGGCTGTTGCCCGCCGGCTCACAGCAGGGCGGAGTTTTTTACGTGTTGACAAAGAGTACCGCCAGGCCTGATCGGATGGACAGCTCAATCCACCGCACGTTCGCCCACATTCCCATACCGGTGATAGTTGTTGCACATTGCCTGCTGCCGCAGATAGTGGAGCAGTTCAAACCGGCCTTCCATGCACACCGGTGTCCGGGCAATCCACGTTCCGGTACGGGCGGCGGCTGTGAGCACTGCAACAGGAACCCGGTCCGGTGCTGCGTAACGCAGGCGCTCCAGACTGCTGATTCGTGCGGCCAGCTGCTCATCGGTTTCAGTTACCAAAGAGACACCGTGCAAGAATCGTTTGCCCTGGTGCCCTGTTAAAAATTCAACGACCTGGTTTGTCAGATCCGGCGGCAGAGAAAGACCGGGGGTGCAGCCGGCGAAGAGAGCGGCGGCACAGCGTGCCAGCGTGGCAAACAGACTGTCATCAGGATGGAGACGAATAACCAGATCCTTGATCGGCAACCAGCGCAGCTGATTGTCCTGACCGCGAAGATGGAAGTAGTCCCGGGTTAGTCCGTAACAGGTTTCCATACTGTGGATATAGCTGGTTACCGCTCTGATGGTCTGTTCAAGATCCCCCCGAAATGACGGCCAGTGCCCCCATCGGAGCAGACGACGCCACTCCTGTGTGATCACAAAAAGTCTGTGCTCACCGCTGGGCGGTGTCATTGCAGGCGGCTCGGTTTCCGTGACACACATGAACTGACTCACGTACTCGATACTTCCGGCCTTGAGCCCCGGCCCCAGGGATGATTTCCCCATCCCCCCAAAGGGTTGACGCAGGACAATGGCGCCGGTGGTGGAACGGTTGATGTACAGGTTACCGGCCCTGATCCGTGCCTTCCATGTCTCCTGCTCCCGGGTGTCCAGGCTCTCCAGGCCACTGGTCAGACCGTAACCGGTCTGATTGACAAGGTTGATCGCCTCATTGAGATTCTCGGCCCGCATCACCCCCAAAACCGGCCCGAACAGTTCGGTCAGATGGGTGAAACTTCCCGGTCGGACCCCGTACTTAATACCCGGCGACCAGAGCTGTGGATTTCCATTGACCATGGTTGGCGCCAGGGCCCACTCCTCACCGGCCTCCAGGGTGGTCAGCCCTCGCAGCAGCTCACCGGCAGGTGGCCGAATGAGCGGTCCGAGGCGGGTGGCAAAATCCCATGCTGAACCGACCTGTATGCTGGCAGCGGCATCCACCAGCTGCCGACGAAAACGACTGTCGTCATAGACTGTTTTTTCTAAAATAAGCAGTGAAGTGGCGCTGCATTTCTGACCGCTGTTTGAAAACGCCGAGTGAAGGACGTTTTTAACTGCCTGGTCGCGATCGGCCATGTCGGTGACGATGGTGGCGTTCTTGCCGCCGGTTTCTGCCGCCAGATACACCCCCGGACTTTGCGCGAGGATACGCAGACCGGTCTCGGTTCCACCGGTGAGGATGATGGCGGACACACGCTCATCCGCAGTGAGGATCGGGGCAACGTCCGCACCCGAACAGGGAAGGAACTGCAGCGTTTTTTGCGAAACGCCGGCCTCCCAGAAACATTGGCAGAGACGATAGCCGGTCAGCACGGCATCTGATGAGGGCTTGAAGATAACCGTATTGCCAGCGGCCAGTGCTGCGGCAATCCCGCCGCAGGGGATGGCGATGGGGAAATTCCACGGCGCAATAACCAGCACCGTACCCTGCCCAGAGAGCTGCACGTTCGGTAAGGTATCAAATTCGGAGGCTGCCAGGGGATACAACTCGGTGAAATCAATCGCCTCGGAAACCTCAATATCGGCCTCGGTGCAGATCTTACCGGTTTCAGCCATCGCCATCCCGACAAGATCCGCCCGGGCGGCCCTGAGAGCCATGGCTGCCTGTGACAACACCCGGTGCCGCTCACGGCTGTTCAAACGGCGCCAGCCATCCGTATCAGCAGTTGCAGCCGTCAGAGCGCGGTGGGCATCCTCAGCCACACCCCGGACATAACGGCCAACGAGCATTCCAGGGCGACTGGGATCATGACAGTCGACAACCGGACGATCTTGCGCAAGGATTTCACCGTTAATAACCAGAGGAACAGCAATCACCTCTTCCTCTTGCACCTTGTGCCATTGCTCGCGAATTGCCTCAACCCAGCCGCGGTTAGCAGCCAGAGCCCAGTCTGTATCCGGCTCATTGACAAAAAACGAGCGCGGGACAACAGGCTTTTGTGCGGTAAAGGTTTCAGCCCCGCGGTTCTGGGTACGATTGGGAGTTGTCCGGACGGTCGTTGTGCAGGAACGGCGAAATCCAGCCTCAAGCATCTTCCATTGAGGGGAGCCGACCTTAAGACGGGGGGCAAATCGCAAAAAATTTTCCGGGGCGGTATTTTCATCCAAACGGCGGATCAGGTAGGCAACGGCATTGATAAACTCGTGTTGAGCGGCAACCGGTGCATACAGGAGCAGGTCTGCCCCTGATTCCTGAAGAGCACGGCGTACATGATCAGCCATGCCTTCCAGCATCTCGTAACAGAAAAAAGATTCAACACCGTTGGCCCTGGCAAGGACACCGGCATAGGCAAGGTCAAAGAGATTATGGGAGGCTATACCAAGATGCACCGCACGGATATTTTCCGGCTGCATCCCGTAGGCGATCATCTGTTTGAAGTTGGCATCAACCTCCAGTTTGGTATCGTAGGGTGCCTGCGGCCAGTTGTTTAAGGCGGCATCAAGCTTTTCCATCTCCATGTTGGCCCCTTTCACGATCCTGAGTTTGATGGGACCGCCCCCCCGGGCCTGTCGCTTTTGCGCCCAGGCGGTCAGCTCCTGCTGAATGGCATAACTGTCCGGCAGATAGGCCTGGAGCACGATACCGGCTGAAAGTTCAAGAAACTCCTCCTGGTCTAAGGTCGTTGTAAACACATGATAGGTAATCTCCAGATCCCGGTACTCTTCCATATCCAGGTTGACAAATTTAGCACCAGTGGTGCCGTCGGGACGGTTGACACTGTGTTTCCCGGCTGCCCGGTAGATAGCGGTCAGGCGCTCCCTGAGGAGATCAACGGTCTGCCTGAAGGCCAGAGAACTGATCTGAGAGTAGAGGGTGGAAATTTTAATGGAGATACATTCAATCTCCGGGTCAGCCATGTCTTGCATGTAGGTGGCCAGCCGATGGGCGGCCTCTTCTTCACCGAGAACCGCCTCACCGAGGTGGTTGATGTTCATACGCACACCCTGCTGGTGGCGCTGACGAAGATGGGCGTGCAACCGGTCCAGCTCTCCCGGAAGAATGACCTGCCCGGCTCCGGAACGCATTCCCTTGATCAGGGGCGAGACCACCGGTGCAGTCAACTGTGGAGGCAAGGATGCGAACAGACGGAGCGCCAGCCGTTCCGTCAAGGTCAGGCTGCGGGGCAAACCGTGCTTGCGGAGCAGGCTGCGGAGCTGATCAGCCACCCTCTGGTGGGAATCAGGCCGAAAACTCTGATCAATAATGCGACTGAGGAGCACCTTGTCTCCGGGATTGGCCATCAGCCGCTGTAAGCGGCGCTGATAGCCCTGTTCAGCACGGGTAAGCAGCTGGTTGGCACGATTTTGCCACTGTTCGGCCAGGGTCACTGTCTGGTCAATGATCAACGGATCGAGGTCGGGCATGGGATCACCTTGCAGTGCAGAGAATGAGATAATAAAATCGCTATGTTGGATAGGGATATCCAGAGGAAAACCATCTGGGCCGAAAAGAGATCTGCCCGGGTTGCAAAGCAGCGGGAAGTTAACCTGATCAGCCTGTGCATGGTGGATCTACCCACGGCTGCCGGAGTCGATTCGATGTCCTGATCGCGGCTCTTTGCAGAGACACTATTTTCCGGATGCCTGGAGCTGAAATCCAGACTGTCGGGGTCGTTGATACAGAGCAGCAGACTCGTGTTCATGGGGCAGCCGAATGTGTACTCCGGCGCATCGGTCTGTTCACCGTTCTGCAGTTCAGGCCACCGGAACAGCCCGGTATATCTGTCGGATACACAAAGAGTTGATCCGGTGCAACTGAAGGGATAGTTACAGGGTTTTATCCTCAAGGTTGATCAGGGCCTTCTGAGCTGCCAGCTCCACCTTTTCGATGAGTTCACGGACATCAATGGGCTTGAGACAGTAATCAAAGGCCCCGCTTTCCATTCCCTCTATTCCGGATTGCACGGAAGCGTGGCCGGTGAGAATAATCACCTCAACCAGTGGCCAGTGTTCTTTGATCTTACGCAGGCACTGAATGCCGTCCATGCCGGGCATGTTCATGTCCATGATCACCACATCCAGGCGTTGATCTTCCAAAAGTTCCAGCGCTTCAAAACAGCTTCCGGAAACACTGAGACGGATCCCGGCCCGGCCCAGGTGCTTTTGCATGATCTCCTTGAACTCGGACTCATCATCAACCAGCAGCAGATGAATTTTTAATGCAGCATCAAGGCCTGCAAACTGATTACTCATGGTTCAGCTTGTCCTTTATCTCGTGAATAACGCTGACTGGGCAGCAGTGCACACGGCCATTATTTATCAGCATTTTTTCAGATAGTACACATGAACGGCAAGATGATCGAGACTGTCGAGCTCCCCAGCCGCAGCTGCTCCGATCCTTCTCCGTCCACTGGTCAAGTCTGTCGACTCAGGTATTCATTTTAGACAGACAGGAAAACAGTAACGCCCCATGGCCGGTCTTCCAGCAAAACCGCGACCAGAGCATTCTGTTATCTTGATTTAGCGAACGAGAGTACAACACTTTTCCGAAATAAGAAAATAATTTATCGTGCTCAGGAAAAAGTGAGCCCTGCAATCAAGGGATATCAGCCTGGAGAGACGCCAATTCAAACCGGAATCTGATGGATTCTGCATGCGCCGGAGGAGCTTAAGAAGCAAAATGAGCGGTTGGTTATGTACCATGGGACACGAGCGTGCCCATTGTGCACCGGCTCTGTCAACCCGGTCTTGCCGGTGAGCGGAGGACTGCTGTGATCTGAGGTTTGTACAGGTGGCGGCACAACATCTGGTCGCACCGGGTTATGGTACTGTCATGGAGAAGGCCGCGACAAGGTCTGTCGCGGCCGTTGCAGGATCAATCCAGATGTTGGAGTGATCGATCAATGGTCAAGCTTGATACCTAAGCCTTCAAACAAGTACAGCAGCCCGTACCCGTACCACATGGTGTAGATAACGTAAAAGGCCAGCGCGGCAATCAGAAGAACCATCTCTTCCTTCACCGGTTTAGCCTCCACCTCGTAGAAGTTGTAGGCAGGTTCCACAGACTTTGCCATACAGTTTTTAACAAACTTCGCCTGCTCGAATTGACCGGACCCGGTGAAGTCTTTTTCCATGGCATCAAGAGCCTGGTGCCACGAATAAACAACCTGCCGTTCAGTCACCCCATACTTGGTTTTCAGAGCGGTACCGTCATTTTTGTACATGAGATCAGCATCGCTGAGTATGGTGGCCATCATTGCTCCGAAATCACCACTCACCTGTACCTGGTCACCTTCAGTGGTGGCATCGATGGTGTTCGTGGTCAACAGCTGGGCAACAATGGCGGCGTCGGCTTCATTTTTCATCTTCAACGTGGCAGAAAACTGCTGCCCGTCGTACTTCTTTGCCTGTTCCAGCTGACCGGGGATATAATAGGCTGAACTTTTTGCCAACTGGTTGAAAAAGTTATCAAGATAATCGAGTCCGTTCACCTTCTGACCACCTGCACCTGGAAACAGCGGCGAAAAGATGGCAAAAAGAACGACGAAGAAGGAGGCCAGCAGGACTATGCTGGTGGTTTTAAGTTGTGCTGAACTAGCCATATCAGTTCACCTCTTTTGGTCTCAGAACACTGAGGTTGGAGAAAAAGCAGTAAAAAACCCATACCGCAAAGGTAGTGATAATGATGAAAAATCCGGCATTACCTATCATGTCAGCGATTTTAATGACGTCTTGCGACAGGCTGATATAACCCATCTTTACCAGTTTGTCGGGAAGAGCACAGACCCGGTTCAGGAAACCCGCGCTGACGGTTATCGCATAGAATCCGCGGATAGTGGTCCCTGGAACCACCTTGGTAACAATTGAACCGATCTGGATACCGATCAGTGAGCCAAGCAGCATGCCCATGGCCAGGGTATAGAAGATGAAGCCATAGATGGCATACTGACCAATGGCGGCGTACCCGGCGGTAAAGACAATCTGGAAGATGTCGGTCCCGACGGTGGTCATGGAGGAGACGCCCAAACCGTAGACGAACATCGGGAAGGTCAGAAATCCGCCGCCAACGCCCATGATCGCCGCTGCCATACCAACGATAAACCCGGAGATAACCAGAAAGAGAGCCGATATCCGGCGACCGCCGGGGGTAACAGATTCATCAAAGGTCAGCATCGGCGGAATATTGATGGACTGCAGACGTTTACCCATTGCCGGAATCTCTTCAGCGATCCTGGTTGCTCCTTCTGCAACCACCACCTTCTTGGAACGGGATTTGAGATAATCGCTCATGGCATAGTAGGCCAGGAAACCAAGGATAATCACATAAACAGAGGTGATAAACATGTCACTTAAGACCGGATTGGCGTCATAAATACTCCGGTTGATGTAACCGCCGACCGTGGTTCCCACAACGGCACCGATCAGAAAGGTCACCGCCAGCGACACCGAGATATTACCGAGCTTGCGATGGAGAACCGAGCCCATGATCGCCTTGGCAAAGATGTGAAACAGGTCCGTACCGACTGCAAGGATACCTTTGACGCCGGCACTCATCAGCGCCGGTGCGATAATAAAGCCGCCACCAGCCCCGATACAACCGGTGATCAGACCGGCACACAGGCCGACCAGCACAGAGGCACCGAAAATAAGGTTGGTATAATGAGAGGGGCCATAGGCCGACTTACCGCCGATAAAAGACGGCAACGCCTGGCCGATGGCGTCTGCAAAGGCATACCCTCCCAAAAAGACGGGAATCATCAGTAAACCGAGCACCAGCAGCCGCTTGCGACTCTTCAGAATGTTGGTGGACATTTCCAATTCCCATCGGGCATGGGCCCTGGCCCCGGCCATCATGAATTGGTTCAGATCACGAAAAAAATTCATTGTTTTCTCCTTTCTGCTGTCAATGCAAACAGCCTGATTGTTGTGGACGAAAACCCCACCGATTCAGCTCGGCCGGGACATATCTTTTTTAATTTGGGCCATCTCGATTTTTTCCTGCTGACTCCGCTTGCGCTCATAGGCGGCATTGAGTTTTTCAACCAGCGGATCGAGTTCCATGGGCTTCATCAGATAATCAAAGGCGCCATATTTAATGCCGTTGATTCCGGATTCCACCGATGCATGTCCCGTGAGCATGACAACTTCGGTCATCGGTGCAATTCGTTTGATCTCCCGCAGAGTTTCGATACCGTCACGACCCGGCATTTTCACGTCGAGCAAAACAACATCATAGTTTTTCCTGGTGATCATTTCCAAAGCTGTGTCTCCGTCCGGTGCGCTTTCGCATTCAAGATCGCGCTTCGTCAGACGTTTGGTGGTCATTTCACGAAATTCCTCTTCATCATCAACAATCAAAACAGTGTACAGTGCCATAATATTCCTCCTCTTTGTTGGGGGTGCGGATACAGAACAACGGGATACCTGCGGACGGCTTCAACCGAAAAGCAGTGGCCCGTAAAACGATTCGACAGGGAGAAACCGGGAACAGACCAATGGATTCTCCCGTCGGGGTTTTTCCTGATAAGAGGTCACGACGATATGGAAGCCGTCGCGCTGTTGGTCTCCCCTTTTTGACATATACTGATGCAGAGAAGCGGTTCATCCTGTTTTCCTCTGTCATTCGTTCAGAAACTGGTCGAGCCCTGAAGTCCGGCCGCTGGTCAGTGTGAAAATCGGGATGGAGCTGTTCGCACTTCGGTGCAGGACACTTTCAGTATCCTGGTGGCTGGTTTCCTCCTGCAAAAGAACAATTTTATCCGGGTTGAAGGTGATGATCTTGAGCTCGATATTGTCGTCGAGTCGAACAACATCGAAGATATAGGAGGTTTGTTGGCGCAGCCGGTACAGTGCCCAGATGACTTCGGTGGTCACTGCATGGTGAATGGACTCACCCGCAAGAACAAACAGTACTTTTTTACTGTTGCCTTGCAGCAGACGGGCCGGAATAGGTATATTGTGCCGGACAAGGTGCTGCACCAGGTCATGTGAATGGATCAGCTTCTTTCCGCCGATATCGATGACCGGGATGACTCCCTTTTCAATCCACTTTTCAAACCGCTCATCAGAAACAGAGCAGATGACCGCAGCCTGTTGCAGATCGAGGTACTCGTGACCACTCGATACATGTTGTGAGCTGGTCTGATTTGTCATGTCTTCTCCCTGCTGTCACTGGAAAATCATCGATTCCCTGTCTTTTGATTTGCACAGAAGAGACCAGTCTCGGACCTTTCGCTATATAATTATTTTTTATATGTAATATCAGTTCATTGAAAGCAACGGGCTTTGTGACACGTCAATGATTCACAAGACTCTTCTGTGTACATCCGGTAACACACAAAAAGACATCTCTATGCAACTAATTGATATTACTGATTAAAACTGAATGTGTAAAAACAGTGACAACCGTCGTGTTTTCCATTGTTTTGTGCATGAATGGTAACAGAAGAAAAAATGAGAACCTGCGGGAATGAAATAAGGACATACGCCTGTATCAGGCCCCTGGGCGCATATCTGACAGGTGATACACCACCTGAAAAAGAGAACCGTTCTGCCTGCGCTTTGACAGGCACACAGCAGTGTAGAGATTCTGACAGAACGGGGAACAGGCAAGGCAGGGACACAGCAGCACCTGATCTGCCGCTATGCGAAAGAATGACCGGAACCGTCGTCACTCCATGGTGGAGATGTGCCGGTTGCAGGCCAGATGGATTTTTTCGATCAGCTCTCCCAATTCAACAGGTTGAGGGAGGCTGTCAAAGGCACCGAGTTCCAGACCTCGTATACCGGTTGTCGTGGCTCCCTTGCAGATGAGCAGAATAACCTCAATATTCCGATTGCGGCTTCTGAGCAGACGCAACGTTTCAAGGTCATCATCATGCTCAGCCCGAAGATTGAGGACCACCACGTCCGGAGGTCGCACCAGGACGGTTTCCAGTGCTTCACGCCGGTTATCAGCGGCAGTGGCATCAAAGCCCCATGAACGTAACCGATCGGTAAGGATGTCGCTGAATTCCTCATCTTCGGCAATGGTAAGCACGCGAACAGGTTGCATACAGTGCTCCAGCGGCTTGACGCACACTGTTGATGGAGGTCATTCAACCTGTGCTGACGGTAAAATCATGCCGGACAGCAACTCTCCCTCCAGATAACGCTGCAGGGCCTCTGCATGGCTGCCGATGACCCCGTCATACACCTTGATCTTTTTCCAGATAAAAAATTTATGATAACTCTCTTCAATGCCGCCGCAGATCACACAGTCGACCCCTTCCTTGACAATGAGATCGCTTAACTCTTCAGCACTTCGGTGAGGCAGAATAATTGTCCGGGGTTCACCATGCAGGCGCTGACCGTCATGTTCAGCAATCATGACCTCCGTGGCCTGATCAAACCTGGGGGCTATGCTGGAGTCTTGAATAGTGAGGAGTATCTTCATCCCTGTTCGTTGTTCGGTTCGGTTGGGCTCATCAGGCCATGGATTTTAAGTTTACGCCAGAGTGTCGTACGTCCCCATCCCAGCAGGGCAGCAGCTTTGGAGCGATTACCGCGGGTTTGCGTCAGGGTATCGATAATCATCTCCTTTTCAATGCTCAGCCAGTCTCTGTTGGTCTCCCGGGGACGATCAGGTCTTTCCGGGATTGAAGAGAAAAGCGGAGAGGCCGCGGACGGTTGGGAGGCTGATCTGGTATGAGCCAGCAACTGTTTTGGTAAGTCATCAACTCCGATCTGCTGGTGTTGGCAGATATTTGTACAGTACTCGACAACATTACGTAACTCGCGGATATTACCGGGAAAGGCATAGTCCATCAGCAAACGGAGAGCTTCATCGCTGAAGGTTTTAACGCTGCCGCCGGTGCGTTCGGCAAAAAACCGCAAAAAATGGTTTATAAGGAAGCGGATATCAGACTCCCGCTCCCGCAACGGCGGTAAATGCAGCTGAAGAACATTGAGCCGGTAAAAAAGATCTTCACGGAACAGTCCCTGAGAGACGCGTTCTTTAAGCGGACGATGGGTGGCCGCGATGATTCGCACATCCACCTGCACCTTGCGTTCACCACCCAGCGGGAAAAACTCGCGGTCATCAAGCACAGAAAGCAGCTTGACCTGGAGCGGTAACGGCATGTCGCCGATTTCCGTCAGGAACAAGGTGCCTCCCTGGGCCAGTCGAAACATACCGGGTTTGTCTTTGGTAGCTCCGGTAAAGGCCCCTTTCACATAACCAAACAACTCTGATTCGAGCAGGGCCTCTGGTAAAGCGCCACAGTTGATCTTGATAAAAGGCTTACTGCCTCTGTTGGATCGCTTGTGAATGGCCTCGGCGATCTTGTCCTTGCCTGTACCGGTTTCACCGGTAATAAGCACCGAAGCCTCGGTATGCGCCATCAGGGGGATCAGTTCAAACACCTCCCGCATCTTGGAACTGTGGCCGATGATCGACTCGGAAATGGCACTGTCGCCCTCCAGACCTGCGGGGCTCACCACTGCAGAGAGGTCATCAAGAACGATGATCAGACCGACTGTCTGTTCATCAACGGTTTGCAGGGGGGTGATGGTAAAACGCATGGGGATCTTGCGACGATCCCGGCTGACGATATCACCTTCAACCACCATGGGATCACCACCGGCAAGCACATCACGAAATGTCCGTCCACGCCGGGCGATGTTGGAACGGAGCACAAAATCAACAAACACACCGTGCGCATCAGCCGACATTACTCCGGTAAGGGCTTCAAGCGTGTTATTAATTGCCACGATCTTGCAGTCCCGATCGGTCACTGCGATACCGTGGGGGACGGCGTTGAGCAATGCCGGATACATGCCTTGCGATAGGATGTGCGTGAAATTGTCATTCATCGTTCTTTCTGATGCCGCACGGAAAATCAATCAGCAGTGTCTCTTCCTGGTCCACTGCCCCCGGTCATGATGCCGGAGGGCAGTGGAAAACAGAACATTACAGCAGTCCATGGAACATGCTCAGTGGAGGAGCTTGTACTGAGCAATATATACAAAAATGCCGCCAAAATAGCCGACAGCGGCCAACAGGCCTATCTTCCGAGCATACCAGAAGAAATGAATCTTCTCCAGTCCCATCGCAGCAACACCGGCAGCAGAACCGATGATGAGGATGGAGCCGCCGGTTCCGGCACAGTAGGCTAAAAATTCCCATAAAAAGCTGTCGGTTGGATAGGTGGCCATGGGATACATGCCCATGGAGGCGGCAACCAGCGGGACATTGTCGACCACGGCACTGACCAGACCGATCAGGGTAACAATGATATCCTCACGACCTATGGTCTGGGTCAGCCAGGCAGCCAGATTGCCCAGGATATGTGAGTGTTCCAGGGTGGAAACAGCCAACAGGATGCCGATGAAGAAGACGATGCTGCTCATATCGATCCGGCTCAGAGCATTGACCAGGCTGAGATGTTGCTTGAAATCATTTTCCGGTTTTTTCCGATGAAGGATCTCTCCGACCAGCCAGAGGATCCCAACGCCGAAAAGGATGCCCATGAAGGGCGGCAGATGGGTGACCGCCTTGAAGATCGGCACGGAGATCAGGGTTGCCATCCCCATAAAGAACATAAAGTTCTGCTCAAAGGAAGTGGTCTCAAACCCGGGCCGACGCTCAACAGAACTGGGGGAAACAACCTCCCGGCCGCGCATGCTGTAACTGGTGATGATCAACGGGATAAGCAGGCAGACAATAGAGGGGAGCACCACCCCTTTGATGATGTTGAGGCTCGTGATCTGACCGCCTATCCACAGCATGGTGGTGGTCACGTCACCGATCGGGCTGAAGGCGCCGCCGGCATTGGCGGCGATAACGATCATCCCGGCAAAAAACAGCCGGTCGTCATGGCGATCCAGCAGTTTCTTGACCAGGGAGATCATGACAATGGTGGTGGTCAGGTTATCAAGGATAGCACTGAGAAAAAAAGTGACAAAGCAGACCAGCCAGAGCAGGGTGCTCAGTTTGGTGGTCCTGATTCGACTGGTGATGGTGTAAAAACCGTTGTGGGCATCAACCACCTCGACGATGGTCATCGCACCCATAAGAAAGAAGATGATCTGAGCAGTGGCAGACACTGATTCCCGCAGATTTTCGGCAACAAGAACAGTGTCGCTGCTGTTCAGGGCATAGATTGTCCAAAGCAGACCTGCAGCCAGCAGAGCTGAAGCCGACTTGTTCACCTTGAGCGGATGCTCAAGGGCAATGGCCGCATAGGCCAGCACAAAAACAATAACCAGGGCGGTGAGCATGGTAACTCCTGAAGAAACCGATAAAAGATGATAAGTTACCCTCCTCCGGAGTGCTCCCGAAGGAGGGTGAGCCGCAAAACTGTGTGTTGGTTATTATTTATTGTTGTATTGGAGCGAACACCTCCATGCCCATCAGCGGCCAGACAAAGGACACAAAGGCCCACAGAACTACCATCAGCATGATGGATGCCAGGATCCCGAACTTGAGAAATTCGCCGGGGGTGAACTGCTTGGAGTTGTAGGCAATGGCGTTGGGAGCAGCGCCGATCAGGAGCATAAAGGGCATACCGGCCGTGGCCAGAGCGGAGAAGAGAATAACCTCACCGGCAACCCCCAGATAAGGGGCAATAACCAGGGCCACGGGCAGGGAGATGGCAATGGCGGCAACGTTCATGATGGAGTTCGTCATGACCAGTACAAAAAAGGCCATTCCCATGATAAAGACCACTGCCGGGGCCTTCTGAAACAGCACCAGCCAGTTGACAGCCATCCACTTGGCCGCACCGGTCTGCCAGAGACAGAAACCGATGGACATGGCACCGGCGAACAGCAGGATGATGTTCCACGGAATATCTTCCAGATCATCAAGATCAAGGATCTTGCAGACAAAAAACAGGATGGTGGAGCTGAGCAGGATACCGGTCTTGTCCAGATTGTCCAACGCCGGGATAAAGCTTTTCAGAGCGATGAGCAGAACCACACCGAAGATGATGCAGGCCGCCACAATTTCATTACGGGTGATACCACCCAACTCCTTGTACATCCGGGAGGCTTTTTCTTTCAACCCGGGAATACGATCCCGTTCAGGTTTACTGAGGACCATGAAAAAACCCCACAGCAGAAAGGTCATGAGCCAACCCAGGGGGAACATGTAGTAGGTCAGCGTGCCAAAACCGATTTCCACATTCATCATGTCTTTATAAAAACCAAGGGCCACAGCGCCGCGAGCAGCACCCAGGAGGGTTACCACGGAACCGGCACCGGCTACATAGGCCATACCCATGAACAGACACCTGCCGAACTTAGTGGGTGTCTTCTCATTCGTGTACAGGGCATAGATTGCCATCAGCAGCGGAAACATGGTGGCGGCAACGGCGGTGTGGGCCATGACATGGGTCAGGGCGGCGGTCATGAGGAAACAGCCGAGCATGATCATCGATGTTCGTTCACCGATGATTGAGAGCATCTTGTAGGCGATCCGGCGGGTCAGACCGGTCTTGGTAAAGACCATGCCGATGACCACTGAACCGAAGATAAACAGTACCGAGGGATCCATATAGTCTTTAAAAGCCTCGGTCGGGGTACGAATGAGAAACAGGGCCTGCAAGGTACCAATCAAAAGACTGGTAACACCGATCGGCACCACTTCAAAGATCCACCAGGTGGCGGCAACGGCAAAGACAGCCAGCGCACCCTTGGCCTCTTTGGACAGTACAAAATGTTCTCCCTTGGGATCAATGGCATCCGGCCACGGGGGAGCGTAATAGATAATAAAAAACAGGGCGAGTCCGCCGACGAGAAACAGGGTGCGCTTCCAGTCGAACGGGGCCTTCGTTTCCGGGAGTTCTTTGACGATCATAGCAGACATGGTTTTTTTCCTTTAGCAGTAAACGGGCACGGAAGGGCTTACAGTGAACACCTGGAAGCCAGGGCTTGAAACACGTCGACCAGGAGGATAACACCGATAACGGTATCATTCTCGACCACCGGCAGCGAGCAGAGCCGCTGATCCACCATCACTTCCGCAGCATGGAGCGGATGCAGACGAGCCTCAATCGATTCAATCGGCGGCTGCATGAATCCACGGACCGGCTGCCCCCCCTGGCGTTTGCATTCTTCCTGAAAGCTGTCTTCCATTAAAATGGCCAACTCGGAAAAATATATGGGCTTACCGTAAAAAAAAGATCGCTTCCGATCAAGAAACAGGCTCGGGAAATAACAGGTCAGAATGTTCCGCAGGGTCAGGCGGCCGACATACTGGAAGTGTCTGTTGATCACCAGCAGCTCGTTGTACTTCAGTCTGCCGTTGTCATCAACGTGGGTGAAGAGCTGCCCCACAGCATCGTGCACCGGAGCATTGGCGCGCACGTGGGGATACTGTTCCAGCGGGATAATAAGGTCCTTGATAATGGGCATTGTATTCATGCCTTTCTCCTTGTGGGTTGAGGTTACCAGCTCTTGCTCTTGACGATCCTGCGCAATTCTTCCTGTGATTGCTTTTGCAGGACCAGCATCTTCTGGCCTTTGGCCTCACCGATCTTTTCCAGGAGCTCGGAGAGCTCAACAGGCTTCTGCAGAAAGTCGGTAGCACCGAGCTTCATGGCTTCTACGCCGCTCTTTATGGAGCCGTGACCGGTGAGCATGATGATCTCCGCCCCGGGGTTATCGGCCTTGATCCGACGCAGGGTCTCCAGACCGTCGATACCGGGCATGGACAGATCAACAACAATAGCATCATACTCCTGTTCTTTGGCCTCGATAACCGCCTGCTCACCGCTGGTGACGGCACTCACCTTCAGTCCCCGCAGCTCAAGCCGATTAGACAATGTTTCCAGAAATTCTTTTTCGTCGTCAACGAGCAGAACCTTTGCCTCCATGTTATTCTCCATAGTCTCTCCTCTGATACTGTTTTACATTGAAAGTGCGTAGCTGCTTACCACAGATGAGCAATGATATCCGTACCGGAACTGAATCACTATTCAGTTTCAATCAGGAAGTTGCAAGGCTGGGGCCAACTTCATCATTTTTTATGTTTTTTAATAAAAAACAGTAAATTACCGTATAAATTGTAAATAGGAATGTTTTCTATAATAGGCGTTACGAAACAATTAGAAACTTTTTGCAACAGATAACTGTTTCAAAATGTTTCCAACCGTTGCGTTGGGTTTCTGGTTGTTGCATTGCCAACGGTCGAGTGATGCGACGGGTATGCGCCGGACGAATGTCCGGATGAAAGACGGGTGGCAGCCGCCGGAACTGCAGCGCCACCCGGGATGCTGAAGGGTGCGAGAAGAGGCGCAGTCCGGTTAAAGCACGCTCACCACACCGGTGGCCATGTCGTAATAGGTGGCAACCACGAACACTTTGCCGGCAGCCACCATATCGGCGATAACCGGCTCTGACTCGGCAATTTTTTTAGCCGTGGTCCGGGCCAGCTCTTTAGAGGCATTGTCACACCAGTTGCCCTCAAGCCCCATGGTATGTTTTAAGGCAGTAGCAAGCGGCGGAATCAGGGTGGCCATGTGACCATAGGCCTTGGCACCCCTGGAGGCCGCATTGATGGCCCCACACGAGGAGTGCCCCATTACCATCACCAGAGGGGTGTGAAGATGCGCCACAGCATACTCAATGCTGCCGAGCATGTGATCACTGATCACACCGCCCCCCACCCGGAGAACGAACAGGTCCCCCAGCCCCTGATCAAAGATATCCACCGGCGGCACACGGCTGTCCCCGCAGGTCAGAATCGCGGCAATCGGCTCCTGGCCATCAAGCAGTTTTTTGCGTGACTCGTTGCAATGATTCGGGTGTTCAAGCTGTCCCCTGACAAAGCGCTGGTTGCCGGTCAGCAGAACTTCAAGCGCCTCTCGCCCGGACAACCGTGGTTTTGTTACAGTCATGGCGTGCTCCTTTATAATTGGAGTGTTTCATTGTGGAACAGGATGGACCACACCGACGCTTTTGCCGACGCCGCCCCCCTACGGAAAATTGGGGCTTTTTATCAGCATCAATGTGTTTCTGCAAGAAAATAACAAGAAGCATACAGAAAAAAAATCCCGAGCCACACTGTTCACGACCAGATTTTTTAAGGCAGTACGAACAGCACAGTGTCGTATTATTGCGACACATGATAACCAAATTGTCTGCTTTTGGTTCAACATGTTCCTCGAGTGGTAAAACCTGCGTTGAAAACGCCTCAACGATTTTTCCGACCCCACTGATTTTATCTTGACGGTTGGTCAAAATGTATTTAATAATCGATTTAAAACTGACTGAGTACTCAGTCGAAATCCAATTTACATACCGTGCCGTTGTCCATGCAAAAAAAAGACATGAAAAAAAAAGAACTGATTCTCCAGGCGGCAACCTATCTCTTTGCCCGCAAAGGATACAGCGATACTGCCATGCACGAACTGTCGAAGATGACCGGTACCGCAGAGGGAACGATCTTCTATCATTTCAAAAATAAACAGGGAATTTTCCTGGCGATCCTTGAGGATCTCAAAGAGACGATCCTGCCGGAATTTGAACAGTATCGAAAGGTGGAATCAGAAAAAACCGGGCTGGACATGGTTATGGAAACGATCTCTTTCTATCTGTACATGGCGAAAAACCGGGAAGATCTGTTTGCCATTCTTCACCAGCGACATCCCTACGAGCTGGCAGTCAGCAATGCCGAGTGCCGCGACATTCTTGAGGCCATCTACAACTGCTTTGTCGACATCTTCGAGTCCGCCATTGTTGCCGGACAAGCCGATGGGTCCATTCACCCTGCCATTGTCGCCCGTAAGTCAGCCCTGATCGTTTTCGGCATGGTGGACAGCATGGTTCGATTTCGCATGAACAACCTCTATGATGTCGAAGCGCTGTACAGTGAACTGACCGAATCCTGTCGTCGGATGCTGAAAAGTGAACACTGTTGATGTGGTAAAAATACCGTCACTCATAGACCTATAGAACGATCCGAGGTGAAACGAACAGTATGATAAAGCGAATTTTTCCTTTCCTTGACTGGTTCTCCGGCTACAATTTGCCTTTTTTGAAGGCAGACGCGGTTGCCGGACTGACCGTTGCCCTGGTCCTGATTCCTCAGTCCATGGCCTATGCCCAGCTGGCCGGGATGCCGGCCTATTACGGTCTCTATGCCGCCTTCCTGCCACCGATGATCGCCGCCCTCTTCGGATCGAGCCGACAACTTTCCACCGGGCCGGTGGCGGTGGTTTCGCTGATGACCGCAGCTTCACTCGAACCTCTGGCCACTGCCGGCAGTGAAAGCTTCATCGCCTATGCCATTCTCCTGTCCCTGCTGGTCGGCCTGTTTCAACTAAGCCTGGGGATTCTCCGGCTGGGACTGGTGGTCAACTTCCTCTCCCACCCGGTGGTGAACGGTTTTACCAATGCCGCCGCCATCATCATTGCCACCTCACAGGTGTCAAAGATGTTCGGCGTCAATGTGGACAGTGCAGAACATCATTATGAAACGATCATCAAGGTCGTCCAATCGGCTCTCCACTATACCCACTGGCCCACGTTGCTGATCGGTCTGCTGGCGCTGGTCATCATGGTTGTTCTGAAGCGTATCGCTCCAAAGGTGCCAAACGTGCTGGTGGCGGTGGTTGTCACAACGCTCCTCTCCTGGTTGATCGGCTTTGAACACAATGCCGGCAGCAGCAGCACTGCACTGCAGTCACCGGTTGCGCTGGAAAAAATACTCTCCTTTAACGAGGCCGTGGAAGGCATTGCGCCTCTGGCGGAAGAGCGGACCAAGACCAGCAGGATTCTGGAGGAGGCAAAAAAAGGCAACGATGCCATTGCCCGGCTTGATGCGGAACATGACGACCGGGTCATCCAGTCCAAGATTGAAGAACTCAAAGACAAGGCGCATCTGTACCGGGAAGAGATCCGGCTGCTGCTGTTTAAAGCTGTCCGTCAACCGGATGACACAGTGCTGTACTATCAGGACGACCAGGTACCTGCCGGGGCCGTAACCGACGGTCGCACCTGGCGCATTCGTGTTGGCAACAAACCCATCGCTCTTGAGAAGATACCTCTGACCGGTGGCGGTGAGGTGATCGGCACGGTACCCGGGGGCTTGCCCGCCTTAAGTGTGCCAAAGCTTGATTTCAGTGTGCTGCTGCACCTCTTTCCCTATGCCGCCATTATTTCCCTCCTGGGTTTCATGGAGGCCATCTCCATTGCCAAGGCCATTGCCAGTAAAACCGGTCAACGTATCGACCCCAACCAGGAGCTGATCGGACAGGGACTGGCCAACATTGTCGGCGCCATTGCCAAAAGCTACCCTGCTTCCGGTTCATTCTCCCGTTCAGCAGTCAACCTCCAGGCCGGTGCAGTCACTGGTTTTTCGAGTGTCTTCACCAGCCTCACCGTGGTTATTGCGCTGTTATTCTTCACCCCCCTGCTCTACCACCTGCCACAGTCAGTGCTGGCGGCCATTATCATGATGGCGGTCATCGGCCTCATCAATATTTCGGGCTTTCTGCATGCCTGGAGAGCGCAGTGGTACGACGGCCTGATCTCTATCCTCTCATTTCTTTGCACGCTCTGGTTTGCGCCGCACCTTGATAAAGGCATTATGCTCGGAGTCGTGCTCTGCCTTCTGGTCTTTCTCTATAAAAATATGCGCCCGGTTATCACCTCGCTGACCCGCGACCGCAGCCGGGTACTGGTCTGTGCCGTAACCAGGGGCCTTGAAGAGTGCAAGTATCTGTCGATTATCCGGTTTGAAGGGCCTTTGTTTTTTGCCAACGCAAGTTATCTTGAAGACAAGATCTCGGACCTGATGCTCTGTAAGACCACCCTGCGTCACATCTTAATCGTTGCCAACGGCATCAATGACATTGACGCCTCCGGTGAAGAGACATTATCCTTGCTCGTCGGAAGACTCCGCAGTGCCGGCATTGATGTCTCGTTCAGCGGCATCAACGACACTGTCATGAAGGTGTTGATCCGCACGCATCTGTTCAACAAAATCGGTGCCGACCATATCCACCCGACCATGGAAGAGGCCCTGCTCGTCATCCATCCGAACGTCCATACCAGAGAGGAGATAGCACGCTGCCCCCTGGGCAACCATCCTCAACCCGAGATCATTCACCCCTTAGGAGAGAGTTCCCATGTCTGTGATAACTGTATTTAATGCGTTGTACTGTAATGAAGAGCTGATCGTACCGCAGCTGGTGAAAAAGACCGGGTATCGGCTGGTGGAAGATGCCGAGATTGTGGATCAGGCCTGTACGTTGTCAGGCCTTTCTGCGGATCGGATCAGCCGGGCTTTCACGGCCAAGACGTCGCTCTTCAACCCCTTCACCCATGAAAAAGAACGGTCCATCGCCTATCTGCGCCTGGCGGTGGCCGACATCCTCTCCCAGGGCAACCTGGTGGTCCACGGTTTCTGTGCCCACTTTATTCCACCACCTGTGACCCATGTTCTGCGTCTCTGTCTGGTGGCGGACATGTCGTATCGGTTGCAGCAGGCCGGGCGTCTCTCTTCCCCGGAAAAGGATGTCCTTAAAGTTATCCATAAAAACGATGAAGATAAGAGTGCCTGGACCCAGCAGCTGCTGGGCAATGCCGATCCCTGGGATTCAGCACTGTACGATATCGTCATTCCCACCGACAAGATCGGTGCGGAAGAAAGCGTGCATCTGATCATCCGTAATCTCAACACCGATGTGCTTGTGCCGACCGCGGCATCGCTGGCCGCACTGGACGACTTCCGTCTCCTAGCCACTGTCCAGGTTGCACTGACCCGGGAAGGACACGACGTCAGCGTTGCTGTTCAAAGTGGTGCGGTGACGCTGACCATTGAAAAGAATGTGCTCATGCTCAGTCGGCTTGAGCAGGAATTGAAAGAGATTGTCGAAAATATCGAAGGCGTGAAAACCGTCACCACCGAAGTCGGTAAAGACTTTCATCAGGCTGATATCTATCGCAAACTCGATTTCCAGGCCCCTTCCCGGGTGCTTCTTGTGGACGATGAACGCGAATTTGTCCAGACCCTTTCTGAACGGCTGCTGCTTCGCGATCTGGGCTCAGCCATTGCCTATGACGGTGAGTCGGCGCTTGAGATGGTTCGTGAAGACGAACCTGAAGTCATGATTCTCGACCTGAAGATGCCCGGCATTGACGGCATAGAGGTACTGAAACAGGTCAAGGCGACCCAGCCGGAAATTGAGGTGATCATCCTCACCGGGCACGGCAATGAAACCGACCGTGAAACCTGTATGCAACTGGGTGCGTTTGCCTATCTCCAGAAACCGGTCGATATCGACATCCTCAGTGAAACGATGAAACAGGCCAATGAAAAGATCATGCGCCGTCAACAGGGAGAGCTGAGCTGAGCACAGGCCCCATCGTGGTCATGCCGAGGACGTGCCTGCTCCGTACACACCTTAGCCCGGAGAGTCGCCATGCCGCTTCTGGATCGTTTTAAGCCAAAGTTTCTCGATCATCATGATCAGAGCTCCGGCATGTACAAATCACTGTTTAACTTTCGGCTCCTGTGGAAGCAGTCCATTGCCATCACCCTGGCTGTGGTCCTGCTGCCGCTGTTCACCCTGGCCTTTGTAAACTATCGGGTCAGCACGGATGCCGTGGAGTCGGAATTACTGCTGCGCACCAGCCGCCTGGTCTCCAATGCCCGGCGGACCCTGACCGCGTATCTGCATGAACGGATCATTGCGCTGAACTTTCTGATCCTTGATACCAGCTTTGAACAGTTAAACAGCCAGACCCGCCTGGGAGATCTGCTCAATCATCTGAAAAGCGGTCTGGGCGAGTGGCATGACCTTGGTCTTATTGATCATACCGGTATCCAGGTGAACTATGCCGGCCCGGACAACCTCAGGGGCATCGATTACAGCCGGCAGGAGTGGTACAGCAAGCTGAACTACAAAGATCAGGAAAGTTATCACGATACCATTGGCATGCGTTCGGATATCAGTGATATCTTTCTGGGGTTCAGAAAGGCGCCGCATCTGGTGGTCTCGGTTCTGCACAACAATCCTGAGGGTCAGCATTACATCCTCCGCGCCGGTCTGCAGATCGCCCCGCTCAACAACATCCTCACGCATCTGGAGGTTCGCGGTGACGGTGATGCCTTCCTCATCAACCATAAAGGAGTGATACAAACACCTTCCCGGTATTATGGCGAAATCATGACCCGATTCCCCTTGCCGGTCCCGCCGCCCTCCGACCGTACCGAGGTCTTTGAGGGTAAAGATCACCTGGGACGCGCCATTGTCACCGGGTACGCCTACATCACCGGCACTCCTTTCATCCTCATGGTCATCAAGCAGAAGAGCACCCTCATGGCCGGCTGGGAGGCTGCACGAACAAAGCTGCTCATCTTCCTTGCCGGTTCGGTCCTGGCCATCCTGGCCGTGGTGTTCAGCATCTGCACCTACCTGGTCAACAGTATCTACCGGGCTGATCAAAAACGGCTGGCCTCGCTCCACCAGGTGGAATATGCCAACAAGATGGCATCCATCGGCAGGCTGTCGGCCGGTGTTGCCCATGAGATCAACAATCCGCTGGCCATTATCAATGAAAAGGCCGGGCTGATCAAAGATCTGTTCACGTTTCGTCAGGAATATGCCAACGATCACCGTCTTATCGGCCTGGTCGAGGCCATCATTGCGGCGGTTGACCGGTGCGCGACCATCACCCGGCAGCTACTCAACTTTGCCCGCAACATCCAGGTCACCCTTCAGAAGGTTGATATCAGACAGGTGGTGGCGGACGTGCTTGCCTTTCAGAATAAGGAGGCAGGCTACCGCAACATTGAGATCAAGGTGGCGATATCCGAAGATGTCCCTGAGTTTTTCAGTGACCGCGGCAAGTTGCAACAGATATTCATCAACCTGGTGAACAACGCCTTTGCCGCCATGAAGGAGGGCGGCCGACTTGAGATCCTGTGTCGGCTCAGTGATGACGGGTCGCACATTGTCACCAAGGTCAGTGATACCGGGTGCGGCATTCCACCGGAAAACATCAAGAAAATATTTGAGCCCTTTTTCACCACAAAAAGCGGCAGCGGCGGGACAGGGCTGGGTCTGTCCATCACCTATGGTCTGGTCAGAGAGATAGGTGGAACGATTGATATCGAAAGTACCATTGATACGGGAACAAGCTTCACCATTACTTTGCCGGTCGAGTACCCAAAACAACAAGGAGAGCACAATGCGCCTATTGCTGGTTGACGACGAGGAAGAACTGGTGTCCACCCTGGCGGAACGGCTGACGATGCGAGGCATTGACGCCACCTGGGTGACGAATTATCAAGAGGCACTGGCAGCGGTCGAACGGGAGCATTTTGATCTGGCGCTCCTGGATGTCCGCCTGCCGCAGATGAATGGGCTTGAACTCAAACGGCTGATTGCCGCCCGTCGACCGGAGATGAAGTTTATCTTTCTTACCGGCCACGGCTCGGAAGAGGATTTCGAGGCCTGCTCAGCGGAAAGCGGGCCGGAGTACTACCTGATCAAACCGGTGCAGATCGAGGTCTTAATGGCCAAGATCAACGAGCTCACCCAACCATGAGGAAAAATTGCCATGTATGACCAGTCAGCCACTGCCGACAGCCGGGGACTCCACTTTTTCGGTGTCATGACAGCGTCCATTTCCCATGAACTGAAAAATGCCCTGGCCATTATCAATGAAAATGCCGGTCTGCTGGGCGACCTTGCTCTGCTGGCGGAGAAAGGCCGCCCCCTGGAGCCGGAAAGATTGAAGGTGCAGGCGGAAAGGATCCGGCAGCAGGTACGACGCGCCGATGATATTATCCGTCGGCTCAACCGTTTTGCCCACAGTGCCCATGAAGGCCCGACAGGTACTGATATCTATGAGGTGCTGGAGTTTACCCTTGCCCTGGCTGCCCGTCTGGCGGCCATGAAAAGTGTCAGCCTGACCGTACAGGGCGGCCCCCCCCTGCAGCTTGAAGTGCGACTGTTCCAACTGGGAAATCTGCTGTGGCTGTATCTGCAACAGGTCTTGGCAGTGGTACCGGACGGGCCTTCCGGTGTTGTGTTTGCAGCCTCGGACGCAGGAGAAGCGGTGATGGTCAGCTTACGCTGCGACAAGGTGCCGGCAACGACGATTGTGGCGGCTGTTGAGCAGGAGGGACAGCCTCTCCTTATGACCCTGGGGGCGACTGTCCATCTTGAGACAGACACCCTGCTGCTGCGCATCCCCAAAAGATCGCAAGTGATGCGGTAATACGCCGAACACTTTTGTTCTCTGGGGGTCAGGTGTCCGGCTTGTACGGGAAGCTGCGCATTGTGTCCACCGGCACCTGGCAGGAAGCAAGAATGTATTGCCGTAACCACTCTGTTTAAAAAACATTTCTACGTCAGCAGCTGCCCCCAGTCAAGTTTCGGAAAGGTCTGATGCAGCATATGGTCGTCATCCACGCAGCACTCTGTCAGCCGGCTGAAGGTCTTTCTTGCCGCAGGCAGCACCAGGTCCGGCGGACAGACTGTATCGTGCCTGCCGATCACCAGGAGCGTCGGCACCTCCAGCAATTGCTCCGGCGGCTGATACTCATCGAAGTTGAGCGCCGGTGCCAGCAGGACAAGGCGTTTACACCGCTGGGCGTGCATCCTTGCAAAACAGGCTGCCATCAGACCGCCGAAGCTCGACCCCACAAGGATGAGACGATCCTGCATGTCCCGGGTGTGGTGCTCCAGCTGATGGAGTCGCTGGTTCAGGTCACCGTCAAAGTTCCACATCCGGACCATGGGAAAATGCGCTGTGAACCAGCGGGCCTTGGTTCCTTTGATAGAGGATTCCCTCCCATGGAGAAAGATGGGCGTGACGGATGCGTTGTTGGTCGTGACTGACATGATGCCTCTTGTGTATGGACCGGATGAGCTGCAAAAGCAACACATCTTGGGTTAATCACTGTCGGATCGGTCGGGGCGGCACCTTGAACGATGCCGCTTGCCGGCAATCCTCAACCGGGTGGTAATGCACATATACCCGGCGCAGATTTTCAATATCGGTCAGGAGCGTTTCTTCCACTTCTGTGGCAATACGGTGCCCCTGAACAACAGTCTGTGTACCATCTATGCCGATGGTGATATTCACAACCAGGTAGGGCCCGAAGCGATGGGCATGGATCTCTTCAATGACCTTGATACCGCTGACCTGCTGCAGGGACATCCGCATTGTTTCGGCCAGTTCTTTGCCGGGCAGGGTGTCCATGAGATCAGCTGTTGCCGAACGCAGGATCTCGATCCCGGTCATCAGAATAATAAGACTCACCACTGCACCGGCCAGAGGATCGATCCAGGGGTAGCCGAGTCGACCGAAAAAGATGCCGCTTGCTGCGGCAGCCGAGGCAAAGATATCGTTGCGATGGTCTTGCGCCAGGGCATGGACCGCGGTATTCCCTGTTTGCCGGCTGACACCGTAGGTCCAGACACTGAGACCGCATTTCAAAAAAACGGCAAAAAGCGCCACCCACAGTGCTGAAATCGAGGCCCCTGCCGAATCCGGGCGGACGGTCAGCAACTCGTACACCGTATTGAGCGAATGCCAGAAGATGGCAATGGCAGTGGTGATGACAAAGGCACCGACAACCACTGTTGCCACACTTTCAAACTGCTCATGGCCATAAGGATGCTCATGGTCCGCCGGTTTACCGGACAGCCGGACAAAGATACTCACAACAATACCATAGGCCACGTCTGAGGTGGAGTTGATACCGTCTGCCAGTAAAGCCGGGCTCTGCGCAACAACGCCGATAACGGCCTTCAGAACGGCGAGGAGAATATTGGCGGCCAACCCGACCTGAACAGCCAGCATGCTGTTTTGTCTGCGTTGCTCGTCACAACCACTGTTCAGGTCTGGATTCATCTAAAAATCCTGCTAAAAGTCATCTTGACGCACCGGCTGCAACCGGGCAAAGTATCTGCTTCTTCAGCTGGTTATACCGAATAACGGATTTGAAGCAACCGTTTTTGCCGGCGGATCCGTTGCCCAACGATAAAAAGATACTGGAGAAAAATCAATGCCATATCGTATCGAACACGACACCATGGGAGAGATCGAGGTTCCATCTGAGCGACTTTGGGGGGCCCAGACCGAACGCAGCCGCCACAACTTTCGCATCGGTGAGGAACGCATGCCCCTGGCCCTGATCTACGGATTAGTCCGTCTGAAACGGGCCTGTGCCGAGGTCAACCACAATCTGGGTCGGTTGCCGTCAGCAATCCGGGATCTGATCTTCCAGGTCTGCGATGAGATCCTCGCCGGTCAGCATGACCAGGACTTTCCGCTTTCTGTCTGGCAGACAGGAAGCGGTACCCAGACCAATATGAATGTCAACGAGGTGATCGCCAACCGGGCAAGCCTGCTCAAACAGGGCCACCTCCAGCATCCCCGGCCGGTCCATCCCAACGACCACGTGAACATGTCGCAAAGCTCCAACGACATTTTTCCGGCCGCCATGCACGTAGCGGCGGTGTTCGCACTCGAAGACCGGCTGTTACCGGCGGTGGAGGTGTTGCAGCACACCCTGACCGATAAAGCCGAGGCCTTTGCCGACATCATCAAAATCGGACGGACCCACCTGCAGGACGCCACCCCCCTGACCCTTGGTCAAGAGGTAAGCGGCTGGGCAGCCATGCTGGCCAGTAACGTCAGGCAGCTGCAAAAAAGCCTGGAACACCTGCGGGAACTTGCTGTCGGCGGTACAGCGGTCGGCACCGGGCTGAATGCGCCTGCGGGTTTCGGGGAGGCGGTTGCAGCAACACTCAGTCGGACATGCGGCAAAACCTTTGTTGCCATGACCAATACCTTTCATGGGCTGACCGGACATGACCAGCTGGTTTTCGCCCACGGTGCCATCAAGGCACTGGCGGCCAACCTGATGAAGATTGCCAACGATATCCGCTGGCTGGCCAGCGGGCCGCGCTGCGGTATCGGAGAAATCACCATCCCGGCCAATGAACCCGGGAGCTCGATCATGCCGGGCAAGGTCAACCCGACGCAGGCCGAGGCGGTCACCATGGTGGCCTGTCAGGTCTTTGGCAACGATGCGGCCATCGGCTTTGGAGCCAGCCAGGGTAATTTTGAGCTGAATGTCTTCAAACCGCTGATCATTTACAATGTGCTGCAATCGATTACCCTGCTGACCGATGCGATCCTCTCCTTTCATCAGCACTGTGCAACCGGCATTGCTCCGGTCCGGGAACAGATCGACCACCATCTCCACCGCTCCCTGATGCTGGTCACAGCGCTCAACCCGCACATCGGCTATGAAAAGGCGGCAGCTGTTGCCAAAAAAGCCTATACCGAAAACCTGTCGCTTCGCGAGGCTGCCCTGGCGCTTCATCTGCTCACCGGCGAGGAATTTGACCGCATCGTCCGTCCGGAAACCATGATCGGTCCCTCATCATCCCGGTGAGCAGGCAGAACCTGTTCATGGATGTCGGTACCGACAACAGATGCTCAGGTGTCTGCTTTCGATTTCCTGATCGGTTGCTTGCGGCCGTCTTCACCAAGAGCCACATAGGTGATGGCCGCCTCGGTTACCTTAAAGTTGGTGAACTGGTTCTTGTCGGCATGGAGGATCGGACGAACCCAGACCTCAAGCATGATCGTCACCGAGGTAGTGCCGATGCGTTGCACCCTGCCGTAACAGCAGACCACATCCCCCACCCGGACCGGTTTGATGAACTGCATACTTTCCACAGCCACGGTGGCGGTGCGGGTGCGGGTCACCTCTTTGGCCATCATGCTGCCGGCTAAATCCATCTGCGCCATGATCCAGCCGCCAAAGATATCGCCGTTGAAACTCGTATCTGCGGGCAGGGGCATCGTCCGCAACAGCAGCTCTCCCTGCGGCCCTGCAACGGCCTGTGTCTGTGTCATCTGCACACCTCCTTCTTTCCTGACAGACGGGTTGCTGTTCTATAGTGGATTTTTTGTGTTTGCGAAACAGGCAAGGTCAGGGAAAATAACTGGTGATGAAAACTCTCCTCTGGCTATAATGGCTCCTCATAACTGAATAAACCGTGCCACAGATGCAACAGGAGGATTGTATGCAGATTGAGTGGGCGTACCTGAGAAAAGGCTGAGTCTCAAGCGCCAAGGCACTGGATGTGCTGCAACGGCTTGACCTGCCGATCAAAGAGAGAATGGATGCCAAAAAAAACACCCTTGCCGCTGAAGATGCCTGGAATCTGCTGCGCACTGCCAGGCAGGTGCTGGTTGCCCGGGGTAAAAACTTTCAGGTGTTTGCCCCGCAAACCGACAGTAAAGAAGACCTGCTCGCCAAGGCCTTGGGACGGACCGGCAATCTGCGGGCACCAACCATACGAATCAACGATGAGATCTGGGTGGGGTTTAGTGAAAGTCTCTACGCCCGTCTACCGGGGTGACAACAATGGCTGATCTGTATCAACAGCTCGCCGGTGAACTCCACAAAATTGACCAGCAGGGGCAGTTGCGCAACCTTGTTACAGTCACCCACCATGACCGTGGTGAAATAGAGATAGCCGGTCATCGTTACCTTAATCTGGCGGGCAACGATTATCTGGGTCTGGCGGCCAACCGGGCAATGATTGCCGGTTTTTATGCAGAGCAGAACCGTCAGAATCTGCTGGAATGCTACGGGCTCGGCAGTACCGCCTCACGACTGATGACCGGCAGCACAAAACCCTACGCCCGGCTCGAACAGCAGTTGTGCACACTGTACGGTACCGAGGCCGCCCTTGTCTTCAACTCCGGGTATCATCTCAACATCGGTATTCTGCCGGCGCTGGCCGGCAAGCAGGACCTCATCCTGGCCGACAAACTCTGTCACGCCAGCCTGATTGACGGCATGCGGTTGTCACCGGCCAGGCTCATCCGTTACCCTCACCTTGACTATGCCGCCATTGAGGATCTGCTCTCTCGCCATCGGGACAAATATCGCCGGATTTTCATTGTCACGGAATCGATTTTCAGTATGGATGGTGACACAGCCGACCTAGCTGAGCTGGTTCGCCTTAAAGACCGCTGGCAGGCGGTGCTCTATGTTGACGATGCCCATGGCGTTGGTATCCGGGGGGCAACCGGGTGCGGGCTGGCAGAGGAGATGGGGGTGCTTGACCGGATAGAGATCCTGACCGGTACCTTTGGCAAGGCCTTTGGCGGACAGGGTGCCTTTGTGGTCGGTACCCGGGTTCTGATCGACTATCTGCTCAACACGGCCAGGTCACAGATCTTCACCACCGGGCTGCCGCCTGTTTCCGTACACTGGCTGTGCACGGTACTGCAGCAGATGCCGCAGATGCAGGCCCAGCGGACCGGGGTTGCCGAGCTGGCCGATCGCCTTCGCGAGGCATTGCGAGCAGAAGGACTACGAACCCATGGCAGCAGTAATATCGTGCCGGTGCTCATCGGTGATGCCGCCACAGCAGTGGCCGCAGCCGAGCGTATCTGTGCGGCCGGATACTGGGTCAAGGCAGTGCGACCACCGACAGTGCCTGCAGGCACATCTCGCTTGCGGCTCTCGTTGAATGCGGCCATGGCGTGGGAACAGCTGGCACCGTTACCCGGTCTTATTAAAGCAGCACTTACCTAGAGCGGATATACACCCATGCAAACCATCTGGCTGCAGCAGCACTGTCACCGGGAATGCATCCTTTTTTTTAACGGCTGGGGCATGGATCAAACCCCGTTTCACACTCTGCCCGCCACCCGTCACGACCTGTGCATGGTCATCGATTACCGCACACTGCCACCCATTGATCTCCAGATGTTTGCCGACTATCACCGGCTGCACCTCGTTGCCTGGTCCATGGGTGTCTGGGCGGCTGCCCATCTCCTGGCCGGGCAGGCGGACCGTTTCACCACCAGCACCGCCATTGGCGGTACGCTCACGCCGATCGATAACCAGCGCGGTATTCCGGCGGAGAGCTATAACGCCATGCTCGACCACTTTACCGCTGACACTGTCGAGCATTTTTACAGCAGCATGTTTGACAGCCACGAACAGCTGACCACCTTTCTGGAAAACCGGCCTCAACGACCGCTGAACGAACTCCGGGAAGAACTGGCCGCATTCCGGGACGCTGCCCTTGATGCAGGCCCGGCCCGCAACATGTACTCTCGAAAAATTATCACCAGTCGCGACCGTATCTTTTCAGCCCGCAATCAACGGCGTGCCTGGGGTAAAGACAGTGCCGAAGTTTGCAACTGGCCGCACTTCCCCTTTTATAACCTGACCGACTGGCACCAGCTGCTCGACACGCCCTGATTCCTTTGTCCGACAGACCCTATGGCGCGTTGCAACAGATTTTGCAGGCAGGATATCTTGAACTTAAAATAACGAGAGGCCTGGATAGGCACAAAATACAGTTTCCCTGATAGAGATGTAAAGTCAGGTTCTGTCAGTCAGTGCAGTGTAAAGGCTGATGGTTTTGCTGATCGTGGCAACCTGATTCAGGGGATGATGCAGGGTGGCTGCTATTTCATCTTGTTTCTCTTTTACATCACGTCTTCGGATGAACAATACTGCCTTGCGGTCCACTCAGCCGGTCATAAACCTGGCTGCCCAGCCATTTGGAGACCACATCCTGGAGTTCCGGTTTGCTCATGTAGTCGGTAAACAGCTCCTCGTTGAGTTCCATACGCTCGATGAACAGCGATTCCAGCACCTGGCGAAAGACCAGTTGAAACTTGTCAAGGGAGTTCACTTCGGCTGCCTGGCGCAAGGATTCGTTCCGGCTGGCGGCCTCGGCGATCTGATCGAAGAAAAGCTGATCCGCTTCACTCAACTCAGCGCCGAAACGTTCGTTGATGATATCTATAAGGCGGGAGAGCGTTACGTACTGCTCATGATTTTCCGCAGTGCCAACCTCGCGCGGTCCGTCGAGCGGCCTGGCATACCCCTCAGCCAGGTTGATCGAGCCTTCGCTGATCTTCTGCAGCCGATAGTAGTCAAGCTCAACTTCCTCATCAAAATGGTATCCCGGTCCGGTCTTACGCCTGGGTAGTTTCAAGACCAGGTAGCGCAGATACGTATAGAGCTTTTCCAGATCACTGTCCTGATAGGGGATGACCTGGCTCAAAAAGCTGTAGAGAGTGCGAAACGCCCGGGTTTTGCCGCGCCACAACTCGGCCTCTTCCTCTTCATCATTTTGCAGCTGGACAAAACGGGCCACAGCCTGATCAAGCAGGGCGTTCAGATTCTTATGATCAGTCGGGCTCTGGCGACGTTTGGGCGCAAAGAAGATACGTGAAAATTCATCCACCTCATCTTGCAGGTAGATGCCTGACCCGTCCAGCTCGGCCTGCACCTTATACATTCGATCCGGATCAACTTCTTCGCCCATGACCGAACCGTCGTAATACTGACGAAACGCCTCCTGAATCTCGGCCGGGTCGTTGACAAAGTCGAGCACAAAGGTGTCGTCTTTCAGCGGATGGGTGCGGTTCAGACGCGACAGGGTCTGCACCGCCTGGATCCCGGCCAATCGCTTGTCCACATACATGGTGTGCAGCAGCGGCTGGTCAAAGCCGGTCTGGTACTTCTCCGCCACCAGCAGCACCTGGTAGTCGGGTTTAGCAAAGGTGCTTGGCAGTTCCTTTTCCTTCAAGCCGTGATTCATCTCGACTTCGGTGTAGGTTTTCTCCGGCAGCTTGTCGTCTTCCACTGTGCCGGAAAAGGCCACCAGGCTTTTGATGGGATAGCCCTTTTCGCTGATGGTGCGATCGAATTCCTGTTTGTAACGCACTGCCTCCAGCCGCGAGCCGGTGACCACCATGGCCTTGGCCTGACCACCGATCTTGTGGCGGGTGTGTTGCTGGAAATGCTCGACCATCACTTCAGTCTTTTGACCGATATTGTGCGGATGCAGACGCATGAAACGCGCCAAAGCCCGGGCTGCCTTTTTACGTTCAACGTTAGGGTCATCCTCAGCCTTTTTAATCAGTCTGTAGTAAGTCTTATAGCTGACATAGTTTTTCAGCACATCCTCGATAAAGCCCTCTTCAATGGCCTGGCGCATGGTGTAGCGATGAAATGGTTCGCTGCCCCGACCAAAGATTGCCAGCGTCTTGTGCTTGGGCGTGGCGGTAAAGGCAAAAAAACTCATGTTGGGCTGGCGGCCGCGCTTGGCCATGGTCCGAAACAGCCGTTCCAGCTCTTCTTCACCTTCTTCCTGGGCTGCCTCCCTGGCCTTGCGGATCAATTCCATACCACCCAGCACACCTTTCAGCTCGGTGGCGGTCTCCCCTGACTGGGAACTGTGGGCCTCGTCAATGATCACCGCGTATTTGCTTGTGGGCAGATGGCTGCTGCCCTCGCCTCGCTCCTCGGCCAGTTTCATCAGTTGCCCGGAAACAAAGGGAAACTTCTGCAAGGTGGTGATGATGATCGGCACGCCCGACTCCAGGGCCTCGGCCAGTTGGCGCGAATCCTCATCAATCTTCTGCACCACCCCCTGGCGATGATCGAACTGATAAATGGTGTTCTGCAGCTGCCGGTCAAGCACCACCCGGTCGGTAATCACCACCACGCTGTCGAAAATGCGTTCGTCCTCACTGCTGTGCAGGGAGGAGAGCCGGTGGGCCAGCCAGCCGATGGTGTAGCTTTTGCCGCTGCCTGCCGAGTGTTCCACCAGATAGTTATGCCCCACGCCCTCGCAGCCCGCCGCTGTAACCATCTGCCGTACGGCCTGCAACTGGTGGTAGCGGGGAAAGATCATGGTCTCCTTGCGCACCTTTTTGCCCTGATCGCTGACCTTCTCATCGATATCCAGATGGAGAAAGCGGGCCAGCAGATCCAGCAGGCTGTCACGGCTTAACACCTCTTCCCAGAGGTAGGCGGTCTTGTAATTGCGGCCGTCTTTATCCGGCGGGTTACCTGCACCACTGTCCCAGCCCCTGTTAAAGGGCAGAAAATGGGTGCTGGTCCCGGCCAGGCGGGTGGTCATGTGTGCCTCTTCGCTATCCACGGCAAAGTGTACCAGGGTGCGTTTGGTAAAGAGGAAGATCGGCTCACGCGGGTCGCGATCATGACGATACTGGTGAATGGCATTGGCCACTGTCTGTCCGGAAAGGGGATTTTTCAACTCCAGGGTCACCACGGGAATACCGTTGATACTCAGTACCACATCCAGTGATCTTTTGTTTTTACTGCTGAAATAGAGTTGCCGGGTGATGCCCAGGCGATTGGCACGGTAGTGCGCCTCCAGTTCCGGGTTGAGGCCGTGGGCCGGGCGAAAAAAGGCGATACGCAGGGTCCTGCCAAAGCACTTGAAACCCTGGCGCAGGGTGGTCAGAACACCGTGGGTATCCAGCCATTTGCAAAGTGCCAAGAGCACCCGCTGGCCGGTTTCAACGCCGTGCAGGTCCTCCAGCTTTTCCCAGGTTTTGTCCTGGGTTGCACGGATAAACGCCAAGGCCTCATCAGGGAAGATGGCCCGCTCGGTGTCAAAAGCACCTGAGTCGAGTTTGCTGTAACCATCAGCCAGTAAGACTTTCTCAATGGCGGTTTCAAAAGCAGCTTCGGAGGTGGGTTTCATGGCTTGCCTTTCTGCACAGTGAAACAAGATTGCACCAGATCGCAGAAGTTTTTCAACTTGTCATCCGCAATTTGATTAGCGGCGTAGCAGTAAAGCAGGTGCTGGGGCTTCCTGTGTGGTGAGCCTGGTGGAGTGACATTCAGAGCTGTTTCAAGGTCCTTCTGGATCGTTACAATCGCATTGGTGAAGTGATCGTGCTTTGAGTCGGATATAAGCTGGTTCAATTCCTGATGTTCGTTCTTGTTTTCATCGTCATCATGAAGAACAGCATGAGTGACACCAAGCGCACTTAGCAAACTCATGAAGCGATGGATGTTGTATTTCCCCAGGCAGTCCAAGACATAAGTCCCCTGCGGAATCACCAATTTCGAATCATCCAGCAATCGGTTGATTAGCGCCGTCTCGCTAGGACCTTCCACTAACAAGACTTTTTGAGCAAAAAACAACCCAGCACGATCAGGATTCAGCCAAAGAAAATATTTGACTGCTTCCATTTCAGGCTTGAGGTCATCGGCCTGCATATTTTTTTTGACTTTGGAATATTTGTCGGCGACTTTTTCAATAGCCTTATTTGCATCAATAATGTCATCCCACTGATCTTGGCCTACCTGGAACGTCGAGACGATGCCGTTAATCCGCTGGGCTCTAATGATGGCCGGAATTCGAATGGCGTTTCTGCTCACAAAATGTGCAGAGTGAGTAGAACAAACAATCTGCCAATCTTCAGTTTCACTCACCTTAATTAGACTTCTGGCAAGGTCGTCCTGTTGCGGCGGGTGCAAAAACGCTTCCGGTTCTTCGAATAGAACAAGGTTGAGCGAGGGGGTGAAATCTTTGGCCTTCTTTGAAGTCTTTTGAGGCACATACTTTGCGCCGAGCTGAATCAGAGAATAGATGAAATGCCGCTGGAATCCAGAGCCGAAATATTCAACACCTTGGGACTTTTCATGGTAATTGTCCCGGATGTCCCATCCAAGCATGGATTTGATGATCTCCGCCGTGGATGGAGTGGTGAACTTTAGGTTGAAGTTGGTCTGCCACGGCGCAAGCAGCTCGTTCAAGTCGTTCTCGAAATTTGAAAGGGATCGATTGTCCTCTGTTTCTACAGATCGAACACTTCCCGCAAATGTGGTGACGCTTTCCGTCAGCGCTTTATATGCCTCGCTCTTCTCGACGACATCCGACATGATGTTGGTGATCAGGTCGCGCAGAGCTGACGGGCCGCTGAGCTTGGTGTGTTCATCAACCTTGCTAATGGCAGGGATATATATGAGATCGCCAAATTTGCCGCTCTGAACATTCTTGGCGCCGTAAAACGGCTCCTTCGACAAGGTGTCGTCGGACTTGTATCCAACAATTGATCCTGTGGCATTCTTGCCATCGTGTAACCTCTCTGACGTTTGGAAATATTTTCTGACTTTCAGGTCTTTATTGGCCGTTTTGTATTCATCTTTCAGGGAATCGTGCTCCTGATCGCTCAATGCAAAGGTCAGCTCAACCCATGACTCCTGATCAGCAGCACCTTTAAAAGGAAAGTCACAATCTTTTTTGAATTTGAAACCGTCTTTCTCATAAAAAGCCCGGATGCCATCAATGATGGTGCTCTTTCCGGCATTATTCGCGCCAACCAAAAGGCCGTAAGAATGCAAATTCATCGACGCATCAAGTATGCCACGGAAATTGTGAATGGTGACATGAGTAAGTTTCATATCCGCATCTCCTTTTTTGAAATCTGGCCGGTCACAGCGGCAGTGATCAGGGCGGCACGGCGTTCTCGTAGAAGTCTTATAGAGTTCTCAAGCTCTTTCTTGACATTCTTGGTCCCTTCATTCCCCTGCTTTATCAGGAGCAGAATACGTACTTGTTCTTCGATAGCGGGTATCGGGATTCGGAAATTACCAATCTGATCGCAGGTAATAGCACCCTTAGTGCTTCCAGCACCATCACTGTCACTCCTCAGGAAAGAATAGGCCCGAACTAGAACAAACCGCAGGTATTCGGCCAATAGTCGACCATCCTGTGGCTTTAGATAGGCGAGATGCTGATTTATTGTTGCATGGCGCATCAATATAGACGCCATACCGCGTGTCTTTCCCTGGCCGGTGATGCCAACCAGAACAGCAGGGGGTGAGATTATCGGCAGGTGGCATTCCTTCAAAGCTTTGTCTGTAACACCACGTGATGCTCCTGTAACGACTTCCATGTTGACGACGGAGCTGTTCATCCAAGGGAATCCTTCGTCATCCCAGTAATCTGAGTTGTCGACCGTTGGTGTCGAACCATTTCCCACCGTTGCCACGTATTTTATCGGTAGGATCTCCCAATGTGCCGGGATATCTTCCAGCCAGTCGAGGCCCGAGGGTTTGAGAGGCACGGTGGGGTCGAGGCCACGGGTGACAGCGCGGCTGATGAGGGCAGCACGCTTTTCTTCCAGCAGGGCCAGCATCTTTTCCTTTTCCGCTACCAGCGCATCAATGCGCGCGGTTTCGCGGTCGAGGTAGTCGGCGATCAGGCGTTGGGTTTCACTATCAGGATAAGGCAAGTGATGTTGGCGCAGCAGATCAGGCGATACCCGCTTGAGGCCTCCTGCACCCGTCATGGAAGCCTCACCCTCCTGCTTGAAGGATGAGGATTGGAAGTAGTAGAAGAGAAATTTTCGATTGATCTTTTTAGGCCTTATGACAAAAAGCTCCGAGCTTCCGAATCCTTTGCCACCTTCAAGATTTTGAACAACAGCAATGTTACCATTTTCAAAACAAGGCGTGACCTTGGCAAGAACAATATCGCCTTCTTCAAAGGCATTGTAAGAAGATGTGTACCTGGAAAATTTATCGGTATTCGGAAAAAAATAGCCGTTCTTAACCCTGTCCATGGGTAGAAAGGTCAATTCGTCGTCCTCTTCAAATTCACTGAAATCGACAGAGGGGTTAAGCTGGCAAACATAACGCAACGGAATGGTTTTCCAATCAATTCTTCGTGTCTTCATTCCTTCGTGTGAGCCCTGCATCTCCCTCAACTTCATCGCTCTGTCTTCTTCTGTTCAAGTTGTTTTTCAATCCGCGCAAGCTCTGCCATGTCCTCAGCATCGGCCTGTCTGGCCTCGGCAATACGGCGGTTTTCATCAAAGGTGTTGAAGCGTTCGTGGACGATACGTTCCATGGCCTCACGTGAAACACTGCCGGTGTGGGTGAGTACCGCCCTTTCGTTGAAGTCCAACAGGCGATCCACATTCAGCCGCCAGTAATCAAGGGTAAGTTGCTTACGCTCCTTTACCCGTAATTCAGCCTGTTCCAGAAAGATGACTACCAGCCGGTTGAGGGTGTCCACCTCGTCAGCAGACAGGTAGTTCTTGGCCACGATTACATCGTGTTTGCGTACCCGCGAACCGCTCCAGCTGGTGAGGGCCATGTTGGGAACATTCGGATCGACGCGAGAGACAACGATCTCAGCGGCGGTCTGCCCGGTGACAGCAAAGAGCAGTTTGTTCTGAGTTTCAGCAAAAAAGAGCCGGGCGACGTGGTCATCGGAACGGTAGTCGGAGCTGAGCGCAAAGAGGTCGCGCACTTTCTGGTAGAAGCGTTTCTCCGAAGCGCGGATTTCGCGGATGCGGGCCAGCAGCTCGTCAAAGTAATCCCAACCGCCAGGGTCTTTGAGCCGCTTGCCATCCATGACAAAGCCCTTGACCAGGTACTCAGCCAGGTGGGCGGTGGCCCACTGACGGAACTGGGTACCGCGCGGCGAGCGCACCCGGTAGCCCACGGCCAGGATCATGTGTAGGTTGTAATGTTTGGTCTTGTAGCGTTTGCCGTCTTCGGCAGTTGTCAAGTATTCCTTGACAACTGAAGCTTCAGGCAGCTCCTCTTCTTTGAGGATATTTTTGATATGCAGGCTGATGTTCTGCTTGGTGGTATCAAACAGCACGGCCATCTCGCCCTGGTTGAGCCAAACGGAGCCATCCTGAGCTTGCAGTTGGATTTGTACCTGTCCATCCTCAGTACGATAAACGATCAGCTCCCCACGGTCTGGTGTACTCACTCCGTTACCTCCCGTAACTGCTCATCAATGAACCGCTGCATCTCTTCTTTCTGCGGCAACTCCAGCAGGTATTTGGAAACGAACAACTGGTTGTCCATGCCGGCCAGCGCATATTCAACAAGGACGTGGTTCTTGCCGGTGCAAAGCAGGATGCCCACCGGCGGGTTGTCACCATCGGTCATCATGTTAGCCTTGTACCAACTGACGTAGGTATTGAGCTGGCCAAGGTTTTCATGGCTGAATTTTTCCAGCTTCAGTTCCACCAGTACATGGCATTTGAGAATACGGTGATAAAAGACCAGATCAACAAAGAAATGCTCGTCACCGATGAGAACCCGCTTCTGGCGCGCTTCAAAGCAGAAGCCGTGCCCCAGTTCAAGCAGAAACTCCTGTAGCTTTTCGGTAAGCTGCTGTTCAAGATGCGATTCACTCATCACCTCGGCCGATTTGAGACCCAGAAATTCGAAAACATAGGGATCGCGGATGTTGAAGACCGGCTGTGGTTCGGCATACTGCTGCACTTGTTTGGCCAGCTTCTTCTTTTCTAGCGAAAGTCCTGAACGCTCGTAGTAGAGGCTGTTGATCTGGCGTTTCAACTCGCGCACAGACCAGTTGCCGCGTATGCACTCCACCTCATAAAAGGCTCGTTTGGTGGCATCGTCAATGGCGATGAGCTGTTCAAAATGGGTATAGGACATGGAACCGATGAGTTTCTGGGGGTCAATTATGGAAAGTGCGGTCGCTGACCGCACAATTCGGGAGTCACGGTCTCCCGCATCCATAATATCTTTAAAATCCATTGGTTGAAATTGTGGGGGCAGTGACCGCACTATTTGTGGATAGACGTGGTAAAATCGGAGATACCAATATAGCTGGCGCTTCCCGCAGATACTCACTCCGGAACTCTGAAGCTCTGTGGAAAGCCGTCCCAATAAGTTCTCCCCATATTCAGCCCGGTCTTTGCCGTTCAACTCGTACTCGGCAATGTAATACCCGATCAGCCAGTTACGCAGGGTCAGACTGATGTTGACAGCTCTGCCAGCCTGGGCTGCCAATTTACGGTGGGCGGTCTGGATGCTGTTAACCAACTGTGCAAAGCTGGCCTCATTTTTCACTCCGTCACCTCCCGCAAGAGCGCCATGATCCGCTTTTCCACTGCCTCTAGCTCTGCATCGATCTCAGCCAGTGGTCGCGGCGGCTGGTACTGGAAAAATTCGCGGTTAAAGTTGATCTCATACCCCACCTTGCCGATGCCGCCGTCCTGTTCGTCCAGGGTCCCACGGTCGATCCAGGCGTCAGGCACATAGGGCCGCACCTCGCGCAGTACATAGCTGACAATATCTTCCTTCAGAGGGATATTCTCAAAGTCCTTCAGCGCCTGGTCGGGTTCGTACTCGACAAACCTACCCTTGCGCGTTTGGTTCAGGCCCAGCAATTCTTGAATTTCTTCCTGTCTTCGTGCCTTCGTGTGAGCCAAATCCTGGCCGGGAAACAACGCTTTGGTATCCAGAGCGGCCTCCTTGTGCACTTTGGCGATAACCGGCACAGCCTCGGGGTCAACCTCAGTAAAGGCATCACGAAAGGCTTTTTTCTGTGCTGTACCCTTGGCTCCCTTGGCCCAGCCTTCCAGATCGTCAGACAGGTCTTTGACAATCTTCTGCACCTGGCTCCAGACGCTGTTCCAGTCGTAATGCGGTTCACTGCCCAGTGCATCTTCAATGACCAACACCGCGTCGAGCAGTTCCGGGCAGGTGTTCAGGTAGCGATCCTTGGCCTCCTGAGTGATCTGAAACTTCAGGCGTAGCGGGCGCAGGATGCTGACGCGGCGGTAGCCGAAATAGGTATTATCAAAGACTTTGCTGGTCGTTGATTCGGTCAATGCGCCGTGCTCACGGCTGATTTTATTGATAGCCTTTTCATCCAGCCAGCGGCGCTTGTTGCCCAGACTGCGTTTCATCGGTGTCCAGCGCTCGCGGGCATCGATCAGCTGGATCCTGCCCTTGCGGTGCTTTTCCTTGCGGTTGCTGAGCACCCAGACAAAGGTGCCAATGCCCGTGTTGTAGAACATCTGTTCGGGCAGGGCGACAATGGCTTCCAGCCAGTCGTGTTCTATTATCCAGCGGCGGATTTCACTTTCACCACTACCAGCACCGCCGGTGAAGAGAGGCGAGCCGTTGAAAACAATGGCAATACGTGAGCCTGGTTTATCAATGTTGCCCTGCTGCCATGGCTGAAACTTGGCGATCATGTGGATCAGAAAGAGCAGTGCACCGTCGTTGACGCGTGGCAGCTTGCCCCTGTAGCCGCGAAAGTCATCCAGGCGGTCGATGGCTTTCTTCTCTGCCTTCCAGTCCACGCCAAAAGGAGGGTTGGCCAGCAGGTAGTCAAAGCGTTTGCCGGAGAACTGATCGTCAACCAGGGTGTTGCCGTACTCAATGCGGCTGTCTCGGTGTCCTTTGATCAGCAGGTCGGAGGCGGCCACAGCATAGGAGCGCGGGTTGTAGTCCTGACCGTAGACCTTGACTGTGGCCTGTTCGTTGTGAGCGCGAATCCAGTTCTGGCTTTCGGCCAGCATGCCACCGGTACCGCAGGCCGGGTCACAGATAGTGACAATCTTGCCTGCCTGGGTAAGCACCTGGGTATCAGGTTCCAGCAGCAGGTTGACCATCAGACGGATGACCTCGCGCGGGGTAAAGTGATCACCAGCCGTTTCATTGGCTGCTTCATTAAAGCGCCGGATCAGGTCTTCGAACACCAGCCCCATGGTGATGTTATCCACATGGCGGGGGTGCAGGTCGATTTCAGCAAATTGGGCTACCACTTGATAGAGTCGGTTAGCTTCTTCGAGTTTGGCAATTTCCTGTTCGAACTCAAAGCGTTCGAAGATCTTGCGGATGTTCTCGGAAAAACCGTTGATGTAATCAGTCAGATGACGGCCGATATTGTCCGGGTCGCCCTTGAGCTTGGGAAAGTCGAGCTGACTGTGATTGTGAAAGCCAAGTGGCTGGCCGTTGTCGTCTGTGGCCAGTGTATTGAGCACTCCATCCACCAGCTGCGGGTTTTTATCCTTCAAGGTATTAAAACGTTTGAGTATCATCTCCTTGGTGGGAGCCAGCACCGCGTCAAAACGGCGCAACACCGTCAAAGGCAGCATGACCCGTTCGTACTGTGGCGGCCGGTACGGTCCGCGCAGGAGGTCGGCCACAGACCAGATGAAGTTTGCCAGCTGCTGAAAATTACCAGAAGTCATGGGTGGGTGTCCTTATTGTCGAGTTGCAGCTTGCCTTGTTCCGCTATGCGTATACAAAAGACCTTGAATTGCCTTCTTGCCAGTTTAAAGAAAACCGTCTTTGCAAAATTTTCTGCTGCCTTTGCCATATTGGTTTGCCTCAATTCCTGGTGCGCCACCAAAATGCATTGGCGCCAAGCGAACGTAAATTGTTCAACGCACAATTATGCCCTCAATCTAGCAGGTGACAGCGCATGTGGAAAGCACAAGGTTGGCGATTATTCCCAAACCTTTTGCCATATTCTGCAACCAGTCCATAAGCAAAGGCCATGGAAATCAACAAACGGTGCGTGAGCCGCAGGTCAGTCCCACAGGGATGCCACTGTAAAGCAGCGCACAAACCGGATGAGATCCGGATAACAGGGATAAGAATGTGAATAATTTTGAGGCAAGAGGGAAGCAGAGTATGACGGACTTTTCAAAAAAAGTGATGGCAGTACGCTACTCTGAAAGTGACATAATCTGCCGGTGGTACGCAGCAAAAGAAAACCCATCTCTCCAGGGTCATTCTCTGAAAAGACGGGTTTGTCTTTTGTTCATGATGGAAGCACCGGGTGTTGAACCCGGACCTGTTACACCCGTTCCTGAAGGTTGATCAACAGGCGGTACGTGCAGCCCGAAACCTATTCAATCCACTCGTACACCTCGATGGTTGCCGGGTCGCACTGACAGCACCCCTTGCAGGGCGCAGCTGAACCAGGACGCTGCCGCACCTTGCCCTTGTTGACCCACACGTCGAGCAGCGGACGGACGGTTTCAGTATCGGTTTGAAAATGTAACGCCATGTCCTGCAAGGGTACGATCTTGCGTGACTGCAGGTATTTTTTTAATTGAATCAGATCCATAGCATCCTCACTGTTCTCCTGCCGAGCCGGCTACCGCACCGGGTGTTATCACAACAGCTCCGGCCTTTTGTCGTTGCCGTGAACGGCTGACCAGATACAGGGCCAGAACCACAGCTGCAAGGGCCACCAGATCAGCGCCAATGACAGTGGCCGAATAACGCGGATGAGCGGTAAAGTTAGCCACCTGGTAAAAGAGGGTGGCGGCCAGATAGGCCATAAAGGTTGTCCAGAAGCCGGCGAAAAGGGTCCAGGCCAGGTTGGTCTCCCGGTACACCGCAGCAATGGCGGCACTGCACGGGAAATAGAGCAGCACGAACAGCAGGTAGGCAAAGGCGGCACTCTGACTGCCGAACAGGCGCACCATCGAGCCAAAGGTTGCCTCACTGACCTCCTGCTCTTCGGCAGCACTTGACAGATCACTGACATCACCTATCGACAGGCCGAGCGGATCGGTCAGCGTGTCGAGCATACCCCGTGCATTCTCAGGGATGGTGGCAAAAGCCGCAGCAATGCCGCCCCAGAAATCAAAGCTCTCCTCTGCCTCGGCTTCCGCCTGCTCCTGCTGATCGAAACCGGCATACAGGGCATTCAAGGTGCCCACCACAGCCTCCTTGGCAAAGATACCGGTAAACACACCGAGCGTGGCCGGCCAGTTCTCAGCACTGACGCCAAGCGGCTCAAGGGCCGGGGTAATGACCTGGCTGGCCGCTGCCAACACGGACTTGTCGGCATCTTCGTTGCCAAAGCTTCCATCCGTGCCCAGAGAGTTGAGGATGGACAGTACCATGATCACCGGAATCAGCACCTTGCCTGCTCGGAAAAGAAAGGAGCTGAGGCGATCGTAAGTGCGCATCAGGACGGTGCGTACCGAAGGCAGGTGGTACGGCGGCATCTCCATAATAAATGGGGTTGTCTCGCCCTTGAGCAGGGTGTTTTTAAGGATAAGACCGGTGAGCACAGCAAAGCCGATACCGATCAGATACAGAAAAAACACGAGGTTCTGCCCGTTGGTGGGAAAGAAGGCGGCCGCAAAAAGGGCATAGACCGGCAGGCGCGCCCCACAGGACATAAAGGGGTTCATCATGATGGTTAGGATACGATCGCGCTCGTTTTCCAGGGTACGGGTGGCCATGATCGCCGGTACGTTGCAGCCGAAACCGACCAGCATCGGGACAAAGGCCTTTCCGGGCAGGCCGATGAAACGCATAAACCGGTCCATAACAAAGGCGGCCCGTGCCATGTACCCCGAGTCTTCCAGAACAGAAAGGCAGAGAAACATGAAGCCGATGGGAGGGATGAAGGTGGCCATGGTCTGGATACCGCTGCCGATACCGGTCGCCAGAACGGCAACCAGCCACTCGGGGGTGCCGAAACCACTCAGCAGTTCACCCAGCCCGTCTACAAAGATCGTACCGGCCAGCTCATCAAAAAAATCAATAAATATCTCGCCCATATTGATGGTGATCATGAACATCAGATACATGGCCATCAAAAAGACGGGAATACCAAACACCCGGCTGAGCACTACCCGGTCGATACGGTCGGACAGGGCGGCACCGGCCTGTCCCTGCTTTTTGATCAGATCGCGGGTCAGCCAGGAAACAAAGCCATAACGGGCCGAGGCAATGACAATATCCGCCTCTTCATCCAGATCTTCCTCGATCTTATCCTGCAGGGTCCTGACGGTGTCGAGGACTTCCTGACGCAAAGAGACCTGTGATGCCGCATGATGATCGCCTTCGAGCAGCTTAAGCGCCAGCCAGTGCGGATCGAGCTTCGTGGCTGCGCAGGCTTCCTTAAGCTGAACCGCCAGGCTCTCTCTGGCCGCCTCCACCGGCTCCGGGTAGATCAACTCCGCTGTCGGCGCGGCAATGGTTTCGACTGCAGCGAGGATCGCCGCTTTCAGCTCCTTAACACCCTCATCCTTTGAGGCAACCAGAGGGATGACCGGACAGCCAAGCCGCTCGGCCAGGCCCTTGACATCGATGGACAGTTTACGCTCGGCAGCCATGTCCATCATATTGAGCGCGATGATCATGGGCACACCCATTTCCAGCAGCTGGCTCGTCAGGTAGAGGTTGCGCTCGATGTTGGACGCATCAACGATGTTGACGATCAGATGGGCTTCGCGGGACAGGATGAAATCGCTGGCTACCTGCTCATCCAGGCTTGAGGCGGCCAGAGAGTAGATACCGGGGGTATCGATCACCACCACCTTCCGGTCGCCGTCCTGGTACCAGCCGGTCTTGCGGTCAACTGTCACCCCGGGCCAGTTGCCGACCTGCTGCTTGGCACCGGTCAGACAGTTGAACAGGGTGCTTTTACCGCAGTTCGGGTTGCCGACAACACCAATGGTAAAGGTATGAGTGCTCACTTATCACCCTCCGCAACCAGAAGCGTCTTTGCCTCGTCCCGGCGCAGACTGAGGCTGTAGTTCCGAACCGAAATCTCCACAGGATCCCCCATCGGGGCCACCCGTATTACTTTGAACGCAGTCCCCTTGGTGAGCCCCATTGCCAGAAGCTTCTGGCGATATCCCCCGGCCTTCCGGGTAAAACCGACAACGGTTCCTGCCTGGCCCACGGCAATTTCATTGAGTGTTTTTTCCACTACTCCACCTTGATAACGTTAATTTTATGCGCCATACCGCCACCCAGACCGTACCGGCACCCGGATTTTTCAATGAGCACAGCACCGCTGGGCTGCTTGTGCACAACCACAAGCGTGTCCTCAACATTGATGCCCATACTCAACAGGCGCCCCCGAAACTTGTGGCCACCACGCAGGGAAACAACTTTGACCACCTCGCCTTCACCGGCAAGAACGAGGGGATGTGAAGGAATATAACTGTTCGCCATGATCTGCCCCCAAAGGTGTTGTCTTGAGATGATGCTGTGAAGTTACAATCTTGCCCTAAAGAAATAAATTCCGGGCCACACAGGTGCACCCGGATAACGAACCGCTAACTTGCTTAGGATTACCTAAATTAGGACTACCTAAATAGCCGGTCCCGGCTCAATTGTCAACCATCAAAAGCAGGCTCATTTTAAAAATATGGGGTGTTTCAGGCGTTGGTGGATTGTTTCAACTCAATCACACTGGTCGGGATAACCGGTGAAAAGGTCGTCGGTCGCCGCATCCTGGCAGATGCTGCCGGCAATGTTTATTTCGCTGCAAGATAGCCGGACTGTGATTTTTGGTCGGCCGGAGAGAAGTACATCTGCGCGCACCGTTTACAACCAAACCGGGGCGCCACATGTTGACAAGAAGATCGATTATTGGAGGATACCGTTAGACGGCTGCATCATGAGAGAAGTCTGGGCATCGGCGCTGTCCATGGAGGCCTTAATTGCCGCATGGAGGAGATCAACGGTCAGGTCATCGGGGTGCCGCTGGAGACGGGTTGCGAGATACAACAGGTTTTCCAGCGTCTCTCCTGACAGTTCAAGGGTGATCTGTGCTGTTTTCATGCTCTCTCCTCCTGTGCACTCTTTTGCACAGTACATCATTGTGCTGGAATCTCTTCGCAGTCTGTCTTTTCAAATGCTCTTCATTATCCTGTTCAAGGACGGCACTGTTTTCCAGGTCAATTAAATGAGCCCTGGTAACCTTCCGGCCATACAACTGACAAGGTGCTCCGTCGGCAAACAGAGACACCCGGAGTAACATGGCAACACATACAATTATCAGGCACAGAAAAGTTACCGGGACTTCATTTAAAGGACAAATCAATGCGATGGCACTGCTCAGACTTTACACTCGAACACGGCGATCAGTTGCTGCACCGCCGCCACCGCCGGCAGTTCGCCATCAGCCACGCTGCGTTCGACATCCTTAATGATACGGTTGACCTCCGGATGCCTGGCAAAAACCGAACGCAGGTGGTCATCCACCATCTCATGGACCCATTTGATATTCTGTTCCTTGCGGTGGCGTTCAAACACACCGGACTTACCCGTGATATCACGGTATTTACGGATCACTTTCCAGATCTCGTCAATGCCCTCATTGGTCACGGACGAACAGGTGTAGGCATGTGAAACCCAGCCCTCGGTGGAGGGTTGCAGGTAATGCAGAGCACGCTCGTATTCAGCCCGTGCGGTCTGGGCGATCAGCTTGTTCTTGCCGTCGGCCTTGGTGATCACCAGGGCGTCAGCCAACTCCATGATCCCCTTCTTGATGCCCTGTAACTCATCACCGGCACCGGCCAGCATCAGCAGCAGAAAAAAATCGACCATGGACCGGACCGTGGTCTCACTCTGCCCCACACCAACGGTTTCGATCAGGACCACATCGAATCCGGCAGCCTCACAGACCAGCATGGTTTCACGGGTTTTACGCGCCACTCCACCTAAGGTGACACCGGCAGGTGATGGACGAATAAAACAACGCTCTTCCTTGCTCAACCGCTCCATACGGGTTTTATCGCCGAGAATCGAGCCACCGGAAATGGAGCTGGATGGATCCACCGCCAGCACCGCCACCTTGTGTCCCTGTTCAACCAGATGACAACCAAAGGTCTCAATAAAGGTCGATTTGCCCACGCCAGGCACACCGGTGATACCCACCCGGAGAGAGTTACCGGTGTGGGGCAGGAGGATTTTCAACACCTCCTGAGCCTTTTCGATATGCTGTGCCGCATTGCTCTCTACCAGGGTGATGGCCCGGCCGAGCACGGCCAGATCACCGCGCAGCACGCCCTCGGCATACTGCTCGGCATCAAGCTGCGGGCGACGATGACGAACAGCGATTTTACTCCCTTTTCCCGTGCCATTGTAGGTGCTGATCCCATCATGACCCGCTTCCACCCCATCCATTACTCGGCAGGCAAACCCTTCACAGTTACCCTCCGGAGCCCACTCCGGCATTTTGGTGTTCGATGTCATTGCCTCTCCTTATATATAAGGGTTGAAAAAGGGATGCCCCGGCACAGTGGCGCAAAGACACCCCTTTTAACGGATGCGCCTTACTCACCGTGCAGTCTGGCTTTCAATTCCTCCAGGATCTTCATCGCCGCCACCGGGATGACCGTGCCGGGGCCGAAGATGGCCGCTGCTCCGTGGTCACGCAGAAACTGATAGTCCGGGGCCGGAATGACGCCCCCGATGACACACATGATGTCCGGTCGGCCCAGTTTTTCGAGCTCTTCCACCAGAGCAGGCAACAGCGTCTTGTGGCCGGCTGCCAGCGAACTGAAACCGACAATGTGGGCGTCGTTCTCCACCGCCTGGCGGGCAGCCTCCTCCGGAGTCTGAAACAACGGGCCGATATCAACATCAAAACCCAGATCGGCAAAGGCTGTTGAAATGACCTTGGCGCCTCGATCATGGCCGTCCTGTCCCATCTTGGCCACCATAATACGCGGCCGACGGCCTTCCAGCTCCTCGAACTCCTTGGTCATCTGGATAACCTTCTGCACCTCTTCCTTCTCGCTGAACTCCGCCTTGTAGACACCAGAAATCGATCGGATCACGGCCGTATGCCTCCCCCATTTCTTTTCCAAAGCAAAACAGATCTCGCCAAGTGATGCCCGTGCTCGCGCCGCCTCAATCGACAGCGCCAGCAAATTCCCCTCGCCGGTATCGGCACAGTGGGTCAGGGCGTTCAATGCAGCCTGGCACTTGGGCTCGTCGCGCTCGGCCTTCAGTTTGGCCAGCCGTTTGAGCTGGGACTCGCGCACCGCGGTGTTATCGACTTCCAGGGTGTCGAGCGCTTCCTCCTTGTCCAGACAGTAGCTGTTCACACCGACAATTTTTTCCCGGCCGGAGTCAATGCCCGCCTGGCGGCGGGCCGCCGCCTCCTCGATGCGCATCTTGGGCAGACCGGTCTCGATGGCCTTGGCCATACCGCCCAGGTTCTCAATCTCCTGGATTAAATCCCAACCGCGCTTCATGATGGCGCCGGTCAGGGCCTCCAGATAAAACGAACCGCCCCAGGGGTCAGCCGGCCGCAGGATGTTGGTCTCATCCTGCAAATACAGCTGGGTGTTACGGGCAATGCGCGCCGAGAACTCCGTGGGCAGGGCAATGGCCTCATCCAGCGAGTTGGTGTGCATTGACTGGGTATGGCCGAGCGCCGCGGCCATGCCTTCAATGACGGTTCGGCAGACGTTGTTGAACGGGTCGCCCTCGGTGAGGCTCCATCCCGAGGTCTGGCTGTGGGTGCGCAGAGGCAGGGATTTGACGTTCTGCGGATTGAAGCTCTTGATGATCTTGGCCCAGAGCACCCGGGCTGCGCGCATCTTGGCGATCTCCATGAAGTAGTTCATGCCCTGGGCCCAAAAAAACGACAGCCGGGGAGCAAAGGTGTCGATGCTCATGCCGGCGGCAACACCAGCGCGGGCATAGTCCCAGCCGTCGGCCAGGGTGTAGGCCATCTCGATGTCCGAGGTGGCGCCCGCCTCCTCCATATGGTAGCCCGAGATGCTGATGCTGTTGTACTTGGGCATGTTCTTCGAGGTAAAGGCGAAGATGTCGGAGATGATGCGCATACTCTGCGCCGGCGGATAGATGTAGGTGTTGCGCACCATGTATTCCTTGAGGATGTCGTTCTGGATGGTGCCGCCCAGTTGCGACTGCTTCACCCCCTGTTCCTCGGCGGCAACGATGTAGAAGGCCATGATCGGCAGCACCGCACCATTCATGGTCATGGACACCGTCATCTGATCGAGCGGGATACCGGCAAAGAGCACGTTCATATCCAGGATCGAATCAACGGCCACACCGGCCTTGCCCACATCGCCGACCACACGCGCGTGATCAGAATCATAGCCCCGGTGGGTCGCCAGATCAAAGGCGATGGACAACCCCATCTGACCGGCTGCAAGGTTGCGGCGGTAGAAGGCGTTACTTTCCTCGGCAGTGGAAAACCCGGCGTACTGACGGACGGTCCAGGGGCGCTGCACGAACATGGTGCCATAGGGGCCGCGCAGGTAGGGCGGGATGCCGGCCATGTAGCTGAGGTGGTCCAGGGCGTCGTAATCTTTCCTGGTGTAGAGCGGTTTGACATCGATCTGCTCGACCGTGCGCCAGGCCAGTTCTTCGGCGGTGAGGCCGGTCTCCTTCTTGACCTTGGCTGCCCAGGCTTGATAATCCATGGGCGCAGAGACAGGCTTGAATCCAATGGTGGTAAAGTCAGGCGAACTCATGCGATCACCTCCAGATGTTTTTGCAGTTTGGTGAGCAGCTCCAGGGCATTGACACGAACATGGAGGAACTCATCCACGCCTGCCTCCTTAAAAGCATCCACATGTTCTTTAGGGAATCCCGCAAGGATGATCATGATGTGGGGATCAGCAGCTTTCAGCTGTTGCGCCAGTGCAGGGACAATATCCGGATACGTGGCATCAGTGGAACAGATGACCACGGCTTTAGCTCCAGAATCGAGTGTAGCCTTGGCTGCCTCGTCAACGGTGCCAAAGCCGTTGTTGCCGATGGTCTCAAAACCGCCGACATTGAAAAAGGCGGTGGAAAAATCAGCTCGGGCTTTGTGCTGGGGAATGGGCCCCATATTGGCCAAAAAGAGCTTGGGAACGATGCCGGTACGGGCCGTGTAATCCTCGGTGGCACGACGGATCTTTTCAAAGGGTTCGGCACCGCGATGGATGTTGAGCGGTTGAACGGCGATCTCCCCGGCCTCTTTCTGCAGAGCACCGGCCACCATACCCAAGGTGGCTCCCCGGCGGGCAGCCTTGATGGTCTGGGCCATAACTGTACTGTCAAGAGTGGAGCGACATTCGCGGATGGCTGTCAGGGCCGCAGCGCAGGCCTGGTCGTCGATACTGCCCGCATGGGCCTTGAGCGCCTGTGTCCTTTTCTCGCGGAACCCCTGATGATCAAAAGGCTCGGCCAGTTGGCGTTTCTCCTGCAAATTCGGATACATGTTGGTGCCGACGAACCGGTCAGTGCGCGTGGCAACGTTTTTCGCTCGCTGTGCCGCTGTCTCAGCCACCCCTTCCTGTGGCATCCCCTTCTCAAGTGCAGCCAGCATGCCGCCGGCTGCCTCGATATCCTGGAACAGCTTCCAGGCCTTCTCGGCCAACTGGGCGGTTATCTTCTCCACATACCAGCAGCCGCCGGCCGGATCGATCACCTTATCGAAATGGCCCTCATCTTTGAGCACGATCTGCACATTGCGGGCAATACGACGGGAAAACTCGTTGGGTGTGCGGAAGATCTCATCAAAAGGCCCGACGTGCATGCTGTCGACACCACCGGCAATGCCGGAAAAAGCTTCAGTGGAAACGCGCAGCATATTTACCCAGGGGTCCACCTCGGTCTTGTTCCACGTGGCTGTACGGGCATGAACATACATCTTCTGAGCCTCGGCATTACCACCGAAGGAGTCGATTACCTGGGCCCAGACCATTCGTGCAGCGCGGAACTTGGCAATTTCCATAAAGAAGTCATTGCCGATTGCAAACTCAAAGTTCATGCGCACCGCAATATCGTTGATGCCAAGTCCGCGTTCAAGCAGGGCGCGGATGTAGGCCACTCCGGTGGCCAGGGCATAGGCAATATCCTGCACAGCATTACCGCCGCTGTTACGGTAATCTTCCGTGCCAACGGTGATTGTACGCACTTTAGGGGCATGCTCCATGGCCCACAGGGTGAGTTGCGCCATCCGGTCGTAGGCCTCGGCCGAAGAACAGGGCAGCTTTCCCGCAACGGCCAGTACACCCAGGGGATCAACCACCAGCGAACCCTCAAGATCAGCAGGCGACTGTCCCTGGTCCTCAATCAGGGCAACAACCAGTGCTGTCTGGGCTATCCCCGTGGCACCGCAGGTGATCCTGCAGGGGTGGGCGGTCAGGTCGATACCCTCCAGGGCAACTTTGGCGTCACTCAGACTTGCAAGCGACAGGCCATCCTTGCCGACCATCTCCGCCGGAGCCTGATCCGGGTCATATCCATTTAAGGTAGCCTGGTCGAACACGATGTTAAGGCTGTTCTGGCCCCGGGTGAGATCATACCTGGCGGCACGATTGAACTCTTCGGGATCGGGCTGGGTAATCTCCTGGGCAATGTGCCAGGCATTGACCCTGGGGCCTGAAGCCGTGGTACCACGCATGTAGGGCGCCTCACCGGGCAGGGTATCGACCAGGGGCAGACCGTCGAGGTCGTGGATGAAGTACATCGGCTGAATGTCAATGCCTTCGTAGGTTTTTTTGACCAAAGTCTTGTCAAAGGACTTGCCCTTCAACTGCTTTTCCACCTCTGCCAGCCACTCGGCATGGGTGTTGGCCGGAAAATCTTTAAGAATGTCCAATGCTGTTCCCATTTTTACTCCTTGTCATTTGGTTAACAAAAAACCCCCGACCCTTTCGGGCCGGGGGTTCCCCTGTCTCTGCACCGCTGATAACACGCAGGCCTCGAACCTGCACAGTGCTGGGATCAACAACGGGAACCACGGCCGCTTACGCTGATCAAAAAAACCGGCAGGTCTTCTGGCTTTCGGATCACCCTACTCTCCACGTCTTCCCGATCAAATCGACCAGTGACATAAGGCGGATTTCGTCCCCGATTACAGCGGCCGGACCGCGACGGACTTGCACCGTCTTCCCTGTTAGGCCATTACAATGGCACCGATTTTTTCTTCTAAAACAACGAGTTAAAACCGAACTACCTGACTACATCGGACCAGCATTCCCCCAATATCTTCCATGAAAAAACGACAAAAAAAATCCCCGGATCAATATAGATTGATCCGGGGATGCCCTGGTTTATCCACGTATCGGTGCCCTCCCTGGTCCAGGGGGAAAGCGCTGTCATCTTTCAGGCAGGTCTTCTGACTCTCGGATCATCCTACTGACTGCGCCTTCCCAGCCTTTTAGCCAGTGACATTGTGCAGCGTTCGTCCCCGAATACAGCGGCGGGCCCGTCTCCGATTCACACGGAGTTCCCTTTTATCCTTACGGAACCTGAAGATGGTACAACAGAATACCGACACTAAAACGAAATCGATCATGACTGTCAAGATAAAAAACTGAAGGATGCGATGTAATCATGCATGCATTGCACCTCCTCCTGTACAGTAACAACACATCAGGCAACGCCTTTTTTAGTGTTGACCATAAACTGAAAACACAATATATAGTGGTCAAGCGGTTCCTCCTGTCCTGAGAGCCAGGAGGAGAATAGGGAATCCGGTGCAAATCCGGAACTGTCGCGCAGCGGTAATCAGGAACGAACATTGTCAAAGACACTGGTCAGTTGACCGGGAAGTGACAACCAGTAGGTTCCCCAATCGCCTGAAAGTCCGAAGACCTGCCGTGAAACCACAGCCGCACATGCAACGGCTGTCACCTGCACCCTCTTGCCTCGCGTCAAGGAGAGAGCCATGTCACACGTCTGTCTGCAACCCTCTGTCAAAGTATTCACCACGATCAGAAAACGCGATCAGCGTCTGGTTCCGTTCGAGTCGGGAAAGATCACCAGCGCTCTTCTCAAAGCCGGTCAGGCCACCGGAGAATTCGGGCTCCCCGAAGCCCGGCGGTTGACCATACATGCCCTGGCCGTTGCCCAAACCCTCCTTGATACCGATGCCCCCTGTGTCGAGGAAATTCAAGATGTGGTGGAAGAGGTTCTGCTCTCCTCCATGTATAAAAAAACGGCCAAGGCCTATATCCTCTATCGGGACCAGCATGCCCGCATCCGGGAGATGGTCACCCGAACGGACCTGTCCCTGATCGACAGCTATCTGCAACGGCTGGACTGGCAGGTGCAGGAAAACTCCAACATGTGTTATTCACTGCAGGGGTTGAACAACTACATCTCCAGTGAAGTCAGCCGGACCTACTGGCTCAACAAGATCTATCCCGCCGAGGTTCGCAGAGCGCACCTGAACGGTGATCTCCATGTCCACGATCTGAACCTGCTGTCCGTCTACTGTGTCGGGTGGGACCTTCGTGATCTGCTTTTAAGCGGTTTTACCGGTGCCCCGGGAAAGGCGGAAAGTGCACCGGCCAGACATTTCCGCAGTGCTCTTGGCCAAATAGTGAACTTCTTCTATACATTACAGGGAGAGGCTGCCGGAGCACAGGCCTTTTCCAGCTTCGACACCCTGCTCGCTCCCTTTATCCGCCACGATCAGCTGACCTACCGGGAGATCAAGCAGGCGCTCCAGGAATTTGTCTTCAACCTTAACGTCCCCACCCGGGTCGGTTTTCAGACCCCTTTCACCAATCTTACCATGGATCTTACCCCGACCAGCAGCCTTCAACAGACACCGGTCGTGATCGGCGGTCAGGAGCAGGATTCGGTCTATGGCGAATACCAGCACGAGATGGACATGCTCAACCAGGCTTTTCTGGAGGTCATGGCCGAGGGAGATGCCCGTGGCCGGGTTTTCACCTTCCCCATCCCAACCTACAACATCACCGCCGACTTCAACTGGGATCATCCTGGTCTGGAAGCACTCTGGCAGACCACGGCGCGTTACGGTCTGCCCTACTTTGCCAACTTCATCAATTCAGACCTCCATCCGGATGACGCCCGTTCCATGTGCTGCCGGCTCAGACTCGATACCAGGGAGCTTGCAAAACGAGGCGGCGGCCTTTTCGGGGCCAACCCACTGACCGGATCCATAGGTGTGGTCACCATTAATATGGCCGCCCTCGGCTTTCAGGCCACAGATGAATCCGATTTTTTCAAGCGCCTGGATCAGATGATGCTGATCTCGAAAACATCGCTGGAAACAAAACGCAAGATACTGGAGACTTTCACTGACAGGGGACTCTACCCCTATACCCGCTTTTATCTGCGAGCCATTCAGCAGCGATTCGGCCGATACTGGGACAACCACTTTTCGACCATCGGCCTTGTCGGCACCAACGAGGCCTGCCTCAACCTGCTGGACAGGGATATCGGCACTGCGGAGGGAAAGGCTTTTGCCCTGCGGATTCTTGACCACATGCGGATGCGCCTCCAACAGTTCCAGAGCGAAACCGGTAACCAGTACAATCTGGAGGCCACCCCGGCGGAAGGCACCGGCCACCGATTGGCCCGGCTGGATATCCGCCGTTTTCCAGCCATGCGTGCCTCACTGTTCTGCCCGGGTGAAGAAGGTACACCAATCTACTCAAATTCGACTCAGCTGCCGGTCAACTATACCGACGATATCTTCGCCCTCCTTGATCACCAGGATGATATCCAGACCAAATATACCGGCGGCACTGTTGTGCATTGCTTTATCGGTGAATCCGCCATTGATCCTGCTACCGTGAAATCCTTTATTAAAACCGTATGCAGCAACTATCGCCTGCCCTATTTTACCCTGACCCCTACCTTTTCCATCTGTCCCCAACACGGGTATCTCACCGGGGAACATACCCTTTGTCCACAGTGCCAGGGGCAAACCGAGGTGTATTCGCGGGTCGTGGGGTACCTTCGCCCGGTACAGCACTGGCATGAGGGCAAGCAGGCGGAATTCGCGGCACGGGCGACCTATGACTCTGCTTTCTGATCTTGCCGTCGGCGGATGGCATCCAGCAAGTTTTGTTGATTATCCCGGTAGAGTGGCTGCGGTTATCTTCCTGCAAGGGTGTAATTTTTGCTGTCCATACTGTCACAATCCGCAGCTGATCCCTCTGGGCCAGACCGGATGCCTGGCTCCTGCGAAGATACTTGATCACCTGGCCAGGCGCCGGGGAAAACTCGATGGAGTGACTCTCAGCGGCGGTGAGCCCACGCTTCAGGCTGCGTTACCGTTACTCTGCGAAGAACTGCACAACCTGGGCTATCCGGTCAAACTGGATACCAACGGCTCCAATCCCGATATGCTGGCAGAACTGCTGAGCGCGGGACTGGTCGATTACCTGGCCATGGACCTGAAAGCGCCACTGGAACGATATGCAGAGCTGGCCGGAACCAAGGTTGATGTCAACGCCATCCGTTGCTCCATGCACCTTGTCAGCTCAAGCGGCGTCAAACACCATTTCCGAACCACATACGACCAGTCCCTGCTCTCTCCGGAAGACCTGCAGCTGATTCAGAAAATGGTGCCGGAGGGGTCCGGGTACGTTGTGCAACCCTGCCGACAACCGATTGTCACCCGGTAACCCAGAAAGAAGCGATGACCGGCAGATCCAGCGAAGATCCGGTTTCCCCGGTTGCCTCTCTTTCAAGGGTCTTCCCGTTGACATGGGGGCCACACTGTGTGGCATCCGGCCTCTTATGAAGATTTTCGCTACAATATACTTCTTGACTTTCGGAGAAAACGGTCTAAACAAACCCTATTCTCAGGTGCTCCCAGGAGCTCAAAAGGGAACTCCGTGCGAATCGGAGACAGGCCCACTGCTGTAACCGGGGACGAAATCCGTACCATGTCACTGACCACAAGGTTGGGAAGACTCGGCAAGTAGAACGATCCGGAAGTCAGAAGACCTGCCTGAAGAACTGAGCATCTGCTTCGTGGACGGAGGCACGCTCGCATCATACCCACGGGTAAAAAGGGACATCCCGGATCGAATGGTTTTTTCGATCCGGGATTTTTTTTGTGCAAACGCAGGTGACAGTGCAGTTTTCTCTGGGAGGAACGTATGCAAGGATGTGCCACTCTTCTGCTTTCTCTGCTGCCCGACCTGTTCCGCACAACCATACTCAAAACCGGCTGGACCGCCCCTCTGAATCCACACCAGGCGACGGACCGCAGTGGCCTCTCCCTGATGTGGAACCCCGGCGGACCATGACGAATTACTGGTTATTGCAGCAACTCAACAGACCTTAATCCAGGAGAATCCAATGCGCCTTCAGACTGTTTGTCTACGTTTTCTGCTGATGGTTCTGCTCGCCACCGGTTTTTTCTCCTGCCACGCCCTGGCCGCAGGCTCTCCCCTCACCATCACCGACAGTCTGGGTCGGCAACTGACCCTGACCTCTCCTCCCCAACGGGTGGTCTGTCTGCTCAGTTCAGTTACCGATCTGCTGGTCGCGCTGGATCGTACGGAGCTGCTGGTCGGGCTGACTCGCCAGGACCTGCTCAACCACAGCGCCCTGCAGGTCAAAAGTATAGGTGGCTTTTTCGATCCTGATCTGCCGGCGATCACAGCCGTCAGGCCCGATCTGATCATTGCCGCCACCTCACACCGCTCCCTGCTGCAGCAGTGGTTGGATGATCCGCAGCAGCAGACAACGGTTCTCTTCTTCCGGGAAGGCTCGCTTGAGGACGGTTTTGCCCGCATGGCCGCGATCGGTGCCCTGGTTGATCGCAAACAGCAGGCACAGGTCATCATTGATCGTAACCGCGAACAGATCGCCCTGGTGCAATCCCGGCTCAAAGAGCTGTCGCCGGAACAGCGCAAACGAGTGGCACGAGTTGCAGCCGGTCCGGAAAAACTTTTCTGTCCCGGTGATGATTCTTTTCAAAACGAGATGATCAGAGCCGCCGGCGGCACTCCACCCCATTGGGAGAAAGACGGCGGCTTTTTCTCTGTGGATGTCACGGCCTGGCAAACCTTTAACCCGCAAATCATCTACGGCTGCAACAGCAATATGGAGGCAGTGCAGGCAATCCTCAGCCGGAAAGGCTTTAAAGAAGTCGAAGCCGTGCGCAACCGGGCCATCCACCAGCTGCCCTGCTCGGTTGCCTGCCAGGTGACGCCCCATGTGGGGGCGGCTGTCCAATGGCTGGCCGCCTCCTTCCATCCTGAGCTCATGGCCGATACCGGTAAAGCGGTCAGCAGCAACACTCTTAGGGGTGAACATCCGCTGACCGTGGCCCTGCCCTATGTGGCCTCAGCGCATGTACTGAGCCACCGGGTCAATGATGCTGATTTCAAATCCCTGGTGATCCGTTTCACCACCCCCCAGGTGATCCTCTCCACTGCCGAAGAGAACAGAGGACCGGTACAGGCGGTGGGCAACACCTTTATTCCGATGCATGCCAGCCTTGGGCACATGCAGTTCGGCGTTGAACAGGTACGCCGGGATGTGGCTGCCAATCTCGGCTACAACCGGAAAACCTATGCCGGTATGATGACCGGTGCAGACATGGACAACCTCTCAGTGCAGGTGCAGCGTGAAGACGGGCTGGAGGCCGTGGCTCTGGTGACCGCCGGGGTCCGGGGTAATGCACAGCGGCTGTCCCGGGATATCGGCTACAGTTACCCTTCAGGCACAATCAATATCCTTCTGCTCACCAACCGCCGACTGACAGCAGCGGCCATGGCCCGGGCAATAATCACGGCGACCGAGGCAAAAACCGCGGCCCTGCTTGATCTCGATATCCGCAGCACTGCTCTCCCCCGTCTCTACCGGGCCACCGGCACCGGTACTGACTCGATGATCGTGGTGCAGGGGGAGGGCCCGCCGGTCAGCTACACCGGCGGCCACGGTAAGATCGGCGAACTGATTGCCAGGGCGGTCCACGCCGGGGTGACCGAAGCCCTGATCGGTCAGAATGGGATCCGCGCCGGACGCGATGTGCTGCAGCGGCTGCATGAGCGTAACCTGAGCCTGGAACAGTTGGCCCAGCTCTACCCTTCCCCTCTTTCTGAACAGCAGCTGGTTCGCAGATTAGAGCTGGCCCTGGTAGATCCCCTGATAGCGGGCTTTGTCGAGACCGCACTGCTGATCAGTGATGAAGAGGAAAACGGCCTGATCAGTGATCTACAGTCCTTTGACCTGCTCTGTGTATCCATGGGTGAACGGCTTTCCGGCAGAAAAAACCTGGTTCCAACAACAATCAGCATCCCTGACGCCCTGCCCTCTGTCATGGCCAGGGCCTTTGGGGTCCTCGTGGCCGGAGTAAACGCCTCAACCGAAAAAACCGTTGGAGAAAACATTTCGGACAGGCAAACATATTCAAAAGATACACCCAGAGGTTTCCTCTCCGCCACCAGCAATTCCATGATCCTCAACCAAGGGGCCGACCAGTGACCAGTCAACAGATGCAAACAGTAAACATGCCGTACTCCATTGTTGCTGCCGCTGTTTTTGTCGGCGGCATCCTGTTATTTTTCCCCCATACCTCCCAGGGTGCCCACGAAGTCATACACCAGGATACACAAACAACCACGCTGGAGACCATGGTCGTCACTGCTGACCGGTTGCGCGAGTTTGCAACAAACAACCCTGCCATGGTCGAGGCGGTCGGCCGCCGGGAGATCGAGCAGCGCAATATCCGCAGTGTGGAGGAGGCCCTGGGCAACATGGGCGGTGTGGAGGTCAAACAGACCAGCGGCGTTGGTTCACGAATCTCCATCCGGGGCTCAGGAAAAACCGGTGGAGTGCTGGTGCTGGTGAACGGCCGTCCGATCAACAGCAACCAGTACGGCGGCGTTGACCTCTCCTCCATCCCCATCGAAACGATCGAATCGATCACCGTGTTCAAGCCGCCGGTTCCGGTGTGGCTGGGAACCGGAGCAAGCGACGGTGCCATCAGCATTGTCACCAGGGGCATCACCGGAACAAGAGAGGCAGAACAAAAACAGATTGCCAAGATCCGTGCCGCCGCCGGTTCCTATGGCACGGTTGAGGGCAGTGTCAGCGGCCAGGGTAAACTGGGACCAGGAACGGCCATGGCCTCGGCCACCGGCAAACATCGTGACGGCAAACGGACCAACAACGACCTCGACAGCGGCAACCTTCTCCTGCACTGGGACGGATCTTTTGCAAACGATCGCATGCTGGAGCTGGATGGACGCTATCTCTCCTCAGAGTACGGCTCACCGGGACCGCTCGACAATCCTACGCCAAACGCTCGCCAGTCCTATAAAAAAGCTTCACTTGACGCCCGCTTCAGTGGTGCGGTCGGAGCTGACGGTGACTATGCGCTCAACGTGTACGGCGAAACGATTGAAGTGGAAGATCAAAGCCAATCCGGGATGATATCCACCCTGGATGACGATAAACTTGGCATGAAAGGCGAGTACAACTGGAATGACGAGGCCGATCGCTGGACCGTGCGCACCAGCGGCCTTGTTGAGAACGATCGTCTTGACCACACCTTCTCCGGCAGGCACAGCCGGATCACGGCCGGACTTGGACTTCAGGTGGACCGCAAGTGGCAGGATTGGATTGTGACCGGCGGTGCCCGCGGCGATCAGGTCAGTAACTTTGGTCTTAACCCGGGACTCTCCACCGGTATCCGTTATGCCTTTGCCGAGGGTTGGTCGCTCAAGGCCAACATCGGCAGCAGCGTCAACATCCCGACTTTCGGCCAACTTTACCAGCCCAGCCATGGCAGCATCGACCAGGTCCGGGGCAATCCCGAGCTGAACAAGGAAAAGATCCTCTCCGCTGACACCGGTGTGGAGTACACCTGGGACAAAGCCCAATCAGTGCAACTGAGCATGTTCCGTACCGAGACCGTTGACCCCATCCTCTATCAGCGCGGCAGCGACCTGATCTATCGCCCGATCAACGGTGACAAGGCCTGGCGTCATGGCCTGGAGGCCACCTGGAAATATAGTTTTGCCGCCTGGTTGAGCCTGGATGCCAACCTGATCGTCCAGGATTCCGAAATCAGGGAGACCGGCAACCAACTAACCTACACCCCGCACCTCAAAGGCAAACTCACCCTGCAAAGCACGCTTCCACGCACTGAAACCCGGCTGGAAACCTCGGTCCGTTACACCGGCAGGCAGTACAGCGAGATGGAAAACCGAAAGGAACAACAGCTCGACAGCTACGTGAGCGTCGACTGTAAGATCATCCAACCTTTCACACTTAGTGACCGTAAAGTAGAGTGGTTTCTCAACATCAACAACCTCTTTGATACCGGCTACGAAATTCATTATGGGTATCCGGATGAGGGTTTTTTTGTCCTTTCCGGCCTGAATGTAAGTTTTTAGAAACCGACGGAAAGTGTGCAGGAGGAATGTATGCCGGTCAGTACGCAATACAAAAAAATAAGCCCTTGAAGATCAAGGGCTTATTTTATCCTGATGTACTATGGCGGAGAGAGAGGGATTCGAACCCTCGGTGGAGTATAACCCCCACACTCGCTTAGCAGGCGAGCACCATCGGCCAGCTCGGTCATCTCTCCAAAATTCTGATTGTATGTATGGCGGAGGGAGTAGGATTCGAACCCACGGTACTTTCGCACAACGGTTTTCAAGACCGCCGCCTTCAACCACTCGGCCATCCCTCCACAGCGGGATGTTCATAACATTTCATGGAAATTCTGTCAATATCCACCTCGGGGAAATTCACAACGGTCCGTGACAATCACCGAAATTCGACGAAACTGTACCACACAATCATTGACTTGTACATCGGCGTGGCTGTTTAAGGGATACTTTTGTCTGCTTCGGCTCAATCACGTTCTGAATCTGTTTCTGACACACCACAAGAGATACATAGCCTGTTGCCGAAAACAGACAACACTGTCAACACAGCTGTTCTCCAGCAGACACGGCCCAGATCCTGACAGGCAACACCATGCATCGCTTTTCCAGGCAGCAAATTTCATAGACCGTGACAGTTGAACAATTCGAACAAGCGTTTATTATAATGCCATTGCAATCACACCACCAACAGGCGACTTTTATGGCAACACACACGTCCCGGACATTCTCTCAAGTACTCTAGGGGTACGCAATGAAGATTCTGCTTCATATCTGCTGCGGTCCCTGTGCCATTTATCCGCTGCACCGCCTGCGTGAACAGGGCCATGAGGTGCACGGTCTGTTTTATAACCCCAATATCCATCCATTCCAGGAGTTCCGGCGCCGTATCGATGCGGCAAAAACGTTTGCTGAAATAACCGAATTTCCGCTGGAGATCGATGAGCAGTACGGTTTGACCGACTACCTGCGGCAGGTGGTCTTTCATGAACAGGAACGATGCTCCCGATGTTATGAGATGCGACTGGTACAGACGGCGGAGAAGGCAGCAGCCAATGGCTTTGAGGCCTTTACCACAACACTGCTCTACTCAAAGTATCAAAATCACCAGCTCCTCAGTACCCGGTGTGAACAGTTAGCCGGACAGTATCAGACAGCATTTTTTTATGAGGACTTCCGACAAGGCTGGCAACAGGGCATCGACGAATCACGGGGTATGGGACTGTACCGCCAGCCCTACTGCGGGTGTATTTACAGTGAACAGGAACGCTACGACAGGCGGAAACGCAAATAGTCAGATACATCAGGAAAGTATACCGCATGCCAACGGATGGCTCTGTTGAATAAAAGATCAACGCTAGGCCTTGCATGTTCAGAACTTCAGGCCACAAAGCCAAACATAAGGAGATTACAATGGACAACATCATCGTGGTTGCCACCAGCAATATGAACAAGCTGAAGGAGATCCAGGCCTTACTGAAAGAATATTCGGTTACGGTCAAGTCGTTGGCTGATTTCGGCCCCGTGCCCGAGGCGGTGGAGGACGGAGAGACCTTTGATGAAAATGCGTATAAAAAGGCTCTGCATTACGCCAAGGTTCTGGGTTTACCCTGTCTGGCCGACGACTCAGGTCTCGTGGTGGAGGCGCTGGACGGCCGCCCCGGTGTCTACTCCGCCCGCTATGCCGGCCAGGAAGCCACGGATTGGGATAACTGTGAAAAACTGCTGCGTGAAATGGCCGGACAGACAAATCGAGCCGCCCACTTTGTCTGCGTGTTATCACTGGCCACTCCATCCGGCCCTGCGCTGACCTGGGAAGCCCGCTGTGATGGTGAAATCATCAACGAACGACGAGGTGAATCCGGATTTGGCTATGATCCGATTTTCTATTCACCGGTCCTGGGAAAAACCTTTGCCGAAGTATCGATGGCTGAGAAAAACCGTATCAGCCACCGTGGGCTGGCTCTGGCCGAATTTGCCGGTGAGTTTTCCAAAGTACTGGTCTGGCTTCGTCAACGTATGGCCGAAATCAAGCCGCCCAAACCTGATCACAGTGAGTTTGAGCATAATGACTGGTCACAGGAGCGTATGTGCTGAGCCAAACGATCGGATAAACCAGAGGATCACCGGTCTGTCCGGCGTCGCTCTTCACCCTCGAACTGCCGACATTGTTCTATATAACAGGTAATGATATCGGTGGCGGCCTCGGGAGTATCGACCACATGCAAGAGCTCGAGATCGTCCGAATCAATGGCTTTGTGCGCCAGCATCTCCGTCCGGAGCCACTCGACCAGGCCCTGCCAGTAGCCGTTACCGAAAAGAATGATCGGAAACCGACGGATCTTGCCTGTCTGCACCAGGGTGAGCGACTCGAACAGCTCATCCATGGTGCCGAAACCGCCGGGGAAAATAATATACCCCATGGAGTGGCGGACAAACATCAGTTTACGGATGAAAAAATAACGAAAGGTTAAACTGCGACTCTGGTACTGGTTGGGATGCTGTTCCCGGGGCAGGATGATGTTCAGTCCAACCGAGGTACCGCCGGCCTCAAAGCAACCGCGACTGGCCGCCTCCATAATACCGGGTCCGCCACCGGTAAGGACGGCCAGATTCTGACGAACCAAAAGTTCAGCTGTCCTCCGGGCTGCCTCATAGTAGGGCGAGTCCTTGCTGAAGCGTGCTCCACCAAACACCGACACCGCCGGACCCAGGTCCCCGAGAGTTTCTATGCCGTCGATCAGTTCAGCCTGAATACGAAAAATACGCCAGACTTCAGAAGTTTTGAGATCATCCATGTTCGTCTGCTAAAAAAGAACAGGCAGGGAGCAAAAGTTCCCCGCCTGTTGTGATAAGGTCTTTTCATGCAACTGCAGAGGCAGCCAGATGATGGTTTTTACAGGTTCTTGAAAAAATCGTTGCCCTTGTCATCCACCAGGATGAAGGCCGGGAAGTCGACCACTTCAATCTTCCAAACCGCCTCCATACCCAACTCGGGATAATCGATGCACTCGACCTTGGTAATGTTTTCTTCAGCCAGAAGGGCGGCCGGGCCGCCAATGGAACCGAGATAAAACCCTCCATGCTTCTTACAGGCATCCGTGACCTGCTGTGAACGGTTCCCCTTGGCGATCATGATCAGAGAACCGCCATGACTTTGAAAAAGATCAACGTACGAATCCATACGACCGGCGGTTGTCGGGCCGAAAGAGCCGGACGGTTTACCGGCAGGGGTCTTGGCAGGACCGGCATAATAGACCGGATGATTTTTGAGGTAATCGGGTAGTGGTTTACCGGCATCAAGCAACTCCTTCCACTTGGCATGGGCAATATCACGTCCGACAATAATAGTACCGGTGAGGGAAAGTGCGGTGGCCACCGGATACTTGGTCAACTCGGCCAGGACGTTTTTAATCGGCTGGTTGAGGTCAATCTTCACCTGGTGCCCGCCTGTACGATCGCGGTACTCCGCCGGAATCAAACGACCGGGATTATCGTCCATCTGCTCCAGCCACAGGCCTTCCTTGTTGATTTTGGCCTTGATGTTACGATCGGCCGAACAGGAAACCCCCATACCCACCGGACAGGAGGCGCCATGGCGACTGAGCCGGATGACCCGGATATCGTGGGCAAAGTACTTGCCGCCGAACTGGGCGCCCAGCCCGAGCTTCTGTGCTTCCACCAAAAGCTCCTGCTCCAGTTCCACATCACGAAAAGCGCGACCCAGCTCGTTTCCACTGGTGGGCAGGCTGTCCAGATACTTGGCTGAGGCCAACTTTACTGTTTTAAGACAGGTTTCCGCCGAGGTGCCGCCAATAACAAAGGCGATATGGTAGGGTGGACAGGCAGCGGTGCCGAGGGTCTTCATCTTGTCCACTAAAAATTTCTTCAGGGAGTCGGGATTCAGCAGAGCCTTGGTTTCCTGGTACAAAAACGTCTTGTTAGCTGATCCACCACCCTTGGCGATAAAAAGGAATTTGTACTCATTCCCCTGGGTGGCGTAGATGTCGATCTGCGCCGGCAGGTTTGTTTTGGTGTTGACCTCATCGTACATATTCAGTGGTGCGTTTTGGGAATACCGCAGATTTTCTTCCGTGTACGTGGTGAACACACCGGCAGAAATCATCTCCGCATCATCACCGCCGGTCCAGACATTCTGTCCCTTCTTGGCCACGACGCAGGCCGTACCTGTATCCTGACAGAAGGGCAGCACATAGTCAGCGGAAACTTCAGCATTACGCAACATGGCATAGGCCACTTCCTTATCGTTGCGTGAGGATTCGGGATCGGCAAAAATTTTGGCGATCTGCTCGTTGTGAGCCGGACGCAGGCGAAACGACACCTCACGCATGGCCTGATTTGCCAGCACCTTCAACCCTTCAGGGTCAACTTTCAAAACCTCCTGGCCGTTGAACATGTCTGTAGACACATATTTGCCGGAACCTTCCAGCAGGCGATATGTGGTGTCATCTTTACCGAGAGGAAAGGGATCCTGATACACAAAAGCTGCCATAATCGTACTCCTTACTTGGATGAAAAACATATGAAGACCAGCTGGCTACTGCAGCTGACCGGACCGACAGACAGACGTTCTTGTCCAGCAAACCACTGCACCGCACACGCCCTCAGTAAAGGCTGCGACACAATGATCAACCTCTATTTTTACTCTGCCCCTTCAACAAAGGCAAGAACGATAATAAGCGGAGTTGCCGTGAGATGAACGATCAAAAAAGTCGCTCCGTGTACACTGCTTTCAAAAAGCCTGTGTCCTCTGCACGCCTCTGTACAAAAAGACCTCACCTGGGTGCGGTCAACAGTTGGACATCAGCATTTCCACCGGGTCCCGGCAGCAGCAAAAAAGAAACGGTCGCCAAGCTTCTGCTGCAGTCGGGCGCAGTTGGACAGACCCGTGCAATGAGAAGCTCCCAGCTGTTTGATCCCGAATCGGTCGATGGCCGCCACTGTAGCATCAAACCGCTGTTGATCGGCAAACCCCAGATGCGTGCCACCGATGATCATGTGCAGAGGTCGGCCGGGCAGATTGGCGGTAACATGATCAAGAATGTTCATCAATCCGGCGTGGGCACAGCCGAGCACCACGGTCAACCCCTTTTCTGTAGCAACAATCAGCGACAGATCGTCTTTCAGTGCATCCTGCTGCCAGGAACCATCATCCCCCCGCACCTTCATGGTTGTATCAGGAAGTTCTAAATCGTTCAGCCTGGGCACCTCACCGGTCAGATAGATGCCGGGAAAAATTTCAGTAAACCGGAGTACAGACTTGAAACGAGCCCCCAACGACTCAAGATAGCTCCGCTTATAGCGAATACCGATTTCCCGGCACTCATCATTCTTGCCATCCCTGCACCAGTATCGATCGACAAAGGCATCCGGATGAATATAGACATCAGCCCCCCCGCAGGCCACAAGCGCCTCCGGGAGTCCACTGGTATGGTCATAATGGCCGTGGCTGATGACAATGGCCTCCAACCTGGAAAGATCAACACCCATGACCCGACTGTTATTCACCAGCCCCAATCCCTGCCCGGTATCAAACAACAGACGATGCTCTCCGTTGTCAACATGGACCGCCCAGCCATGCTCGCCGATGAGCCCGTGGGACAAAGAAACGGAATTTTCACATAAGACCGTCAGCGTACATTCCATATCTTTCTCCTTGATAGCAATGGATGGAAACGTTCAGCCCGGATCATTCTCAAACGGGTACCATTCCCGTGACCACCCGTCAACCTCAGACCAATGCGGATAACACCTGATTTGCCACCGGTAACCCCTTCAGAGTCAAACAGAGTCGATCCTGGTGCAATGTCAACAACCCCTGCCCTATAAGCTGATCAAGATGCGAACCATAATAGGTGGGGAGATCAAGACCAAAACGGTCCTGCAGTGCAGTGACGGATACTCCGGCCAGCAGTCGCAGACCAATGACCACGGTCTCACGAAAAGCCGCCTCCCGGTCCAGGCTCTCAACATCCTCCCACACCGGCAAGCCGGAAAGAACACGACGGAAGAACTCGTCCAGATCCGCCACTGCTGTTCGTCTCACACCGCCAAAAGCGCTGACCGCAGCGGGCCCCAAGCCGACATAGCAACCATTGTTCCAGTAATTGACATTATGGCGGCATAGAGAGCCGGGCTCAGCATAGTTGGAGATTTCATAGCGCTGCAGTGAGGACCCGGCAACCGCTGTTGCCGTGGCTGCCATCATTGCCAGCACCTCCTCCTCGGGCGGGAGCAACCGGGGATCAGCCTGTGCCTGAGCAGCCAGGGGAGTTCCCTCTTCCACTGTCAACTCATACATGGAGAGATGTTGCGGCTGAAGATCCAAGGCGCGATCCAGCGTTGCCTGCCAACTGCTCACCGTCTGTTGCGGCAGCCCATACATCAGATCAAAGCTCAGATTGTCAAAACCGGCCCGACGGGCGGCAAGAATAGCGGCCAATGCCTCCCGGCTGCTGTGCATGCGGCCCAGCGCGGCGAGTTCACGGTCCACCAGTGACTGCACTCCGATGGAGAGCCGGTTAAACCCAGCCCGCCGCAGTGCGGACAGCGCCGTCCCATCAATGGTGCCGGGATTAACCTCTACAGTAATCTCCGGATCAGGGGTGCTGCAAGAAAACAGATGACGCAACCTGTGCAGAAGATCACTCAAGACAGAGGCGGGTAAGACTGAAGGCGTACCACCACCGAAAAAGATCGTGGCAAAGCCAAGACACTGCACCTCCGGCTGGGCCGCCAGGTACTGCATCTGCGTCAGCAGCGCTGAACAGAACCGGTCGCGGTCCCCCGCTCTGGGCACAGTTGAGAAAAAACTACAGTAGCCGCACTTTCGGTGACAAAAGGGAACATGCACATAGAGGCCGGCCTGCTGTTCCAGAAGCATCAGCCCACCTGTCTGACAATCTGCCGGCAGTCGTCACGGATCTTGGCCATAATACCCTGATCCGCAAAGCTGTACACCTGATCACCGCTGCCTATGATGAGGTGATCAAGAAGGTTAATATGCATAAAGGAGCAGACAAGGTGCAACGTACGGGTCAGCTCTTCATCCTGCCGCGAGGGGGTGAGACTGCCGGAGGGATGGTTGTGGGCAACAACCAGGGCGGCTGCATTATGTGCCAGCGCCGCCTTGACGAGTTCACGGGGATAGATGGTGTTGATGGTGATGGTGCCTTCCGCAACCACCGCAGAATCAATGACGGCATGGGCGGCATCAAGAAAGACCACGGTAAACACCTCATGCTGCAGGCCGCGCATGGTATGGATCAGATAGTCGGCAACTTCCCGGGAGGAATGAACATACTGTCTGCCGACAACGCGCTGGCGCAGATAACGACGAGCCACACCCTGGATAAACTGCAGGGCAAAGATATTCTTCGGCCCCAGTCCCTTGATCCGCTGCAGTTGAACGGAGGAGGCGTCGAGCACCGCCGGCAGGGATTTAAACTGTGCCAGGGCCAGGCGGGCTGCCTCCTTGCAATCGGATCGCGGTGTGCCGAAGGTCAGCAGCAGTTCGATAATTTCACTATCGGTAAACGCCTCAATGCCCTGTTCAAGGAACTTGTCACGCAGTCGTTGTCGATGGCCCTGTCCTTTTTTCTGCCACTCACATTTTTCCATCGGTACTGATCCAGATCAGCTGAACTTCTTCACAGATCCTGCCGTTGCGGCGATTAAAGAGTGAGCAAGATCAGATGTCTGCCCGACAATCAGGTGTTTCTCGGCAGAGGCGTGCCTATATCTTGTGCCGTGCACGCCCGCCCGTGTTCAGCAAAGCACAAACAAGAGATCGCCTCTTGCACACTCCTCCCTCACATCATCGTCTTTCAATAGCGCGTGCACCCCAAAAAACTCAAGTTTGAGTTCCTTGAGACAGCGTTTGCAGCCGGCTCCATACTGCAGCTCTGCATCAGAGCATTCAACCCAACTCCTGCAGGAACAGCCTGTTGGCCAGCTGCGGATTCGCCTGCCCCTTGGTCTTCTGCATCAGCTGACCAACAAAAAAGCCCATCACCTTGGCCTTACCCTCACGGAACTGCTGGACCTGATCCGGGTTGGCGGCAAGAATCTCCCGCACCAGGCTGACGAGCTCTGCCTCATCGCTCATCTGGACCAAACCCTGGGCCTTGACAATTGTCTCCGGATCATCACCGCTGATCAACATCGCGCTGAAGACTGTTTTGGCGATTTTGCCGGAAATCGTCCCCTGCTCTGTCATGCTCAACAGATCGGCAAGCTGGTGTGGTTTGACCGGACAGTCACCAATCCGCTCCGGACCAAAGTCACGCAGGAGTTCGGTACCAATGAAATTGGCCAGTTTTTTGGCATTCCCATAGCTCCCGAGTGCTGCTTCAAAATAATCGGCCAACTCGCGGGAGGCGGTGAGGATCGTGGCATCATAGTCAGATAAATCGATATCGTCGATGAAACGCTGCCGCCGTTTGTCCGGCAACTCCGGCAACTCGGCACGCACCCGTTCAATCCAGCCGTCATCCACCACCACCGGCACCAGATCAGGATCCGGAAAATAACGGTAATCATGGGCCTCCTCCTTACCGCGCATCGGTTCGGTCCGGCCGCGATCCGGATCCCACAGCAGCGTCTGCTGCACCACCTGCCCGCCTTCAAGCAGGATATCCCGCTGACGCCGCACTTCATACTCCAGTGCCAACTGAACATTGCGGAAGGAGTTCATGTTCTTCAGCTCACAGCGGGTACCGAATTTTTCCCGGCCAATCGGTCGTAAGGAAATATTGGCATCACAGCGAAAACTGCCTTCCTGCATATTCCCGTCACAGATATCGAGATAACGGACAATGGCATGCAACTTTTTGAGATAGGCTGCCGCCTCCTCGGGTGAACGCAGGTCCGGTTCGCTGACAATTTCCAACAGCGGCATACCGCTCCGGTTAAGATCAACATAGCTGACCGGTTCGTGTTCATCATGCACCAGTTTGCCGGCATCCTCTTCCATATGGATACGAGTGATACCGATGCTTTTTGGCGCCTGCCCCTCAAGTTCTATTTCCAGCGTACCATGTTCGCAGATCGGCAGCTCAAACTGCGAAATCTGGTACGCCTTGGGCAGATCCGGATAAAAGTAATTCTTGCGGGCAAACCGGTTTTCCCGATTAAAGGACGAATCAGTCGCCAATCCCAGCCTGAGGGCCGATTCCACCACCTGCCGGTTCAGTACGGGCAGGGATCCCGGCATCCCCAGACAGACCGGACAGGTTTGAGTGTTGGGCGGTGTTCCGAACTGCGTGGAACAGCTGCAGAAAATTTTGCTTCTGGTCTTTACCTGGGCATGCACTTCCAGCCCTATCACGGTTTCAAATTCCATAAAAACCACTTATAAGGTTAATCGATTTGACTGTCTGTCCCGATCCAGTGACGAATCCTGATCAGTTCTTCATTCCAGAGCTGTGAGGCGCGAATATTGATATACAGTCGAAAGAGGTCGTCGATCAGCCGGGTCAACTCTTCGAAAAGAGCTATCCGCTCAAGAATGCGCCCCTCCATGCTTTCACGATCAGCACCTTCATCTGCCGCATCTACCGTTTTAGGAAGACGGACATTACGAAACTCAAAAATCGCCGCCGTCAGAGTCACACTGAACTCATTTTCTCCCCACGCCAGACGAATACGTGCCTGCTCCGGCTTTTTAGCCAGCCTGAGAGCGGCTCGCGCTTCTTTTAATTCAGTTTGCAGCCCCCGGCAAATTAATTTCTCGTTGGCCTCACCTTCCCCATATTCCAGCAGCATATGCTTCTCAAACACGACCAGCACGTCACCCCGTCCGGGGACATCAATGCTGCCGCCTCGTTCTTCCGATTTATACCAAAGCCAGGCCAGGAACTCCTGACCTAAAAACCGTTTCTCCTGTATCAGATCAACCAGATCCATATTGCTCACCCAACATCGCCATTCCTTTTATCACCATGCCCGTACTTGCGCACCTTCAAGTATTACAACCAAACAGATATTTTACTCCAGCTCCAGGGTCAGTCCTTCCTTATCAGAAGTTTTTTCCGAGGCATCCACAATCTTTTGAAAAATTGCAGCAGCCCGTTCCTGGTAACGTTTTGCCTCCTCGGGCCGACGCTGAGTGGTGTTCAGCTTGGCCAATTCCTGTAAAACAGCGGCCACACTGGGATGCTCAGGGCCATGCACGGTTTCATTGATTTCCAATATCTTCTGATAACACGCCTCAGCCTCACCATAACGTCCCTCCAGACGATAGGCCTCAGCAAGATTATTCAGACTGATGGCCAGCTGCGGGTGAGTCGGCCGAAGGGCTTTTTCCTGGATTCGAACCAGCTGTTCATAGACAGCCACAGCCTCTTTCTCCTGTTCCAGTTCCATACACAACGCCGCCAGCCTGGTCAGAAGGTTGGCCAGAGACGGGTGCTCGGTTCCCCGTTTTTTCACCAGGATGGAGATGGCCTTTTTATAGAGAGCAACCGCCTTGTCATATTCCCCCAGAGTCTCCTGCAGTTCACCTATCTGTTGCCAACTGACGGCCATCTCCGGATGATCTTCACCAAGTCTTCTGGCTATGCCGGTCATGGCTTCCTTATACAGTGGCCCCGCCTTCTGATAGTTGCCGCTCAACACATACGTATAGGCCAGTTCCCGCTGTGCCAAGGCTAATCCCACCGCATCACGGCTGTTACTGTTCTTTTTCAACTGTACGTAGCTCTCCAGCCACGGCAAAGCCTCCTTATACCGATAAAGGCTGCGCGCAACCCGTCCTGCGGCCTGCAGATAATCAGCATTGTTCACATCCTGTTCAATCGCGCCTCTGTACATGGTGAGCGCCAGCTGTAAATCAACCCGGCACTCAGCCAAACGGCCACAGCCATAGGCTGCCCGGGCTGCAAACGGTTGCATCTTTTTACTTAGCGCCGACAAGACCGCTTCGGCTTTTTCAGGATCACCTGTATACAGATGCTCAACAGCCTCATCCAGTTCTGCAGACCCATTTCCTTCCTGTTGCAGCTGTGTCATGATCTGCAGCACCTGCTGATAACAGGATATCTCCTCAGTATAACTGTCGGCCAGCAACGCTATTTTCTCATTCATAACCACAAGCTCCCGTTGCAACCGATCACGCAGGGCCTCATCCTGACGGGCAATAGCGTCGGTCAATAACGAGCGCTGACGCTCTTCCAGAGCGTACAAACGTTCGGAATACACCTCGAGGGTCAGGTGAATCGGTGTGGGAGCCTGCCCGGCTTCAACAGCAGCAGGGTGGGAAACATCTGAGCTCTCTAGAGAAACTGTACTGTCAGTCGGTGGTACCGGTGCCGCCTCCTGCTGTTCATCCTCTTGAAGCGGTTGCGCTGCAGCCGCATCTGCCGGCACTTCTTCGTCCGGCTCAGAAACCGGCACCTCTGTCTCGGCCTCCTCTTCTTCTGTGGCGGCCGGAACGCGAAGTTCAGGCTCATCCTGAACTTCAGAAGTGGCCTCTTCCCTAGCTATTACCTGTGCAACCTCAGGCTCGTTTTCATCGACCGCCTCTATGATCAGGGACGCCCCTTCCTCACCTTCGCCTGGTACAGGCTCTGTGTCAGCAGTAACCTTCAGCGCCGGATCAACCGTCTCATCGGCAAAAACAGCTGCTTCTTCGTCACTATCGACAACCACCTCTGTTACCGTCGCCGAATCAGAAAAAACGGGGTCAACTTCTGCAAACAGCTGTTCTTCCTGCCCGCTCTCCTCACGGCTTTCCTGCACAAAAGCAGCAGTGACGACCTCATCTTCACCAGCTGCCGCTTCCGACTCATCCGACGCATGTTCTGCTGTCTCTTCCTCTTCTGCAGCAGATACCGTGATATCCACCGGCAGCTCTTCCCCTGGTTCAACAGCTCTTTCCTCCTGATCGACCGGTGCCTCTGTTTCAATAACCTCCAGTTCTATTGCCTCGATCACCGGCTCAGATTCTTGTAACAGGTCACCTGTTGTTGGTTCGGTTGCCGGCATCTCCTCCAGCGGAGCCTCGACCGTCTCATCAGCAGAAACCATCGGTTCTTCGTCAGTAGCAACCGTCTCTTCCGGATCATCAGAGAGCACCGACTCTTTTTCTACGGCCTCTTCAGCAGGGGCAGCCGCCTCTGCCTGTACTTCCTGGACGGCTCCATCGGATCTCTTACCGGTTGACCGTTTTTTTAGTGCCAGAACAATCACGATCAAGACAGCTGCAGCGATCAGGGCAAGCAAAGAACTGTTCATTCTATCTCCATCAGGGTAATCAGAGGAATCGGATACACGTTCAACTACAGCAACAGAGCGGGCCGCATGGCTTCGTATTGATCAAGAATATCTTCGTTTACCATGCGCAATCCGGTCGTCCAGGGAATCTGTAAAACCAGAGAGACCTGAAACGTCTCCTTGAAAAGATCTTCCAGCAGGGCGATTGCCTTTTTACTTGTGGAAAAGAAAAGGACGGTGTTGTCGGCAAGGTTCCAGCAGACATCACAGGTCAATGGTACCGGCGGCGAATGGCGAACCAGCTCCGCTCGTACCCGTTCCTTGATCTCCAAACGAGCAGATCGACTGAGGCGAGGGATCTGTTTTTCTCTTTTCAACCGCTCCTCTTCCTTAGTCACATACTTCTTCAACACAGAGGGAGCCACCTTACGTTCGTCAATCCGCATGGTCAAAACAAGGTTATCGCCGGCAGCGTAACTGCTGTAAGCAAAGCCTGCATCAAACATATCAGCCACTGACACCCAGCCAATGGAGAATTCATCCATGGTGTCATCAATGTCTTTGAAGCTCAGAGCGGCAATTCGCTGTGCGGCAAATTCCCAGAAAGAGGCGGGTAATTCCCCCACCACTGTAAAACGTGTAAATGATGCTGAACCCGATAATAAACCCATAATAATCACTACCTGTTAAGCTCAACGGACAGATAATCGTCCGCAGAATTGTTGACTCGACCTGCAGAATTGTACTCGCAAACCTGCTGCGAAACCAGCGAGAAATGAACAGGAACCATTTAGATCTCTTCCAGCATCTCTCAAAAGGACGACTCTTTCTTCAAAAAATGTCCTTTACTGTCTTTAATTTTTATTGACACGTGAAATAAAAAAAGGTAAAGAATTTTTTTTAAATCTATGGGTCGTTAACTCAGCCGGTAGAGTATCTGCCTTTTAAGCAGAGAGTCGCGCGTTCGAATCGCGCACGACCCACCAGCAGCATCGTTTCATTTCGTCCCCATCGTCTAGTCAGGTCCAGGACACCGGCCTTTCACGTCGGCAACACCGGTTCAAATCCGGTTGGGGACGCCATATAAAAACAGGGTGTTGACTCTATGAAGTCAACACCCTGTTCGCATTTTTACCGATCTTTAAAAAAGAGAAGATCAAACTTTACAAATCAAGTACAAAATAAAGAAATGAATCATTAACGGTTCAAGGATTCATGAAAAGTCAACACTTTATATGCCAAATCTGTTGCCAGGATATCCTTTGAACGCCCTTTCACATTATACAGCTTAACGAAATCTCCACTCAATACGGGCAGGATCCAACCTCAAGGGTCCATCGCCGTCAGTATACTTTTTTCTTACATCGTATCTTTAGAACGTTTTTTGATTTGGAAGTTGTATGATCGACAGATGATACATTGTACCATCAAGACAGGTTGTCTAAAGAATGACAACGTTATCAACCTCCAAAATCATAGTCAAAAAGTACACCTGCCGCGCTATTGTACTTGCTGGTAAGTTCAGAGAACTTTCCCTGGATTTCATCTTTCTCAGGCTTCCAGGAAACCGGGCACTCTGTCCGCAGTTTATCGATTCTATCTTCAAGCTCAGCCATGACAATATGCAACCCATTTACCTCTTCCAGCATTCGTTGTTTGCTGCTGGTGGGCAACTTCTCCACTTTGCTGATAACATCGTAAAGTTTTGCCTTCCAGACAGTGAGTTCCATATCCACATTTTTGCAATAATCTTTCACTTCCATAAAAACCTCCATTGATTTGATTTTATGCTCATTATTGATGCATTGGGCGATGGCCCCTTGAGGTTGGACAGCCCGGAAGTGGAACAAGCTCTGAGGCAGTGGTGATTCATGGGAGGCCTCAGGCTGCCATGGCTGATGAAGAGAGAGGTTGTAAGAGACCTCTCATCCTGAGTCACGTTGTCAAAGGCCTGATGAGGCCCGTCGTCCTTATTGTAGGGCCGAATTCATTGACAAAGGCCCTGTTGCTGCGAATAAGAAAAAAGTACCTGGCAAATTAACGCCAAGCTCTTGAATGTGCAGTGGCGCGCCTGGAGAGATTCGAACTCCCGACTCTCGGATTCGAAGTCCGATGCTCTATCCAGCTGAGCTACAGGCGCATACTGTTTTGATTGGTGTACCATCATAACCGAAAACCAAAGTCTTCGTCAACCCTGCCACCGTTACCAAGATTTTTTTTCATCGGCCCGGAACAAGCAATGTATCAGATGCCGGCAGGCATCTTCTGCTGCCTTGATCAGACGCTCCAGGTAACACACAACACCGCTCAGTCACCTGAGCAGCACATGCCCCTTTCAGTCTTCAAAAAATGGTGCTGAACGGCCTATTTTAAGCCTGCCGGCATCTTCTTTTGTACTGGTAATCAAGGCCGGTAATTTCCTGAAGGTGCTCATCGGCCAGAAATGAACTGGTCGCATAGTCGCGAATGATCCGTCCCTGATGCAGAACCACTGTGCGCCGGCTCAACCAGCGGATGAAATTCAGATCATGGGTGATGAGCAATTTTGTTACAGGGAGTTCTGCAAGGATTTGCACGAGGAGGGCTTCACTGCGAGGGTCAAGACCTGCCGCCGGTTCATCAAGGAGCAGTAGATCCGGACGTAGGCTAAGGGCAGCAGCGATTGCCAATCGCTTACGTTCACCTTCACTCATATTGAGAGGCACCCGCTCTTCGCAACCATGAAGCTGGACCAGCGCCAGGGCCTCTTGCGTACGATGCTCCACCTCATCTGCAGGCAATCCCAGCTGTTGCGGTCCAAATGCAACCTCTTCCCAACAGGAGGGACAGAACAGTTGTTCAGCACAGTGCTGAAACACCATGCCCACCCTTTGCCAAAGTCGTGATCGTTCGTTTGGGGACACCTGTTCTCCGTCCAGCAGCAGAGAGCCCTCACCCAGATGCAAACCAAGCAAACAGAGCGCCAAAGTAGATTTGCCCGCCCCGTTTTCACCCAGCAGGGCCACGGTCTCTCCTGTGAAGAGACCGAAGTTTATATCGCGAAGACCAACTGTTCCGTCAGCGTAACGATAACTGTACCGTTGCAGCTCGATCAGGGGTTGCCTGCCATGATCTGACTGCCGATGATAGCCGTTGGTATCCTGTTCAGGGGTGACCTGACAATGCTGATGTCCCGCACTCGCCGCAGCACAATCCAAGTCGGTAAAACGAAAGGTAAAATCGAGGCCACACGCAACCAGAAGCCGGGGATTTCCCAGCAGGTCATCAAAATGCTGATCATATTGCACCCGGCCTTCAACCAGGACGACCGCCCGGTTACAGATCCCCTGGAGGAAAAGCAGATCATGCTCAATGATGATGAGGGTGCCGGTGTATCCTGCCAGCAGTTCCTTGATCCGTCGTTCCTGACCGGGGTCCAGATTAGCTGTCGGTTCATCAAGGAGCAGCACTTCAGGCTCCATGGCAAGAATGGCAGCCAAGGCAGCCCGTTTTTTCTGACCGTAGCTCAAACTGTGAGACGACTTGTAGAGTAGGTGGTCAAGGTTGACGCCAGCCAGGGCATTTCGGACCAGGTGATCAACCTGGGTTGCATTCTTGCCCTGATTGCGAGGACCAAAGGCGACATCC